>JALVRF010000062.1 GCA_027025175.1 Candidatus Aminicenantota bacterium | reverse complement strand
AAAGGCCACAAGGCTTAAGGACGAGGAGAGGACCGTGGTTTTTGAGGTCCACCCCAAGGCCAACAAGATTCAAATAAAACAGGCAGTGGAGGAGATTTTCAAGGTAAAGGTGGAGGCAGTAAGGGTGATAAAGGTTAAAGGCAAGAGGCGCCGGGTCAGGTTCAGGGCTGGAAAGACCAAGGACTGGAAAAAGGCCTATGTGAAACTTAAAGAAGGCGAAAAGATGATTGAATTCATAGAGGCGGTGTGACATGGGTATAAAAACATACAAACCAGTGACTCCGTCGAGAAGGTTTATGACGGGTTATACCTTTGAGGAAATAACCAGGAAGGAGCCTTACTGGCCCCTCACCGCTCCCCTGAGGAAGACCGGGGGAAGAAACAACAGGGGCTGGGTTTCCATAAGGTTTAGAGGCGGAGGGCACAAACGCCGTTACAGGATTATTGACTTCAGGAGAGATAAACTGGATATCCCGGGAGTGGTGGAATCCATAGAATACGACCCCAACCGTTCAGCGAGAATTTGTCTGGTGAAATATCCCGATGGCGAGAGGCGTTACATTCTCTGGCCAGTGGGCCTGAAGGTGGGCGACACGGTGATTTCCTCCAATAAGAGGGTGGATATTCTCCCGGGAAATGCCATGCCCCTCAGGGAAATACCCGTGGGAACCACCATCCATAATATTGAACTCAGACCAGGTAAGGGCGGTCAGATAGCCCGTTCCGCTGGTGGCTGGGCCCAGTTATTGGCCAAGGAAGGAGATTACGCCCAGGTAAGAATGCCCTCCGGGGAGATCAGGCTTATTCACCTTAACTGCAGGGCCACCATAGGGCAGGTGGGGAATATTGAGCATGAAAATGTGGTCATAGGTAAGGCGGGAAGGAAGAGATGGCTTGGTCGCAGGCCCCATGTTAGGGGAACCTGCATGAACCCCGTGGACCATCCCCACGGTGGCGGTGAGGGGAAGAGCCATCCCGGACGTCATCCTGTCACCCCATGGGGTCAACCCACCAAGGGCTACAAGACCCGGAGAAACAAGAGAACCCAGAGATTTATTCTCAAGAGAAGGAGATAAAAATGGGAAGGTCAAAAAAGAAAGGACCCTTCGTTGATGGACATCTTCTTGAAAAGGTTCTGGAACAGCACAGGGACCCGTCAAAAAGGAAGGTTATAAAAACATGGTCCAGGCGCTCAACTATCATTCCGGAGATGGTTGGGTTAACCATAGCGGTTCATAATGGTAAAAGGTTCATACCCCTTTACATAACTGAGCAGATGGTGGGGCACAAACTCGGGGAATTCGCCCCCACAAGAACCTTCCGCTCCCATCCGGGCGGCAAAGGAAAGAAATAGGAGGGAGATATGGGAATAGCAGTTGCCAGAGGAAGATATGTGCCCATGTCGGCCCGAAAGGTTCGCTTGGTGGCGGACCTTATAAGGGGAAGAGATGTGGGAGAGGCCTTTTCCATTCTTCAATTCGTTAGCAAAAGGAAAGCAGCGAACCTCGTAAGGAAGGTTCTTGAGTCCGCCGTGGCCAACGCGAAGGTTAAATTCCCAAATGTGGATGTGGAGAACCTTTATATAGAGAAAATATATGTGGACGAGGGACCTATGTATAGAAGGCTTAGGCCCGGATTTCGGGGGGTTCCCAGAATCATAAGGAAAAAGACCTCCCATATAACCATAGAACTGGATGAAAGGAGGTAGAAGTGGGACAGAAGACCCATCCATACGGATTCAGAATTGGATTTAACAAAACCTGGAAGTCCAACTGGTACGGAAAGGGAAGGCAATTCGTGGACGATTTCCACAATGTTATGGCTATAAAGGATTACATAAAGAGGAACTATTATCATGCAGGCATATCCAGAATAGATGTGAGCATAGTGGGAAATCTCATGAAGATAACAGTTTTCTCCGCCAGGCCCGGTATAGTAGTGGGCAGGGGAAGGGTGGAACTGGATAAGATAAAGAAATTTGCCGCTGAGAGGAGCGGGAAGGAAATCCTGGTGGAAGTCATAGAGGTTCGCAGGCCGGAACTGGATGCCCAGTTGGTGGCTGAAAGTATAGCCTTTCAACTGGAAAAGAGGGTAGCCTTCCGCCGCGCCATGAAAAGGGCAGTGAACAATGCTGTGAACCTTGGAGCCAGGGGGATAAAGGTCATGGTTGCGGGAAGGCTCGGGGGCGCTGAGATTGCCAGAACCGAATGGTATCTGGTGGGGAGACTGCCTCTACAGACCATAAAGGCTGACATAGATTACGGTTTTGCAGAAGCCTTTACCACTTACGGAAAAATAGGGGTTAAGGTGTGGATTTACCTTGAAGATAAAGAAAAGGAAAGGTTTTCAATTCAGGAATACGTAGGGGTCAAGAAAGAACCCTGGGAGGAAAGGGAGAAAAAGGAGAAAAGGGGGTAAGCCATGTTAATGCCAAGGAAGGTTAAATACCGCAAAATGCAAAGGGGAAGGATGAAGGGAATAGCCACCAGGGGAAATTTTGTTACCTTCGGAGATTTAGGTCTCCAGGCTGTGGAAAGGGGATGGCTGACATCAAGACAGATAGAGGCCGGAAGAATCGCTATAACCAGGGCGGTTAAGAAGGGCGGAAAAATATGGATAAGGGTGTTTCCCTGGAAACCCATAACCAAGAAACCCCTGGAAACCAGGATGGGAAAGGGAAAGGGGAATCCGGAATTCTGGGTGGATGTTATAAAGCCCGGAAGGATAATTTACGAAATAGGCGGAGTTCCCGAAGATCTCGCCAGGGAAGCCCTCAGGCTTGCTGCCGCCAAACTTCCCTTTAAAACCAGAATAGTTACCAGGATAGAGACGAGGTGAATGATGAAGGCCAAGGATTTGAGGCAACTTTCCAGCGAAGAACTGGAGAGCAAATACGAGGAACTTTCCGAGCAACTTTTTAAACTGAAAATTCAAAAAACCATAGGCCAGTTGGACAATCCGGCGAAATTAAAACAGGTTAAAAGGGACATAGCGAGGATTCTTACCATCCTTCGCGAGAGGGAGGCTAAAAATGAATAGGAGACAGAGAAAGATTGGAGTGGTAACTTCTGCCAAAATGCAGAAGTCCATCGTGGTAATGGTGGAGAGGCTCGTCAAACATCCCCTTTATAAAAAGTACATAAAGAGAAGGTCAAAATTTATGGCCCACGACGAGAGAAACGAGGCCAGGGAAGGGGATGTTGTTCTTATAGAAGAGACAAGACCTCTCAGCAGGAGGAAACGCTGGCGGCTGGTTAAGATTCTGGAAAAAGCAAAGAGGATAGAAGAATAAGGAGGGAGCCATGCTTCAGATGCAGAGTATTTTGAAGGTGGCGGACAATTCAGGCGCCAAAAGAATAATGATGATAAGGGCCGTGGGAGGGGGAGCCGGTAGATATGCGAGTGTGGGTGATGTCATAACTGCTTCAGTAAAGGAGGCGGAGCCCAATTCCAATATAAAGAAGGGGAGTGTGGTGAAGGCTGTTATAGTGAGGACCAGAAAAGAGGTAAGGCGTAAAGATGGCTCCTATGTCCGTTTTGATGACAATGCCGCGGTGATTATAGACAAGTTTGGAGATCCCGTGGGAACGCGAATTTTTGGACCCGTGGCCAGGGAATTGAGGGAAAAGAGATTTATGAAAATAATCTCCCTGGCACCGGAGGTAGTGTGAGGTGGAAGATGAAACCCAGGATTAAAAAAGGAGACTTTGTGGTCGTAATTGCTGGAAAGGACAAAGGTAAAATGGGAAAAATCCTCAGGCTGTATCCCCGCAGCCAGAGAGTTCTGGTGGAGAAGGTTAACCTCCACATAAAACACGAGAGGCCCAACCCTCAGCAGGGTGTCCAGGGTGGAAGAACAGAGCAGGAACTTCCCATACACATTTCCAATGTGATGTACTACTGCACCAATTGCGAAAAGGGAGTGAGGGTAAAGGTCAGGGTTACTGCAGACGGCAGGAAGGTAAGGGTATGCGGAAACTGTGGGAAGGAACTGGACTAAGGAGGTAAGGGATGGAATATCAGCCCAGATTGCTTAAAAAATACAGGGAAGAGATAATCCCTGCCCTGATGGAAAAATTCAAGTATAAGAACATTATGAAGGTGCCCCGATTGGAGAAGATAGTTATAAACATGGGAGTTGGGGAGGCAACCCAGAATGTGAAAGAACTGGAGGTTGCCATGAAGGAACTGTCCCAGATAACCGGGCAGTGGCCTGTTATTAAAAGGGCGAAGAAGTCCATATCCAATTTCCGGGTTAGAAAAGGCCAGCCCATTGCCTGTATGGTAACCCTCAGGGGAGCGAGGATGTACGAGTTTCTTGACCGTTTCATCAGCCTTGCTCTTCCCAGGGTCAGGGATTTCAGGGGCGTTAATCCCAGGAGTTTTGACGGCCGGGGAAATTACACCATAGGAGTTAAGGACCAGTTGATTTTCCCGGAAATAGATTACACCAAGGTGGAGAAGAACAGGGGTATGAATATAACCTTCGTTACCACCGCGGAGACCGATGAAGAGGCTTACGAACTTCTAAGCCTCTTCGGAATGCCCTTCAGGAGGTAAAAATGGCGACCAAGGCCAAGATGGCGAAACTTTACAAAACACCTAAATTTGCGGTAAGGCACAGGAATCGCTGCCGCCGTTGCGGAAGGCCCAGGGGTTACATAAGGAAGTTCGGTCTTTGCAGGTTATGTTTCAGGGAACTTTCTTTAAAGGGAGAAATTCCCGGGGTGAAAAAAGCATCGTGGTAGGAGGTAAAGAATGAGTCAGACTGATCCCATTGCTGATATGCTGGCGATAATAAGAAACGCCCTGGAGAGGGGAAGGTCGGAGGTCTCCATACCCTATTCCAGGATGAAGGAGGCCATAGCCCGGATTATGAAGCAGGAAGGCTACATAGAGGATTATTCTGTGGAGCAGGATAACAAACAGGGAATCCTTAAAATAAAACTTAAGTATCTGGGCAAGTATCGTCCTGTAATAAGAGGGCTTAAAAAGGTCAGCAAGCCGGGCAGAAGGGTTTATTGCACCAGGGATGAAATACCCAGGGTGCTTGATGGTATGGGGATAGCAATTATTTCAACCTCCAGGGGAATCCTGAGCGACAGGGAAGCGGAGAAACTCGGGGTTGGTGGAGAAGTAATCTGTTACATCTGGTAGGAGGAGAAATGAGCAGAATAGGCAAAAAACCGGTTCAGATCCCCCAGGCCGTTAAAGTTACCATTGACGAGAAAGGGGGAAGAATTTTATTTGAAAGCTCCAAGGGTAAACTTCAGACCCCTATTCCCCCGGGGATAAAGGTTAAATTGGAAGGGGACAACCTGGTTTTTTACAGGGAAAATGACCTGAAGCAAACCAGGGCTTACCATGGACTGGCCAGAGCCCTTGCCAACAATGCAGTAATAGGCCTCACCAGGGGCTTTGAAAAGAGACTTGAGGTGGTGGGGGTAGGATACAGGGTGGACCTGAAGGGAAAGGAACTCCACCTTGCCCTGGGATATTCCCACCCGGTTATATACAGGATCCCGGACGATGTAGAGATTACAGTGGAAAAACCCAACAAAATAATCATAAAGGGAATAGACAAACAGCGGGTGGGGGCAGTGGCGGCTGAAATTCGCCGTTTCAGGGAGCCTGACCCGTATAAGGGTAAGGGGATAAGATACGAGGGAGAAATTCTCAGACTAAAACCTGGTAAATCGGGGGTGAGGTGATGATTAAGGACAAGGTTGAAATCAAGAAGAAAAGAAGACTCAGGATAAAAAAGAGAATAAGGAAGAAAATTCACGGCACTGCGGAAAGGCCAAGGCTCACCGTCTACAAGAGTAACCGCTATCTTTATGTTCAGGCTGTCAATGACGATGAGGGAAAAACCATAGCCTTCGCTACCACCCTTACCAAGGACTTTGAGGAGTTCGGCAGAAACAGAAAGAACATAAAAGCCGCTGAGAAACTCGGGGAGAAGATAGGAAAGATGCTTATTGAAAAGGGTATAAAAAGGGTGGTCTTTGACAGGAATGGTTATCCCTACCATGGAAAGGTGAAGGCAGTGGCTGAAGGGGCAAGGAAGGCCGGTCTTGAGTTTTAGGAGGGAAAAAATGGATGAACTTCAGACCTATGAAGAAATTCTCTCAATAAGAAGGGTAACCAAGGTGGTGACCGGCGGCAAGAACCTCAGGTTTTCCGTTTTCGTGGCCGTAGGCGATAGAAACGGAAGGGTAGGCGTCGGTAAAGGAAAGGCCAGGGAAGTTCCCTTAGCCATTCAGAAAGCCATTGAAAAGGCCAGGAAGAACATGATTCAGGTTCCCATTATCGGAACTACCATCCCCCATCCTGTTCTGGCCAAGTTTGGGGCCGCTAAAGTTCTTATTAAACCGGCGGCAGAAGGAACAGGGGTAATAGCCGGAAGTTCAGTGAGGAAAATTCTGGAACTTGCCGGGATTAAGGATGTTCTGGCTAAAATACTGGGTTCGCGCAATCCCATAACCAACGCCTACGCCACCATGGAGGCGCTAAAAATGCTTTTAGACCCTTATAAATACGCAGAAGAAAGAGGAAAGGAGGTTCAGGAGATATGGCCAAGATCAAGAAAAAGAAAATAAAAATAACCCTTGTAAGAAGCGTGATTGGACATCCCAGGTACCAGAGAGAAGTAGTTAAAGGTCTGGGTTTGAGAAGGCCTCATCATTCGGTTATAAGGGAGGATACCCCGGCCATAAGGGGAATGATTGCCAAGGTTCCCCATCTGGTTAAAGTGGAGGAGGTAAAATGAGACTTCAGGACATTCAACCCAAAAGGAAAGCGGTAAAAAACAGGAAGAGGATAGGAAGAGGTCCTGGCTCCGGATGGGGAAAGACCGCGGGAAAGGGACACAAGGGTCAGAAGTCCAGGAGCGGTTATTCCCGCAAGTGGGGCTTTGAAGGTGGGCAGATGCCCCTTTACAGGAGAGTGCCCAAGAGGGGTTTTACCAATGCCATTTTCTCCATCCGTTATCAGGTGGTTAACCTGGATAGAATTGAAGGCCTGGAAGAAAAAGAAATCACACCGGAGGTTTTGAAGGCCAAGGGGATAATAAAGAAACTTTCCCTTCCGGTGAAGATTCTCTCCAGAGGGGAACTTACTAAACCGTACATTATCCACGCCCACAAATTCAGCCAGAAGGCCAAGGAAAAAATAGAGGCGGCAGGAGGGAAGGCAGTTATTATAGGAGGTTGAAGTGTCCAACGCCATCAGGAATATTTTCTCCATTCCCGAACTGAAAAAGAGAATAATTTACACCCTTACCATGCTGGCCATATTCCGGGTGGGAGGGCACATACCCACGCCGGGAATTAATGGGAAGGCCTTAGCAGCCTTCTTCAAGCAGGTTCAGGGAAGTTTTCTGGGACTGGTGGACCTCTTCTCCGGGGGAAACCTTTCCCAGATGACCATTTTTGCTTTGGGGGTTATGCCCTACATATCCGCTGCCATAATTATGGAACTTTTAGTGGTGGTCTCCCCTTACATAGAAAGGCTCTCCAAGGAAGGGGAATACGGAAGGAAGAAGATAACAGAATACACAAGATATGGAACGGTCCTTATATGCCTTATCCAGTCCCTGGGAATTGCCACCATGCTGGAGTCCATGAAGGCGGGCATAGTTATGTTTCCGGGCTGGAGCTTCAAGTTGCTGACCATGCTCACCCTTACCACTGGCAGTATTTTCCTGATGTGGATGGGCGAGCAGATTACCGAGAAGGGTATAGGAAACGGAATTTCCCTTCTGATTTTTGCCGGAATAATTAAAAGATTTCCCCTTCAGTTCAAGCAGGTTTACCGCCAGGTGGTTACCGGCGAGGTAAACATAATAAACCTTGTGCTCTTCGTTCTCCTCATGCTGGCCATAATAGCCGTGGTGGTTTTCGTGGAAAGGGCTTACAGGAGAATTCCCATCCAATATGGGAAGATGGTGCGGGGAAGAAGAGTTTACGGTGGCCAGTCCACCTACCTTCCCATAAAGGTAAACACCGGTGGGGTTATACCCATAATCTTCGCCTCATCCATAGTTACCATTCCCACGGCCTTCCAGGGCCTGGCCAGGAAGTACGCCTGGTTTGAGGCCATTGCCAAGCAGCTCAGCTGGGGAATGCCCCTTTACGAACTTCTATACTTTATAGGAATAATATTCTTCACCTATTTCTATGTTTCCATAATCTTCAATCCCCAGGATGTTGCGGACAACATAAGGAAATACGGGGGATTCATTCCTGGCATAAGGCCTGGAAAGCCCACGGCGGAATACATAGACAGGATTCTTTCCCGCCTCACCTTCGTGGGTGCCATATATCTGGCTTTGGTTGCAATAATCCCTGAATTTCTGTTCTTCGGATTTAAGGTGGGAGCCATTCCCTGGATAGGACCCTGGCTGGAAAAGGTGACTCCATCCTGGGTAAGCACCGGTCTGGGGATTCAGTTCTTCTTCGGTGGAACTTCCCTGCTAATCGTTGTGGGAGTTGCCATGGACACCCTCCAGCAGATAGAGGCCCAACTGGTAATGAGGAACTACGACGGATTTATCAAAGGCGTCAGGGTAAGGGGAAGAAGATGATATACATCCTTCTCGGTCTTCCAGGAGCAGGAAAGGGAACCCAGGGAGAACTTCTTTCAAAGAAACTGGGAATTCCCAGGATTTCCACCGGGGACATTCTCAGGGATGCAGTAAGGAGAGAAACTCCCCTTGGGAAGAAGGCCAGGGAGGCTATGGAAAGGGGAGAACTGGTAAGCGATGAAATAGTAATAGGAATAGTGGAGGAAAAACTCAAAAGCGAAGATTGCAGCCATGGCTGTATCCTGGATGGCTTTCCCAGGAATCTGAAGCAGGCCCGGGCCCTGGAAGAACTTGGCCTGCCCCTCAGGGCTATCTACATAAAAGTTCCAGAGGAAGAAGTGATAAAAAGACTTTCCGCCAGGAGGGTTTGTCCCAATTGTGGGGCGGTTTACAATCTCATAACTTCACCTCCCAAAAGGGAGGGAATATGCGACCGCTGTGGGACTCCGCTGATTCAGAGAGAGGATGACAGGGAGGAAGTGGTGAGAGAGAGAATCAAGGTTTACAAAAAGCAGACCGAGCCCATAGTGGACTATTACTGCCGCAGGAATGTTTTGATTGAAGTTAACGGACAGGGAAGTGTGGAAGAGGTTTTTTCCAGGATCATGGAGGCAATGTGATTGTTATAAAAAAGGAGGATGAGATAGAAAAGATGAGGGAAGCCGGAAGGATAACCGCCCTTATCCTCAGGGAAGTGGCTGAAATGGTAAAGCCTGGAGTTTCCGCCTACGAACTCAACGAGCATGCGGAGCGGAGGCTTGAGGAACTCAAGGCTGCCCCTGCCTTTAAAAATTATCCCCATCCTTCCGGGGGGAAGAAGTACCCGGCCTCCCTCTGCGTTTCCGTTAACGAGGAAGTTGTACATGGACTACCCACCAGGGAGAAGGTTTTCAGGGAGGGTGATATTGTTAGCCTGGACTTCGGGGTCATTAAGGACGGGTATTATGGGGATTCTGCTCTTACAGTGGGGATAGAGCCCCTGAGTAACAGGAAAAGACAACTGATAAAAACCACCAGGGAATCTCTTTATCAGGGAATAAAAAAGGCGGTGGCTGGAGCCCGTCTCGGGGATATTTCCCATGCCGTTCAGACCTATGTAGAACGGCGCGGTTTCTCCGTGGTGAGAGATTTTGCCGGCCACGGAATCGGAACTCATCTCCACGAAGAACCCCAGGTTCCAAATTTCGGTTTTCCCGGAAGGGGACCTTTGCTTGAGGAGAGGATGACCATAGCCATAGAGCCCATGGTTAACATGGGGAACTGGAGAGTAAGGGTTAAAACCGATGGCTGGACTGTGGTTACTGTAGATGGCCTTCCATCGGCCCATTTTGAGCATACTGTGGTGATAAGGGACGGGGAAGCGGAGATATTGACGGTGGTGGAGTGATGGCCAGGTCGGATGATTTTATTCAGATTAAAGGGGTCATTACAGAGGCTCTTCCCAATGCCACCTTCAGGGTGAGACTTGAAACGGGTCATATAATATTAGCACATGTTTCTGGAAGGATGAGGAAGAATTTTATAAGGCTCCTTCCCGGAGACAGGGTCCTTCTTGAAATATCAAAATACGACCCTAAGAAGGGAAGGATAATATATAGATATAGCAGGTGAGGTGAAAAATGAAGGTAAGGTCTTCAGTTAAAAAAATTTGCAAGGATTGCAAGATAATAAGGAGAAGAGGAGTAGTTATGGTAATATGCAAAAATCCCAAGCACAAGCAAAGACAGGGATAGGAGGTAAAACATGCCGAGGATAGCAGGAGTTAATATTCCCGACAACAAAAGGATATTCGTTTCCCTTACCTATATTTACGGAATAGGGAGGTCAAAAGCCCTGGATATACTCAAAAGGGCCAATGTGGACCCCATGAAGAAGACCAGGGAACTTACCCCGGAAGAACTAACGAGAATAAGAAAGATAATTGAAACAGAAGAGAAGGTGGAGGGTGAACTCCGCAAGGAAATAGCCATGAACATCAAGAGACTCATAGAAATAGGCTGTTACAGGGGCCTGAGGCACAAGGCAGGATTGCCAGTGAGGGGGCAGAGGACCCACTCCAACGCCAGAACAAGGAAAGGGCCCCGGGGTAATATGCTCAAGAGAAGGAAAAAATAGGGGGTAGGAAATGGCACAGAGGAGAAGAAAAACCAGAAGAAGAAAGGAAAAGAAGAATGTTCCCCATGGTATTGCCCATATTCAGGCTACATTTAACAACACCATAATAACCATAACTGATCCTGACGGAAATGTGGTATGCTGGTCCAGCGCCGGGAAAGTTGGTGTTAAGGGCACCAGAAAGGGAACCCCATGGGCGGCCCAGATGGCCGCAAGACAGGCGGCCCAGGAAGCCATGCAGATGGGAATGAGGTCTATAGACATAAGGGTAAAGGGGCCAGGACCCGGAAGGGAGGCAGCCATAAGAACCCTTCACCAGGCAGGTCTTCAGGTCAAGTCCATAAAGGACGTTACCCCAATACCTCACAATGGATGCAGGCCCAGAAGGCCCAGGAGAGTTTAAGGAGGTAAGAAATGGCGAGATACACAGGACCGGTTTGCAGGCTTTGTAGAGCCGAAGGCGTAAAATTGTTTCTTAAAGGAGCCAAGTGCCTGAGCGATAAATGTCCTTTAGAACAGAGACATACCCGTCCGGGACAGCACGGACGGATTCCCCAGAGGAAAATTTCCCCCTATGGGAGACAGTTAAGGGAGAAACAGAAGGTTAAGAGGTTCTATGGGGTTCTGGAAAGGCAGTTCCGCCGTTACTTTGAGATGGCCGAGAGGATGAGGGGGAAGACCGGCGATAACCTCCTTATCCTGCTGGAGAGGCGGCTTGACAATGTGATCTACAGGATGGGATTCGCCTATTCCCGCCGTCACGCCCGTCAGTTAGTCAATCATCGCCATTTCAAGGTCAATGGTAGAAATGTGGATATTCCTTCTTATCTTGTAAGGGAAGGGGATGTTATAGAATTTGTGGACAGGTCTAAAAACAACGAAAACATAAAGGCCATGATAGAGGACCTCATGACAAAGGCAAATCCTCCATCCTGGATTGAGGTGGATTGGGAAGGAATGAAAGGAAGAATAATAGCCCTTCCCACCAGGGAGGATGTAAGCCTGCCCGTAGAGGAGCACTTAATAGTGGAGCTTTACTCCAAATAAGGAGGGTAAGACATGATATTTGCTCTGGAATTTCAAAGACCGAGGCTGGTGGAAATAGAGGAGATGACCGAGACCTATGGGAAATTCTCCGCTGCTCCCTTTGAGAAGGGATATGCCACCACCATGGGAAATGCTCTCAGGAGGGTGCTTCTCTCATCCATTGAGGGAGCGGCTATTACCGCAGTAAAAATAGAGGGGGCTGCTCACGAATTTACCTCCCTTCCTGGAGTTAAGGAGGATGTCCTGGACATAATACTTAACCTCAAGACCATTCCAATACTCCTGAAGGTCCCCTACGAGAAGACCATGAGGCTCAAGGTCAAGGGTCCCGGGGATGTGTTTTCCCGTGATATAGAGCACGATGGGGATATTGAAATAAAAGACCCCAATGTATATATTGCATCCTTAGACGAGGATGGGGAACTGGAAATAGAGATGAGGGTTCGCAACGGCAGGGGGTATGTTCCAGCCTCAGAAAACTACGACCCTGAACTTCCCGTGGGTTACATACCCCTGGATTCCTCCCATTCTCCGGTTAGAAAGGTCAATTTTACCGTGAAGCCTGCCAGGGTGGGTAGAAGGACAGATTACGAGAAACTCATCCTGGAAATATGGACCAACGGGGTGGTTCCCCCGGATCAGGCTCTTATAAGGGCAGCCCAGATTCTTCAGGAGCACCTTTCCATATTCTTTGGCGTTTCCCCGAAGGAGGGGATAAAAACTCCTGAAAAAATTCAGGAGCCCAGGGTCAGATATGCCGAGGACTTTCTTAAGAAGAGGATAGACGAATTTAACCTTCATGTGAGGTCCATTAATGCCCTTAAATCCATCGGTATAGAGAGGATATACCAGTTAATCCAGAAGACCAGCAACGAACTTCTTAAAGCCAAGAACTTCGGCCAGAAATCCCTGGCAGAGGTGGAGGCCCTTCTGGAAAGTCACGGACTTTCCCTGGGCACACAACTTCCCGAGGACCTGGTAGAAAAAATAGAAAAAGAGATAAAATCGGAAATGGAGGGTTGAGATGAGGCACAGGAAGGGATATAGAAAACTTCGCAGGGACTCTGCTCACAGGATGGCCCTTTTGAGAAATTTAGTAACTTCCCTGATAGAGAACGAGAGAATTATAACAACCGTGGCCAAGGCCAAAGAAGCCAGGAAATTTGCGGAGAAAATGATGACCCTTGCCAAGGAGGACAACCTTCACAATCGCCGCAAAGTTCATTCCTTCCTTTACAAGAAGGAAGCAGTCTGGAAACTCTTTGAGGTTCTTGCACCCAGGTTTCAGGACAGAAACAGTGGCTATACCAGGATAATAAAACTTCCCAATCGCAGGAAAGGCGACGGAGCCGAACTTGCCATTTTAGAATTCGTGGATTACGAGTTCACGCCCAAGGAGAGGAAAAAGGAATAGAGCTCAGGGAAGGAGACTTAGCATAACTTCCCTGTACTTCTTGACAACCGCCCTGACAAAACCCAGATTGGCCTGATTGGTAAAGGCCACTCCCTGGAATACCTTACCTGGCTTAATACACATCAGGAGCACGTTAATTTCCTCGCCGACTATGAGGACTTCAAGGGGATTTCCCCATCCCACGGCTTCATAAGCCTTCCTCACGGCCCGAAAGGCCTCATTATAATAACTGGAAGGGAGGTCAAGGTCTATTCCCGGGTCCTTAACCTTTCCAGCCAGGGGTAAACTATCTTCAGCAGATACCAGAGCGCACGCAATTACCCCTGGAATCTCATTCATGATTTTTTCCTGTACTTCTTGAAGTTCTTCTGCATTACTCATTTAAGCACCTCCTAACTTAATTAAATTATATGCTTTTTCCCTGGAAGGGCAACTCA
This sequence comes from Candidatus Aminicenantota bacterium, assembly GCA_027025175.1. GTDB lineage: Bacteria > Acidobacteriota > Aminicenantia > S016-38 > S016-38 > JALSNJ01. The sequence goes on along the minus strand of JALVRF010000062.1, from coordinate 3,079 downwards.
TTGGAAAAAGGGACAGACCCTAAAATTAACCAAAATTAAAATTTTCGGGGAAGAGACGATTGACACAGTAAGGCTAATCATTTATCTTAATAATGTATGGGTATGAAAATTTGTCCACGCTGCGGAAACGAGGTAGATGAGTCATCCCCTACCTGCCCATTCTGCGGATATTCTTTTATAGAGGAGGATGATACTGCCAAGGTAAAGGTATCAGTTTCCGCGGAATTTGAAGAGGCTGTCCCCATTATGGAAAAAATAGGGGACAAGTACGAACTCATAAGCCTTATAGGCAAGGGAGGGTTTTCCAAGGTATTTCTGGTCAGGGACAAACTTCTGGACAGGAAATGCGCCCTTAAGGTTTTATCACCCAGAGTGCTCACAGATGCTGAAATGCTTGAGAGGTTTCGTCGGGAAGCAAAAATCTATGCATCCCTGGAGCATCCCAACATAGTACCGATTTACGAAGTGGGAATTTACAGAAACATAGCCTACATTCTTATGAAATACATTGAGGGTATAACCCTCAAGGATTACATAAAAAATTATAAGAAAAAGCATGGGAGACCCCTCCCAATAGATGAAATAGCGAAAATAAGCAGGGATGTTCTATCGGCTCTGCATTATATGCACTCCAAGGGAGTAATCCACAGGGATATAAAGCCAGCCAATGTGATAATAGAAAAGCAGACAGGCAAAGCGATTCTGGCTGATTTTGGTCTCGCAAAGAGACTGGACGAAAGCGGGAGCCTGACCCGTTCGGGGGAAATGCTTGGCACACCCTATTATGTATCACCAGAACAGGCAAGAGGGGAAGAGACCACACCTCAATCTGATATCTATTCCTTTGGAATTACCCTTTTTGAAATGGCCACAGGAAAGGTTCCTTTCCTGGGTGAGACCCCCTTCCAGATTCTCATGAAGCATGTAAGGGAACCCCTTCCTTCGCCTTCCAAGTACAATCCTGAGATTTGTCCGGAACTGGAAAGGATAATACTCAAAGCCACCGACAAAAAACCTAAAAACCGATATCGTACGGCTCTGGAAATGCTCAGGGATATAGAAAAATTAAGCCTCAGATCAAAAGGGATGGGGGTTTATTCTTCAAGCAGGAGACTTTTTTCCCTTAAAAACATAATACGAATTTTAATTGTTCTGGGGATACTCCTCGCAGGATATAGTTATAGAAAAGAGATAAAAGCCTTACCTTCCAGGGCAATAACCTGGATAAAGGGAAAAAGAAAAATATCAGGAGTTAATAAAAAGGAAGAAACAACCCCTGTCAAGAAACCCATTCAGACTCAGCCCAGAGTTTCCTTTACCCTTTTCAGCGATCTCCCGGCCAAAGTTTACGATGGCAAAAAACTCCTGGGGCATACCCCGCTTCAGATATCCAGAGCACCGGGAACATACACATTCAAATTTATATCCAGGGCAGGAGTCAGATGGAAGAAGGTGAAAGTTCACGAAAATATGAGCAGGGTTGGGGTAATCTTTAAGACTGTTACCATAAGGAAGATAGACTCCAGACCCACTGCGGAAGTTTACCTGGACGGTCGCCTTCTGGGACCCACCCCGGTTAAGAACCTGAAAATGACCCCGGGCAAACACACCATAAAGGTGGTCAGAAAAGGATATCAATCCGCTGTAAAAAACCTCAATTTACGGGATGGCCAGAGGATAGAAAACCTGTTTTTCAAACTTAAAAGGGTACCTAAATGAGAATAGCCGCCAAGGAAGCGGTCATGAAACTGGCCAGGGTTCCTGCCACGAGAGCCCGTATACTGAGGCGGGTGACAGTACTCCTTTTGGAGGGAGCCAGTGCTCCTATTCCCCCGATCATAATGGCTATGGAGCCGAAGTTTGCGAATCCGCACAGAGCATAGGAGGAAATAGCGATGGAGCGGGCGGAGAGGGTATGATTGACTATGTGGGAATGTAGTTTGAGATAAGCCAGAAATTCGTTGAAAACCGTCTTTATTCCCAGGAGAGTTCCCACCTGCCTCGCCTCGTTCCAGGGAATTCCCATGAGGAAAGCGAAAGGAGAAAAGATCCAGCCGAGGATTTTTTCCAGACTTAGTCCCAGTGGGGAAAACCACGAATCCACCATGTATATAAGGGCAACGAAGGCGATAAGCATTGCTGCTATTTGAAGGGCTAAGTTCAATCCATCGGAAGCACCCCGGGCAGCAGCGTCAATTATGTTTCCGCTCTGCCTTTTGTAATGGACGCCTCGCAAACTATCTGAGGTTTTTGGAATCTGAGTTTCAGGCACCATTATTTTGGCCATGGCTACGGCAGCAGGAGCGGACATAAGGGAGGCGGCCATGAGGTGGCCGGCAGAGGCTCCAAAACTAACGTAGGTGGCCATCACAGAACCAGCAATGGTGGCAAGGAAGGCCGTCATTAAGGTAAATATCTCCGAGTCGGTCATTTCCTCTATATAGTCCTTAAGGCCGGTTACCGTTTCAATCCCCATGAAGATGAAGAGGGAGGTGGCGAAGGCCTCGGCTCCTGAAACTCCCAGGGTCCTATAGAAAATATGAGCCAGAATTTTTATGGTGTATTCAATTACCCTCAAGTGTGAGAGAATGGCCATGAAGGAGGAGACGAAAATTATCACCGGAAGAACCTTGAAGGCTACAATGGCTCCAATCTGGGTGTCCTTTACCAGTTTTCCGAACAGGAATTCGGCCCCCTTATCCGAATAGCTCAAAAAAGCCAGGAAAATGTCGTTCAACACTTTAAATAGGCGGTAACCTAAGGGGGTTTTAAGCATGAAAAGGGCGGTGAGGAACTGAAGGAGCAGACTTATTCCCACGGTCTTCCAGGGCACCCGTTTTCTGTTCAACGAAAGCCCGTATGCTATAAGAATGTATGTGAGGATTCCTACAAGAACTACAATCTTACTCATGCGGTTTTAATACCACAAAAAAACAATTATCTCAATTTTCAGGGACAGACCCTTTTCTGCTATAATTCCCCCATGAGATTAGCCCGCCTTTACCAGAAAGGCCATTGTCCTGCACACTACCATCTTATGGCCCATCTTCACCCTGCCCTCGGCTATCTTCGTTCCCAC
>JALVRF010000061.1 GCA_027025175.1 Candidatus Aminicenantota bacterium | reverse complement strand
ATGAGGCTGGAGCCTATATTGGAGGTCATGATAATCACTGTATTTCTGAAGTCCACGGTTCTTCCCTTGTTATCGGTGAGCCTTCCATCATCAAGAATCTGAAGGAGAATGTTGAAAACATCGGGATGGGCCTTTTCTATCTCGTCAAAAAGCACTATGGTATAAGGTCTTCTCTTTACCGCCTCGGTAAGTTGTCCCCCTTCCTCATAACCCACATAACCCGGTGGGGAACCTATGAGTTTGGAAACCGAATGGGCTTCCATGTATTCGGACATGTCAATCCTCACCATGGCCCGCTCGTCGTCAAAGAGTTCCTCGGCCAGGGCCTTGGCGAGTTCTGTTTTACCCACACCGGTGGGACCGAGGAAAATAAAGGAACCAATGGGTCTGTTGGGGTCCTGAAGCCCTGCCCTGGCCCTCCTTATGGCATTGGCCACTGCCCTCAGAGCATGGTCCTGACCCACCACCCTCTTTCTAAGCCTTTCTTCCAGGTGGATTAACTTCTCCTTTTCGCTCTCCATGAGTTTGGTTACCGGAATGCCGGTCCAGCGGGAGACAACCTGGGCTATCATTTCTTCATCCACTTCCTCCTTAAGGAGTCCACCCTCTTTTTGAATTTCCTCAAGTTTTTTGTGAACCTCCTCTAACTCCTTCTGTAATTTGGGGATTTCACCATACTGGATCTTGGCGGCAAGTTCAAGGTTCCCTTCCCTCTGAGCCTTTTCCAGTTCCCTTTTGAGTTCGTCTATCTGCTCCTTTATCTTGCGGGAACGGGTTATCAATTCCTTTTCCGCCTTCCACTGGGCCTTCAGGGCATCGGATTTTTCCCGAAGTTCCGCCAGTTCTTTCTCTATTTTGGCGAGTTTCTCCCTGGATTCAGGGTCCTCCTCCTTGGAAAGGGCCTGCCTCTCTATCTCCAGCTGGATTATTCTCCTCTCTATCTCGTCTATTTCCCTGGGCATGCTATCAATTTCTATCCTCAACTGGGCAGCAGCCTCATCCACTAAGTCAATGGCCTTGTCCGGCAGGAACCTTCCGGTTATGTACCTGTTTGAGAGCACCGCCGCCGCCACTAAGGCAGAATCCTTTATCCTGACTCCGTGATGGACTTCGTATTTTTCCTTGAGTCCCCTCAGTATGGCTATTGTTTCTTCCACCGAGGGCTCTTTAACGAAAACAGGCTGAAACCTCCTTTCTAAGGCCGGGTCCTTCTCTATGTACTTCTTGTATTCGGTAAGGGTGGTTGCACCAATGGCCCTGAGTTCTCCTCGGGCCAGGGCTGGTTTGAGCATGTTGGAGGCATCAATGGCCCCCTCAGCGGCCCCTGCTCCCACCACGGTGTGAAGTTCGTCTATGAAGAGGATAATCTGCCCCTCGGAATTTATAATCTCGTTGAGCACTGCCTTGAGCCTGTCCTCAAACTCTCCCCGGTACTTGGTTCCGGCTATAAGTGATCCCATGTCCAGGGCGAATATCCTCTTGTTTTTCAATCCCTCGGGAACATCTCCGTTCACAATCCTCTGGGCAAGTCCTTCCACAATAGCAGTTTTTCCCACGCCGGGTTCTCCCACAAGAACCGGATTGTTCTTAGTCCTTCTGGAAAGAATCTGCATGACCCTCCTTATTTCCTCGTCTCTTCCTATCACGGGGTCAAGTTTTCCTTTGGCAGCAAGTTCGGTTAGGTCCCTTCCGAATTTTTTCAGTGCCTCGTATTTGTCCTCGGGATTCTGATCCGTTATCCTCTGGGTTCCGCGAATGGAAGTAAGGGCCTGCATAATGGCCTGCTCGGAAACCCCCATGGCTTTAAGAAGTGCCGCTTCGGGGCATTCCACTGAAAGAATTCCCAGAAGTATGTGCTCCTGGGCCACATACTCGTCCTTGAAGGTTTCGGCATAGCGGAAAGCTTCTTCCAGTGCCTGTTTCAGTCTTGGGGAAAGGTAAACCTCCCCTATTCCCTGTACCTTGGGAAATTTCTCTACTGTCTCCTTGAGCCTGGAAGCAAGCACTCCTATGTCCACCCCTATCCTTTCCAGAATCCTCCTGGCCACCGATTCCTTATCTGCCAGAAGAGCAAGGAGAAGGTGTGCCGGTTCAATGTACTGGTTGGCATACTCCATTGCCAGTTCTTTGGAGGCCTGAAGGGCCTCGGAAGCCTTTATGGTGAATTTATCCCACCTTATCATTTTCGTTTACCTCCTTTTTCAATTATTTTCTTGAGATGGGAGGAAGCATCCTTACTCATTACCAAAAGGCCATGGGGAGTCTCCACTATGGCCAGGTCCCTTGCCCCTATAACCACCGTTTTTTTGGTAGTCAGAACTAAATTTCCCGAAGCCTCATGGAGAATCACATCCCCCTTAGTCACATTCCCCTGGGGGTCCTTTTCAAGGACTTCCCACAGGGAGTGCCAGGAGCCAAGGTCGGACCAGCGAAACTCCGCCCTGGCCACCAGGAAGGAGGGCAATTTCTCCATAAAGGCCTTATCAATGGGCAAGGCTTCCACCTCCTGGTAAACCTCCTCTATTTTTTTCCTCCCCATCTCCTCGTATATATTATAGAACTCTCTGGAGAATTTAGCAAGTCTTTGTAAAAAAATCTTAGCATTCCATACGAATATCCCTGAGTTCCAGTAGTAATTTCCCTCCTGGAGGAATTTTGCCGCCCTTTCCAGAGAGGGTTTTTCCGTAAATCCCAGGGCCCTGTAAAATTTAAAGCCTTTAATTGTTCGCTCCTGGCTTGGCTCAAATTTTATATAACCGTATCCGGTATCGGGCCTTGTGGGAGGAATCCCCATGGTGATTATATCCTCCCTGGCTGCCTCAAAACACGCACCAAGCTGGGAAGCGAAAACATCCTCATCCTCTATAAAGTGGTCTGCAGGAAGGAAGGCCACCAGAAAATCGTCGTAATGGCTCAGGAGCCTTCTCATGGAAAGAAGAACCGCCGGGGCAGTGTTTTTTCCGAAGGGCTCCTCTATTATCCTATCCCCTATAAAGGGAAGGTGTTTTTTCACCTCCTCTGCCATGGAGGAGGTGGTAACCACCCAGATGTTCTCCTCACCTACCACGGGCTTTATCCTTTCGGCGGTCTGCTGAATCATGGATTTTTCAGAAACTATGGAGAGAAATTGCTTTGGCCTCCCCTCAACGCTCATAGGCCAGAAACGGGTCCCTTTCCCGCCTCCCATAAGCACCGCTATTTTTCTCATTTCAACCTCCTAAAATCAGTATTAAAAGGGAAAGCAATAGAAGATATGGGGAGAACACCCAGAGTTTCCCCTTTTTGACTATTTTCCCAAGAAGCGCCAAAGAGACATAACCCACCAGGAAGGCCGCCAGGGCCCCCTGCCAGTGGGATAACATGGAAGAAGCCGGAACCTTTGTTAGTTCAAGAAACCCTGCCCCCAGGATGGCTGGAATGGAAAGGAGAAAGGAAAACTCAAAGGCCTCCTCAGGCTCTATCCCCAAATGAAGACCTGCGGATATGGTGGCCCCGGAGCGGGAAATTCCCGGAAAGATGGCAAAGGCCTGGGCAATGCCCACCAGGAGGCTATTCAGGAGGTTTATTCGGTTTCCCCTGTTTTTTGCCCACCTGGTGGAAAAGAGGAAAAGGGAAGTTATAAAAAAGAAAGCCGCCATGGAGTGAAGGGAAGAAAAAGCCCTTTCTATGATATTCTCCAGCAAAAGACCCACCAGGGCGGCGGGGATGCTTCCCACAACTAAGTAAAGGAAATAATCCCATTCCCTACCCTTCACCCAGGAGGAAACCAGTTCCCAGATTTTCCTTCGGAAATACACAAAAACTGCAAGCAGGGTGGCAAGGTGAAGGGCAACCTCCCTGGAAAGGGAGGGGGAAAAAACTCCGAACCAGTGCTCGAGGGCGGCTATGTGCCCGGAGGAACTTACCGGAAGAAACTCCGTAAGCCCCTGTATAACCCCTATTAAGATCTCAACGAAATCCATTTTACTCCCCTTAAATGTGAGAATACCAAAATTTAACCCACCGGGAAAGGATAAGACTCAGGAAGCAAGAACGAGAAGCACATTTTTTCTCTGGGGATCGGCCCTCTCAACCCTGAAAACGAATTCCCTTCCGGGCCTCTGGGGACGGTTCCAGGGGAGGGAAACGGGAAGTTCAAGCAACAGGTCAGGGAAAAAGGCCATGTGCCTGCCGCCTACAAAGCGGGAATAATAACCGAGAAGGAGTTTTCCCTTTCTCTGGGAAAGGTATTTTATTATCCAGTAAAGCCTCCTCTGTCTTACCAGTTCCTTTATCTGGCGGCTCCTATCCTCAAGAGCCTCAAAGGTGGCCATGAGGTCCGCAGGGGAATACTTCATCGGACTGAGGCCCAGGGCATGGGTAATCTGCCGCTGAATAACGAGGTCCCCGTATCTGCGAAGGGGCGATGTGGCCTGGGTGTAATAATTGACCCCCAAGGAAAGATGAGGTTGAGGATGAGTGGTCAACTGGGAGGCCTTGAGATATGGGATTATCTTGAGAAAATAAAGGGGATCGGAAGGTTCCACCTGGGGCACCTCACCGGGATCAAAGGGCTGGGTTCTGAAAACTGCCGGGGTTGAAGTATTAACCAGAAACTCCGCTGCTTTCTCGTTGTAGAGAATCATGGCTTCCTGAACCAGGGAGTGGGAAAGGTCGCCGGTATCTTTTTTATAAATTTCCACCCTTTCACCGTCCATGACCTTTATATCCAGTTCCGGAAGATTCACAATCATGGCTCCCCTCCGCCTTCTCGCATCCTGTCTCCTTTTAAAGAACTCCACAAGAACAGGAAAATCCCTGGAAAGAATCTCTTCTGCTTCCCTGTAGGATGTCCTTTTTATCCGCACGAAGGTCCTTGAAAACCACCATTTTTCTATGTCCAGGTCCAGTGTGAGTCGGAGATAAAGGCTCAAGGCCCTGGATGGCCATTCAGGAGATAGGGTGTACTTTTCCACCACCAGTTCCTCGGGGAGCATGAAATATCTCTTTTCAGGAAGGTAGACGGTTTGAACCCTCCTTCGGGCTTCCCTGTCAAGTTCAGAATCGGCAGGGATGTAGGAGGCCAGATCGCAAACATGTATGCCAATAACGAAGTTTTCCCCTTCCCTTCCCATGCTTATGGCATCGTCCACTTCCCTGGTTTCCTCATCGTCTATGGCCAGGGCAGGCACCAGTTCCTCTTTCCTTCCTGAATCATCAGGCTCCCTCTTCCTTTCAAGGAAAATTAATTCCCGTGGAAAGGGTCTGTCCAGATTGAGTTTCTCCAGAAGTGGCTCCTTTCCTTCCTCCCACTTCCCCATCCTCCCCAGAAAGGAAAGAATCCCCCTGATGTTTTTCAACCCAAGGGCTTTAATTATTTCCTCTACTAATGCCCTTTCCGGTATCTGACCTTCGTAAATAACATAATCCTTCAGGAGAGAGAAAATTTCTTCCTCCTCTTGTCCTGGCTTCCCCCCTTCCTTTACGAATTTAAGGAATCTTTTCACCTTCTCCCTTTTTCTCCTTTCCGTCCTCTCCATCTCCCTGAGTTTCTCCACCTCCTCCCTGTCCCTTGGAAGGAAGGTATTTCCTTTCCTGCGAAAGTAAATGGAAGAACTGAGAACCCTGTAAAGGGCCACCAATCTTTCGTCCTTAACCCTCTGGCCGAAATAAATTTCAGCGATTTCCTCTATGGTTAAAGGCTGGCTAACGCTTTCCCAGAGAAGCTCCTCGTCTATTTCATCGGTTAAATCCTCGGCCCTTTTTTCCGCCTCTTTCAGGATGTTTTTAAATCCCGAGGGGTTAAATTTACCCTTTACGGAAGAGACGGCAAAAACCGAAAGTCCCTTCTTCCTCTTTCCGGAGGGAAGAACGAAAACGCCCCCTTCCAGTTCAAAGGC
>JALVRF010000060.1 GCA_027025175.1 Candidatus Aminicenantota bacterium | reverse complement strand
GTGCGTCCCTAAGGATTTTGTCCCTTTCGTCCTCAGCCTCCTTTAGAATTTCCTGGGCTTTTTTATAGGAGGAGGAAAAAAACACTCGTCTAAGAAAAAAAGATATAAGAAATCCCAGGACAAGTCCGATAACGGCTATCGCTATATATACTGCCATGGCTAACCTCCTTTAAAAGGAGGAGGGAAGGGGGTCAGCCCCGCGATGCGGTGTGGTAGGGCCTCATGAACCCGCATGCAAACAGCATGGGGCTTGTCCCCTGCTTCAGGCTTCCCCACGCAGGGGCATGCTCACCACAGGGGAACTCAGGCCCCAAGTGAACTCTTGTTGGCTCAAGGGTTCCCAGACCATCACCAGCACCGCAGGGATTATTTCTCATTTTCTATTTCCCTCAGGATATCTTCTATCCTCCTTCCTAACTCCTCCTTAAACTTTATGTTCTCTTCTTTAAGATTATACACCTCAAAGGCAAACTCTAAACAGGCGGAAATGGCTGCCTTTAGACTATCGGGATGCCTGGATGTATGCCGGGAGAGTCTTTTTTTTACGAATTCCACTATTTCCCTCAGGTAGTCTTCTCCCCTGGGAGAAGAAACCACCATGCGCTGGCCAAGAATCTCCACCCGAAGTTCAGCCATTTCCCAGTTCCCTGTCAATTATCTTCATTATTTCCCTTATTTTCGTCTCAGCAAGGGATATTTTTCTTCTTAATCCCTGGTTCTCCCTTTCCAGGGCCACGATTTTATCCTTAGCCCTGTCCCTCTCCGCTTTGAGTTGCATTATCTTTTCCCTGAGCAATTCTAACTTTTCCCATACATCGCTCATTTTCTAAGTTCCCCGGAAAGTTCCTTCTCAAGGGCAGCAATTATTCTCTTTACCTGCTCGTCCACTTCCTCCGAGGTAAGGGTTCTGTCCCCGGCCCTGAACTCAAGGGAAAAGGCCATGCTCTTATGCCCGGGACCCACACCCTCACCCCTATACAGGTCTATAAGCCGGAAATTCCTGAGAATAGGAATAGAGAGGGAATCCAGAACCTTTTCCACATCCTGGAACCTGACCCTCTCAGGGAAAACCATGGAGATGTCCCTTCTCACATAGGGATATTTGGCCAGGTCCTCGTATTCCCTTCTAATTTCCAGGGGAAACAGGGACAGGGGAATCTCTGCAGCGAAGACAGGAACCTCAATTCCGTAAAGTTCCAGGGCCTGTTTTTTTATCACCCCCAGGTTCAATCCTTGCCAGGAAAGGGAAAATCCATCCTCAAAGAGGGGATGGAAGGCCATGGTGAAATTGGGTTTCAGGGAAAACCTTTCCAGCAGGGCTTCCACCGTTCCCTTAAGGGAATAATAGGAAGCCTCCCGGGGACCTTCTTCCCAGGTCCTTTCCTTTATCTCCCCTGCCTCCACTATGGCAAGGCGTTTCTCCTCCTTGGGCTCCTCATCCCACCAGTAAACTCTACCTATTTCAAAGAGACGAACTCCTTTCCTCCCCATTCTCAAATTAAGGGAAACGGATTCCAGAAGGGTCAATATTATGGAACGGCGGAGAATAGGCATTTCTTTGTCCACCGGATTTTTTATTCTCAGGGGTCTGCCCCTTTTCCCGCTGAATTCGTCCGCCCGGATGCTCGTCCATATGTAGGTCATAGCCTCGCTGTATCCCAGTCCTGCCAGGTAATTTCTTACCCTCCACAAAACATCCCTTTGTGGGGTATTAAGGCCCTGGGGCCTTTCCAGTGGCGGAAGTTTTCCCTTTATGGTGCCGTATCCCAGGAACCTAGCCACCTCCTCCACTAAGTCCTCGGGGATGGAAAGGTCCCTCCTCCAGGATGGCGGGATTACCTCCAGGGAATCTCCCTCCACCCTCACGACGGCTCCAAGGGATATGAGTTTTTTCTGGATGAACTCCCTTTCCACCTTCTGCCCTATTCTGGAATTGATGAAACTGAAACTGGTCTTTATTCTTCTCTCCTCCTTCCAGTCACCGGCCACCAATCTTCCTTTTAAAACCCTTCCCCCGGCCACCTGGCTTATCAGATGAGCCAGGTAATCGGCGGCAAATTCCTGAACCATGGGATCGGCTCCCCTTTCAAACCTGTATGAAGCATCGGTGGTAAGGCCAAGCCTTCTGGAAGTCCTCCTGACGGTAACAGGGTCAAAATAGGCGGATTCAATAAGAACCCTCCTGGTGGAAAAATCAACCCCGCTCTCCTCCCCTCCAATAACCCCTGCAATGGCAACTGGCCCCCCATGGTCTGCAATAATCAGGTCTTCCCCGGAAAGTTCCCTTTCCTCTCCGTCCAGGCAGATGAGCCTTTCCCCCTCCTCTGCCCTCCTTACTATTATTCCTCCCTCCAGTTTGTCCAGATCAAAAACATGGGTGGGATGACCTATGGCATAGAGGAGGAAATTGGAAAGGTCCACCACCGAATTAATGCTCTGAAGCCCCATCTTCTCAAGTTTCTCCACCAGCCAATTAGGGGAGGCTCCCACCTCCACTCCTTCCACTATCCTTGCCACATATTTAGGACAGAGGTTCCTTTCCTTTATCTCAATGGGGAAATCCGCCTTCTCGTCCGATTCCTTTAAAGAAAACTCAATCTTCCCCAGGGGCAGGTTCAGAAACGCCGAAGCCTCCCTGGCTATCCCGTAATGGGATAGGCAATCGGGCCTGTTGGGGGTAACTTCCAGGTCAAAGATAAGGTCATCCCCCCAATCAATTATTTCCTCCGGGGGAAAGCCCATGGAGGAGAAAAGGGCCTCAAGTTCATGCCGGTTGAGTTTAAGATCAAGGTATTCCTTTAGCCAGTTAACAGAGATTCTCATTTCATCTGCTCCAGAAAATCAAGGCGGTTCCAGTAATGATTCCTGATGTCGGAAATTCCTCTCCAGAGCATGGATATCCTGTCCACTCCCAGGCCAAAGGCAAAGCCAGAATATTCCTCTGGATCAATCCCCCCGGCTTTAAGCACCTGGGGATGAACCATCCCTGAGCCCAGGATTTCTATCCAGCCTGAGCCTCCACAAACGCTGCAGTGGGGGTCAGTCCCACCGCAAACAGGACAGGAAATGTCCACTTCAGCAGAGGGCTCTGTGAAGGGAAAATAGGATGGCCGGAATCTCACCCTGGTTTCCTCCCCGAAAAGGGCCTTCAGGAAGGTCTCCAGGGTTCCCTTAAGGTGGGCGAAACTTATGCCCCGCTCCACAACCAAGCCTTCAATCTGGTAGAACATGGGGGTGTGGGTGGGGTCTGCCTCGTCCCGGCGGTAAACCCTCCCGGGAACTATTATTCTTATGGGAGGTTTTCTCCTCCTCATGGCCCTTATCTGAACCGGGGATGTATGGGTTCTTAAAATGAGGCTTTTTCCCAGGAAAAAGGTGTCCTGTTCCTGGCGGGCGGGATGATGGGGAGGAATGTTAAGGGCATCAAAATTGTAATATTCTGTTTCCACTTCGGGCCCATCTTCTATGTCATAACCCATCCTGAGAAAAATCTCCTCTATTCTGTGGGAAATTTCGGAGATGGGATGGAGGGGGGGAATTTTTTTATGGAAACCGGGAAGGGTAGGATCGGGAATGATTTTGCGGAGTTTCTCCTTCCATCCTTCCTCTTTCAGACTTTTCTCTGCCTTCTTATATAGATTTTCGGCCAGTTCCCTTAACTGGTTTACCCGCCTTCCGAAACTGGACCGTTCCCCGGGTGGGAGGCTCCCTATTCTTTTAAAAAGCGAGGTTATCTTCCCCTTTTTTCTGCTTAAAAACTCCTCCTTGAACCTCTGAAGGTCCTGGGGAGTTTTTATACCCTCGGCTGCCTTTTCCAGAGCCCGCTGGATTTCTTCTATTTCATCCGGCATCCTTTACCGCCTCCACCAGAAGGGAAAACTCCTGGGGAGCCCTGACGGCCATCTCTGCCAGGGACTTGCGGTTAAGGGCTATTCCCTCTTTTCTGAGCCCTTCCATGAAACGGCTATAGGAAATTCCATGAGCCCTGACCGCTGCGTTTATCCTGACAATCCAGAGCCTCCTCATGTCCCTTTTCTTCTGCTTTCTTCCCTGATAGGCATCTACCAGGGCCTTCTCCATGGCCTCCTTGGCGGTCCTGTAAAGCCTGTGCTTTGCTCCCCAGTATCCCTTGGTCATGGAAAGTATCTTCTTTCTCCGGTTCTTCCTTTTGGGTCCTCTCTTTACCCTCATGGTTTACCTCCTTAAATTCCGAGAAGCCTTCTTATGTTCCTTATTTCCCCTTTGAAAACCAGAGTGGGTTTCCTGAGGTTTCTTTTTCTTTTTCTGCTCTTTTTGGTGAGAATGTGACTTTTGTAGGCCTTTCTTCTCATAATTTTTCCACTGCCCGTTATTTTAAATCTTTTGGCCGCAGACCTTTTAGTCTTCAGTTTTGGCATTTTTTCCTCCTCCTTTCTTCTGTCTTTTGGGACCGAGAACCATTATTCCTATTCTCCCCTCAACCTTCATGGGAGATTCTATCTCGGCTATGTCCTGAAGTTTTTCCTTTATTTTCTCAACCAGGGAGGTTACCAGTTCGGGTTTTCCCATCTCCCTGCCCCTGAGTCTGAGACGAACCCTCACCTTATTACCCTCCTCAAGGAATTCCCTGGCCTTTTTGAGTTTAACATCCAGATCGTGCTGGTCAATTTTTGGCCTTACCTGTATTTCTTTAATTTTGGTCTGCTTCTGTTTTCTCTTGGCCTCCTGTTGTTTCTTCTGTTCTTCGTACAGGAATTTTCCGTAATCCATTATTCTGACTACCGGGGGATTGGCCTTGGGGGCTATCTCCACCAGATCCAGCCCTGCTTCCTGGGCCAGAGTTAAGGCTTCCCTCAGGGACATGATGCCAATCTGCTTTTTGTCCTCTCCTATTACCCTCACCGTATTTGCCCTTATTTCCTCGTTAATCCTGTGAGGCCTTTTTTTCTTTACAAATTCCCTCTTGTAATATCTTCGTCTCAAATCCTCCCTCTTTAAAGTTCAGTGGATTTATCTTTTATTTTTGCCAAAGCCATGGAAAGGAATTCCTCCGGACTAACCGCCCCCACATCCCCCTTGCCTCTTATCCTGAGGGCTACTTTACCTTCCCTTTCCTCCCTGTCGCCAACTATAAGGAGATAGGGAATCTTCTGAAGTTGTCCTTCCCTTATTTTATAGCCCAGTTTTTCGCTGCGAAGGTCCGCCTCTGCCCTGAGGCCTTTCTCCAGGAGAAGTTCAACAATCTTCCTGGCATAGCCGTGGTTTCTGTCGGTTATAGGAAGAACTCTCACCTGAACAGGAGCAAGCCAGAGGGGAAAGGCTCCGGCATAATGCTCAATTAAAACCCCGAAGAACCTCTCAATGGAGCCAAGCAGCGCCCTGTGAATCATTATGGGGGTATGATGGGCTCCGTCCTCGCCCACATAATAAAGGCCAAACCTCTGTGGAAGGTTGAAGTCCACCTGGATGGTAGAACATTGCCAGGTCCTTCCGAGGACATCTTTTATTTTTATGTCAATTTTCGGGCCGTAGAAAACTCCCTCTCCAGGGTCAATTTCATATTTCAGACCCGAACGGTCCAGGGCCTTTTTAAGGGCCTCTTCTGCTTTGTCCCACATTTCCACAGTTCCCACGAATTTGTCGGGCCTGGTGGAAAGGTAAATTTCGTAATCCTCAAACCCGAAGGCGGAAAGCATGTCCCTGGCAAAAAAGAGGGTGGATAAGATTTCCTCTTCCATCTGTTCAGGGGTACAGAAAATGTGGGCATCGTCCTGGGTAAATCCCCTTACCCTCAATAGACCGTGGAGCACGCCGCTCCTTTCGTAACGGTAAACGGTTCCAAGTTCTGCCCAGCGAACGGGAAGGTCCCTGTAGGAACGGAGTTTGCTCTTAAACATGACAATGTGAAAGGGGCAATTCAT
>JALVRF010000059.1 GCA_027025175.1 Candidatus Aminicenantota bacterium | reverse complement strand
TGTAGGGGTCCATACCTTTAATAGGACCTGGCAAAATAAGCAACGTGCTTAGCAGGACGGCCACAAACAATGCATTTTTCCCCTTCCACATTTTCGCCCTCTGGGGGAATCAGTCTTATGGTGGCCTTTGTCTCTTCCTTTACCTTAAGTTCACACTCCTCTTCCCCGCACCAGGGAGCCACCACGAATCCCCTTTTCTCCTCCAGGATTTCCTTCATCTCCTGGTAATTCTTTGCTTCCCTGGTGTTCTCAAGGGTAAAGGCTTCACTTCTTGAGAACAGGTCCTTTTGTATCTGAGCCAGGACTTCCTCTGCCCGCTCCACAAGGGAATCCATGGGAACCGAAATCTTTTCTCTGGTATCCCTCCTAACGAATACAACCTGGTTCTTCTGGATGTCCCTGGGACCCAGTTCAATCCTCAGGGGAACCCCACGCATTTCCCATTCAGCGAATTTCCATCCAGGGGTATACTCCTCCCTGCTGTCGTAAACCACGCGGAATTTTTCCCTTAAAGAGGCAAAAATGTTTTCTCCCTTGCTTAGAACCTCATCCTTATCCTTGGCCTTGTAAATGGGAACTATAACCATCTGGTGGGGAGCCACCTTAGGAGGGATTATGAGGCCGTCGTCGTCTCCGTGAACCATAACCGTGGCCCCTATAAGTCTGGTAGAAACGCCCCAGGATGTCTGCCAGGCGTATTTCAATTCCTGGTCCTTATCCTCAAATCTTATTTCAAAGGCCCTGGAGAAATTCTGGCCCAGGTTATGGGATGTTCCTGCCTGCAGGGCCTTTCCGTCGGGCATAAGGGCTTCCACGGTGTAGGTGTAAAGGGCCCCGGCGAATTTTTCCCTGTCGGATTTTCTTCCTGCATAAACCTTTATGGCCAGGTCGTTTTCTATGAAATCCCTGTATATGTTTAAAATCCTGAGAACTTCCTCCTGGGCGTCCTCAAAGGTTGCATGAACCGTATGGCCCTCCTGCCAGAGGAACTCGGTGGTTCTCAGAAAGGGCCTGGTCACCTTTTCCCACCTGACCACATTGGCCCACTGGTTTATCAGTATTGGAAGGTCCCTCCAGGACCTCACCCACTTGGAATACATGGCACAAATTATGGCCTCGGAGGTAGGCCTTACCGCCAGGGGTTCCTGCAGTTCCTCGCTACCACCCTTAGTGACCCATGCTACCTCAGGGGCAAAGCCCTCCACATGTTCCGCTTCCTTTTTAAGAAAACTTTCCGGGATGAAAAGGGGGAAATAGGCGTTTACATGACCCGTTTCCTTGAATCTTCTGTCCAGGAGTCTCTGTATGTTTTCCCATATGGCATACCCGGATGGTCTTATTACCATCATGCCCTTCATTGGGGCATAATCCGCCAGTTCGGCCCTTCTTATAACCTCAAGATACCACTGGGAGAGGTTTTCTGATTTCTTGGGAACTTCCTTTACCAGTTTCTCCTCCATTTTTTCCTCCTTTTCCTGGAGATTATAAAAATAAATTGTGTTCAAAGCAAGGATTGACCTTATTTTAGGGTTTTTGTTACCATGAGAATATGTTTCTGGTTCTGAACTTTCTGGTCACCTCCCGTCCCAAATCCATTGCTTTAAAACCTGGAGAGTACAGGGTGGGAAGGGATGAGGATGAGAACGATATAGTCCTTACGGAATTTACCGTATCAAGAAAGCACTGTCTCCTTTTATTCAGGAAGGGAAAGTGGTGGATAAAGGACCTTAAAAGCAAAAACGGTGTTTATGTCCAGGGCAAAAGAATAAAGGGAAAGGAAGAACTTAAAAACGGCGATAAAATTCACATAGGTTCTATTCCTGCGGAGGTCAGAATATATTCTCCCAGGGATTACCTTGAAGAGGGGCTCACGCGGCTTCCCGTAAGGGTTAGTCTGTGGGAGGACACGGTTTCCCTTTCCTCTTCCGGGATAATAGAGAAAACGGTAAAGGAAAACCTCCTGCGGCTCATGGAGAACATGGACTCCCTTCCTTCCTTTGAACTTGAAAATCAACTCTGGGACATACTCACCATGGTGGGAGTTGATGCCTTTGGTGCCTCCCTTATATCAAAAGGTGAAGTTGCTGAATTAATATCATGTAATTCTCCCGGGCTCCTTTCCGTATATTCCGGTGAAAACCCGGATAAGTATTTCCAGAGGGAATTCAACGGGAAAATTCTTACCAATGTTCCGCTTTCCGGAGCCTCGTTCTTTTTGATAACATCTTCCCCGCCCCCTCCATGGTTGCTTTCCATTTTAAAACTGGTGGTAAGATATCTTGCCCTTATGAGGAAATTTTCCCATGTGGAAGTGGAGAAAGAGGAGGAGTTGTTAAACGGGGATAGCCCTTTTCCCAATACTCCCATAGTTTTTGAATCCCCTGAGATCAAGAAGGTCATTGAACAGGTGAAAAAAATTGCTTCCCTGGAAGGCAATGTCCTCATAGAAGGAGAGAGTGGGGTCGGAAAGGAGATAATTGCCCGGCTCATCCACATATGGAGCCCCCGTCATTCGGGAAAATTCGTGGCCGTTTCCGTGCCTGCCATACCGGAAACCCTGGCAGAGAGCGAACTTTTCGGGGTGAAGGCCGGTTCGGTAACCGGGGTGATGGGAAGGAGGGGTAAATTTGAGGAGGCTGACGGGGGAACCCTTTTCCTGGATGAAATAGGGGAGATACCCAATTTCCTTCAGGTGAAACTCCTGAGGGCCGTGGAAACCGGAGAGGTTGCCAAAATAGGTGAAAACATGCCAGTAAAGGTGGACGTTAGAGTCATCTCTGCCACCAACAGGGACCTGGAAAAAATGGTGAAGGAGGGAAAGTTCAGGGACGACCTTTACTTCCGATTGGCAGAATTCAAGATAAAGGTTCCCCCATTGAGAGAAAGGCGGCAGGACATAATACCCCTTGCGGAAGCCTACGCCCGCCAGTTTTCCAAAATAATGGGTAAAACTTTTGTGGGGATAAGCGAAGAGGCCCGGGAAGCCCTCCTTTCCTATTCCTGGCCAGGGAACATCAGGGAACTTAAGAATCAGATAAAAACTGCGGTGCTGAACATGGGGGATGACGGGATAATTACCAGGAACTGTCTCCCCCTCCCATCCCATCATCAATCACACGGAGAACTTGAGAGGAACGAGAGGGAAACCATATTAAAGGTTCTGGAGAGAACCAACTGGAACAAGACCAGGGCTGCAAAAATACTGGGGATCTCCCGCCAGGGACTCATATACAAAATGAAAAGGCTCGGGATTAAACCCGGAGATTGACAACTCCAGCAGGCCCTCTTAGAATTACCCTTCATGGGTAAAAGGTTTTCCTATGTGGTAATCTTTCTCCTTTCCGACTTCCTTCTGGATTTCGTGCTGAAAGGCCAGAGTCCTTTTTTGAAATTTGCAGCAGGAGCCATATTTCTTCTGGTCTTCTTTTTCATGGGGAGGTCCCTTCTCTCGCAGTACCAGACCGCTTCAATTCTTTTCGGCATTTTTTCTCTGGCGGTGGCTTATTCCACCTTTTTGTCAACCACCGGTATATACTACAGTTTCTGGTTTAATTCCCTGCTGGGTCTCCTTCTCGTCTCGGTTTTATCCTGTATCCTTACCCTTAAACCTTCCCTTAGTCTGAGATATATGTCATTTCTTACCCTGCACGGTTCAATTTTCGTAATAGCCGCCGGTCTCCTGGTAAACTCCTTCTGGGCCAGGAAATGTTATCTCCCCCTTCACCGGGGAACGGAAGTAAATTACTGCCATCCCATTGAACACAACAGGATTCTTAAAACCAGGGAGAAATTTCCCTTTCCTTTAAAACTTCTTGATTTCAGGGTGGATTATTACTCCAGACCCCTGGTTCTCGGAGTTTTTCTGAGGCAGGGGGATAGGTTCAAACTTATCAGAACCTTTGAGTTAAAGAAGGGAAGGAATTATTTTGGCCTGAAGTTCCAGGGCTTTGGGGAAAGCGAGGCAAAGTTTGATGAACTGTGGGGAGAGGGGGAAAAGGGGGGAGTTCCTCTGGGTAAAATTTCCCCCCGGGGATGGGCCTATTCCCGCCAGGCCTTTCCGGGGATGATTGCCATCGTGGACGGAAAGGAAAGGAGGTTTTATTTACCGGAAAAGAATCAGGCCATCGTCCTTCCCGACGCTGTGGTGGTAATAGAGGATTTTTATCGGGAAATCCCGGGACACAACCCACCTGTTGAACTTCCTGCCCTGGTTTTAAGGGTTTATTCGGCCATGGGGCAGGGAAAAACTTTCCTGACCAATGACCCCAGGGGGATTTCCTTAGGTTCTGTCCATCTCTTCTATTCCTTATCCCGGCAAATGCCAGAGATTTTGTCCCCGGAGAAAGTTTTCGTTCAGGATAAAACCGTGAAGTTCTACCGGGCTGAGTTCCTTTATAAAGGAAAGCCCGTGGAACTCATCCCCTTTGCAGAGCCCTATGTGGCCGGAAAATTCGCCTTTCGCCTTTTCCGGGCACCGTCCCAGGAACGGGAATACATTTCTATAGTTCAGGTGCCGAACAGAAAAATGAAACTCAGGGTTAACCATCCGGAAAATTACGGAGGGTTCCTGTTTTATCAGAGCGATTACAACCCTTCTGATCCGGATTTTTCAGGAATAATGGCCGTTCGGGAACCGGGTTCTCCTTTCCTGTATCTGGGCTTTCTTCTCATGGCTCTGGGAGCAATTCTCACCCTTATTTACCGGAGGAGGCTGTGGAGTTAATTTATTACAGGATATTAAGCGAGGGTCCCCTCTTCTGGGGCAGTATAATCTCCTTTCTGGCATCGGCCGTGTTCTATCTTTCCTCAGTGGGGAGAAGAAAATACAAAGTCCTGGCCAACGGAGTCATCCTTCTGGGCTTTTTCCTGCTCACCCTTTACATAATCCTCGCATGGGCCAATTCAGGACAGCCTCCCTTTAAAACCATGTTTCAATCCCTGGTTTTCCTTGTCTGGAATGTTACCCTGATTTATTTTGTTCTGGAGAAAAGCGAAAACCTCTATTTTCTGGGAGGCCCTACCTCCTTATTCAACAGCATGGTTCTGATTTTTTCGGTGGTCTTCGCTGACCTGGTAAGGGTCAACCTTCCCCCGGCCCTCCGTTCAGTCTGGTTCATTCCCCATGTTCTTTTCTACTTTATGGGTTATTCCTTCCTGTTCATAGGATTTCTCATGAGCGTGCTCTTTCTGTTTTTCCCTTCAAGGAAATACCTTGGGGAGAAGCACTGGAGCGGCCAGAGATGGAAGGATTACGACCTTTTCTCATACAGGGCCATTCTTTACGGTTTTGTTTTCCTTACCTTAGGGCTTTCCGTGGGGGCGATATGGGCCAAGGGGGCATGGGGAGCCTTCTGGAGCTGGGACCCCAAGGAAAACTGGGCCCTTATAACATGGATGGTTTACCTCGTTTATCTTCATATGAGATATGTGAAGGGGTGGAAGGGCAGGAGGGCTGCCTGGCTGGCCATCCTTGGTTTCATGGTTGTGGCAATGACCTACATGGGGGTTAATTATCTTCCTTCAGCCGCCTCAGCTCTCCACGCCTATCAGTGAGTCTATTTCATCTGTTATTAAAGAAAACTCCCGGCATTCCCCCATATACTCCCATCTTCCCCACATTCCGGTGGATATAATTCCCTCATTCCTGAGTCTTTCCAGAATCCCGTCCCTGAACATGTAAACCTCCTGGGTGGGAAGGGGAAGATAAGTGTCCGAAACCTCTGCCCTGATGGGCTCTCCTGAAATGAGCCCGGTCTCCACCAGAAGCCTGGCTATGTTCTCAACCTGGATTTCTTTGCCCGGAATCTCAAGGATTACCTCCTGTTCCAAGGAAAATATTTTTAAAAAGGGAAAGGGAGGCAGGGGAAAGTAAATTTTATGGTATGGAACTGAAAGTGTGGTCCTTAATTTCGCCACCTTCCTTGGGGATTCTCTGAGCAATTCCCTTCCCAGGGAG
>JALVRF010000058.1 GCA_027025175.1 Candidatus Aminicenantota bacterium | reverse complement strand
GTTATCATGTATCCCCGCACCGGATATGGGGGATATGTCATGGGGACATTTATGCTTATAATCCGAAGGCCCTGCTCACTGGCCAGTTCCCATATGGTTTTGTATTTTATGGACGCATTGGTCACAAAATAGGTTCCGTATTTTCCATCGTAATTATTGAACTCCACAATACCATGGGTTGCCGGGGAAACCCCTGTCATGAAGGTAGTCCATGCAGGGGCGGTTATGGGGGGAATGGTGGACTTCAAAACTCCCCATGCCCCTTCCTCCGTCACTGCTTTAAGATTGGGCATAAACTCTTCCTCCATAAGGGGCTGGAGCAATCTCCATGTGCCTCCATCTATGCCTATTATAAGGACCTTATTTTTTCTCAATTTTAATCTCCTGGAATAAACCAAGAAGGAGAACCAGAAAAACCCCTCCGAAAAATCCTGCCCCTGTCCAGGAAAA
This sequence comes from Candidatus Aminicenantota bacterium, assembly GCA_027025175.1. GTDB lineage: Bacteria > Acidobacteriota > Aminicenantia > S016-38 > S016-38 > JALSNJ01. Next base: position 5,538 of record JALVRF010000058.1, on the reverse strand, counting down.
GACCATAACAGGAGAAGCGGAGGGAAATTCTTCCCAGTGTTTCTCTATTAATATGGAGGAAAGGGAAGTGCAGATGGACATTCTCTGGAATTTAAGGTATTGGTCATTCTCCACCCACTTCCGGCCTCTATCTTTACAGAATTCTTTGCCCAGTTTTTCATCATCTTTTTCTAAAATTCTATTCACCATATTCAACCTTTGCAGGTCCTCATTTAGAAAACGGTAGGTTATTCTGTTGGTGGCTTCCCTGTTGGCTATCCTGTATTTGAATACATAAATCTGAGCCTCTGGAGGAAGTATGTCCACCTGCTGAAAAAGGAAGGAATCCTTTGAATATTTCCTGGGATAATATTTATCGCTTTCCTTTGCCAGTTTTATCCTCTCTTTAAAGAAAACCATACTTTTCTCGTTAGCAAGTATCCTTTTGATGGCTGCGTCTACCGCAGAAGCCCTGATTGCAGCAAACTGGGAAAGTTGAAATTTAACGAATAATCCCCGAAGAGTATCCATGGCCGAAACTATGTCTTGCCTTTTGCCTTTCAAAACAAGGGAGGCCACTCTCTCCCCCACCCTTGACCATGTTACCTCCACCCCTTTAAGGTGGGGTTTAACATTCATGTAAAAATAACTTCTGTGAAAAAAGTAGTTCTCAGTTCCTTCCTCTTCCTGGGTGGAAGATTGGCCAAGATAGAAGGAATTTCCCATGGAATCCAGGGTAAGTTGATAGAGGGGCGCAGAAGATCTGTAAAGATAAAATCCCACAAGGGCTCCCAGTATCGTAAACAGGAGGATTATGTATTTACCTCTGATGATTATCTCCCATATACTGAAAATATCATGCTTTCTCATCCTTTCCTCCCTTGAGGTTGTATTTTATCAGAAGTCCAGATAGGACAAAAAACAAAAAGGCCGTAAGGGCCGGGGCATCTATGTCCTCAAAGAACATCCAGATGAAAATGGAGAAAACCCCTGCTGCCATATAGGGGAATTCAATTTTTCTCAGGAATTCCCTGACAAGGCTAAATTCAAAGGCCAGGAATGTGAAAAACCCCAGAAGACCAGTTTTTTGAAGAATGCCTATATATGTGGAGTGGGAACCCAGGGGAATACCCTGAAGATAACTGGGCTTAAGACCTATCCCCCACAGGGGATGGAGCCCCACTACCCTCAGGGCATCCCTGTACTCCTGAAGTCTTGCCCGGGTACTACCGTAGGCCACCTTTTCAAAGATTTTTAGTGGATTAAGGCCCAGAAGGAACATAACACCCATCCCGAAGGCAGCGACAGATAAAAAAATCAGCGCCCCGGGTAGATGAAGGATGGATAACTCAAAAAGGGAAAAAATTCCAAGAGCCAGGAAAAAACTCCCTCTGGACATGGAAAGAAAAAGCAAGAACATGGAAACCACATTAAAAATATGGGCCAGTATTTTATGGCCTTTCTTCAAATAAAAGTTAAATCCTGCCCCCCAAAGAAGGATAATCAATCCGGCAAAGGCATTAGCATAGGGGGAATAATAGGAAATCCTGGGCAGAAAGGACAGGGGCCCTCTTCCAACTATGTGAGTTCTTGCCCGGAAAAAAAGCCTTATCAAACTGGATTCCGTGTGGGGAGGATGGATAAAAATACCTATAAATGTAGGAAAGGAAAAACTTCTGTGTTTCAGGTAAATAAAATAGTCCAGAAAGAAAAAAGCCAGACTAAACCATATGAGAAAAGCCGAAGCCCTCAAAATCAAATCAGTGTCAAAGTTTTCGTCGCTATAAATTGCTGCAATAAGCATTAGCCCCACGAGCCATATGCTCATGTTATAGATGGAGGCGACTCCTCTCACCAGGGGATATCTAAACCAGTTTATGGAGAAGGAAAACAGATATATTAAAAGGAACAGGAGGAGATAAAAACCCGGGTCCGGCAAAATGATTCTATTCTCCCGTCTCATTACCAGGTAAAAATAAACAAAAGCGGCGATATGGTATATTACAGGGCTCAGACCCAGAAACCACCAGAGGGGAACCAGATACAGGGTATATGTCAGAATCAGAGAAGGTCTGTTTTTTATCAGTTCCAGTTTCACAGGTTCAAAATTATACCTCATCTGATATAACCTAAGGAACGAAGCCTTCTTTTCAACTCTTCAGGTAACTTCCCGTGTGCTTTAATTCTGGAAAAGGGAATTTTCAATAATAGGGGAACAAACCTGTTTGAAATTACCCTTTTCTTTGAGAAAAGATTGACCCTCTCCCAGGGGTCCTTTTCCAGATTATAAAGTTCAAATTTCACCCTTCCTTCCGGTTCCCTGGTCATTATCAATTTCCAGGGAAAATCTATTACCGCTGCCCTTCCCGGAGTTATTTTATAGGAATTGTCCTCCAGGTAGGAGTAAATCTTTCTCCTGCCCACCTTTCCCTGAATCGTTTTCAGCAGGGAAACCCCATCAAGTCCGTGGGGAACCCTCAAGCCGTATGTTTCAAGGATTGTGGGCAATATGTCCACTAAGGAAACGGGTTCCTTTACCCTGAGGCCGGCGAATTTGTTTCCGGGCAATTTAAGGATAAGAGGAACCCTTATAAGTTCGTTATATAGGCTATGGCCATGCTCCCACCCTCCATGCTCCCCGAATTCTTCCCCGTGGTCAGCGGTTAAAATTATGGTGGATTTCCTGTATAACCCCTTTTCCCTGAGCCATCGGATGAACTCCCCGAACCTTTTATCAAAGGTGTAAACTCCTGCCCTGTAAACGAACTCTATTTTCCTTTTAATCTCGGGAGAAACTTTTTTCCCTTCGTTGTCTTTGGCGAAGGACAGGATGTCAAATTCGTCCTCTCCGGGGTTTTCCCCTGTTTTCCCCCAGTATTCCTTAGCCAGGGGCAATTCCGGCCTGTATTTGTTGTGAATCTGATACGTATGGAGAAAAAGAAAATCCCCGGAAGAGGGCTCAAACCCCTTTGAAAGGTAGAAAAGACGAAGGGCAGCCTCTTTTACAAACGGGTCCTGATGGTTTTCCAGATAAATGGCAAATCCCCTGGAAAATCCCCATGAAGACGCCAGGAAAACATCCCCATTCAAACTAAGACTTGAACCAGGGGGGAGAATCTGGGAAACAAGTTTAATCCCTTGAGGAATCCTCTCATGGTATATATCAGGGGAAATGTGGAAGGAATACTTCCCAGAAAGCATTACCGCGTGGGAAGGCAGGGTCCAGGGGGAGGAGGAAAAGGCCCACAGGAAAACCACTGAATCCCTGGAAAAGCGGTCAATTTTAGGACTGGCTTTGCTTGATGAATTGTAAACCCCTAAGGAATCAAACCTCATGGTATCCGCCACTATGAGGAAAATGGGACCTGCTTTTTCCTTTCCCCTGAAGAAGGGACCAAACACAGAGCAGTTCTTACCTCCAAAAAGGACATCTATCCTGTCCCCAAATTTAAAAATACCCTTCAACTTCACCCTTCCAATACCTTCCCTTCTCCCCCTGAAAAACTTCCTGTAATTCTTCCTGACCTCCACCTGACAATCCCCGAGGGTGAAAAGAGAGAGCCACCCGGCCACTCCTCCGGTCACGGGGAAAGAAAACCTCGCCCTCCCATCTTTGATGTGATATCCCCTGGATGTGGTGGAGAGGAAGACGCTCCTTTTTTTACCTCTCTGGCCGCGGAAAAAGGCAGAAGAAAAAACCAGAAAAGAAAATGCCAGGGCTAAAACTACAGCCAGTCCAATTCCCTTTTTATCCATGCATCAAGGTCCTTTAACGCCCTTCTGGCCAGCGCTTCCCTTCTCTGCCTTTTGTTCCTTATCCTCTTATTAGGGGGAGGAAGAAGACCGAAAACAAAGTTCATGGGCTGAAAATTCCTCCAATCAGCATGGGAAACATATTTAAGGAGAGCCCCAATGGCCGTGGTTTCTGGGGGAGGGGCAAGTTCCTTTCCCTTAACCATGGCAGCAGCAAAGAGCCCTGCCATTATGCCGGTGGCTGCCGACTCCATGTAACCCTCAACTCCCACGATCTGCCCTGCGAAGAAAAGTTCCGGTCTTTTTCTGAACTGGAGAGTTTGAAGCAGCACCGCCGGGGAATTTATATAGGTATTCCTGTGCATAACTCCGTATTTAACAAATTCAGCCTTCTCCAGACAGGGTATCATGGAGAAAACCCTCTTCTGTTCCCCCCAGCGGAGTCTGGTCTGAAAGCCCACAAGACTGTAGAGGGTGGCGGCCAGGTTGTCCTGACGGAGTTGCACCACTGCATAGGGCATCTTTCCGCTCCTGGGATCTACAAGACCCACGGGTTTAAGGGGACCGAAAATCAGGGTCTGAGGTCCTCTCCTGGCAAGTTCCTCAATGGGAAGGCAGGACTCAAAGAGGTGTTTTTCAAATTCCTCCAAGGGAACAGTTTCCGCTGAAACCAGCGCTTCCCAGAACCTGAGGTATTCCTCCTGGTTCATGGGGCAGTTTATGTAATCGGCTCCCCCCTTCCCATACCTTGAGGAGACGAAGGCCCTTTCCATGTTTATGGAAGAGGCGGTAACTATGGGGCTGGTGGCGTCATAGAAAAAGAGATTTTTCCTTCCCGTAAGGGAAACTATGGCCTGAGAAAGGGTCGGGGAGGTCAGAGGTCCTGTGGCTATAATAACTGGCCCTTCAGGAATTTCCCTCACTTCCTCCCTGACAATCTCCACATTATCCAGTTTTTCCAGTTCCTCCGTAACCCTCCTTGAAAACTCCTCCCTGTCCACGGCTAAGGCCTGGCCCGCAGGAACTGCGGTTTCCTTAGCCACCCTTACCACCAGGGAACCCAGGGCCTCCATTTCCGCCTTCAAAAGCCCCGAGGCAGTGGCGAGGGAGGTGGAACCGAAGGAGTTGGAACAGACCACTTCACCTAAATAGCCAGTATTGTGGGCCGGGGTCATCTTTTTGGGTCTCATTTCATATAGCCTGACCTTTATCCCGGCTTTAGAAAGCACCCTGGCGGCCTCAACTCCGGCCAGTCCTCCCCCAATAACCCTAACTTCCACCCTCCACCTCCTTTCCACACTTAGGACAAATCAACTTCTTACCCTTTCTAAGGACATAGGGGAATCCGCAATGGGGACAGGAGGTTCTTACGGGTGTGTAGGGGGTTGCGAAATCGCAGCGAGGATAATTGGAGCATCCGTAAAAATACCTGCCCCTTTTACCCTTTCGGCGAACTAAGTGGCCATCACATCCTTCCACCGGACACGGAAGGTCCTCGGTTTCGCTGTATATGTAATCGCAGGCTGGATAATTGGTGCAGGCTATAAAAACCTGACCTTTTCTGCTTTTTTTAACGGTTAAAGGAGCCCCGCATTTGGGACAGCGGATGGAAATGGCCTTTATCACCAGGTCTGAGAACTGGGCCTTATAACCGCATTTATCACATTGGAAATAAAGGCCGAAACGGCTCCTTTTTAAAAGGAGTTCTCCCCCGCAGGAGGGACATTTGAGCCCGGAGGAAATGCCCTGTGTAACCGATGGCATTTTCTCCTCTGCTTTTTTAAGGTTTTCCTCCAGGGTGGAGAA
>JALVRF010000057.1 GCA_027025175.1 Candidatus Aminicenantota bacterium | reverse complement strand
TTGACGGGGGAGGGGTTTTGTTCTAATATGGGAAATAGGGACATTAAAAACCGAGGAGGCCGTGAATGAGAAATGCGAAGAGGTTATTCATTATTTTAGGGATTTTGCTCTGGGTTGCCCTTCCTGCGTGGGCCACAGTTTATGGGAAGATAAAGGGGAGGGTGGTAGATGCGAAGACAGGGAAGCCTATCTCTGGAGCAGAAGTAGAAGTTTTCTCAAAGTCACTATGGGAAAAGAAGACAAGTTATGAGCCACAAATCGGTCGGGTAAAGACGGACGAGCAGGGCCGGTTTGAGATAAATGTTGCGCCCGGGGAATACTGCGTGGGTGTCAGACCTCCTGCCAATAGCGATTATCTTCCTCTTTATCATCCCTTTTTAGAGCCCTGGGCACCGAGAGAGTGTGCGGCGGAAAGGGATTTTGTTATGAAAGCCGGAGAGATAAGGGAGATAGAATTAAGGCTGGAGAGGGGAGGGTTTATAACAGGGAAGTTGATAAGACCACATTTTGAGGACCTTGAGCTGGACGAGCTCTATATAACTTTTTACAGGGAGAGTGATGGATTCAGGAACCATGCATTCGTTAAGGTTGCAAAGGACGGGAGTTTTCGTGTAAGGGGCTGTCCCATGGGGGCAGATGTATATGCGAAATTTTCCCTAGATAAAATTGACCCTGAAAAGAAAATTGTAGAGTCTGCGGGTTCCTTTAAATACTATCTGGGAAGATGCGAGGGCAAAGAGAATTATATGGAGATATTCGTAGAGTGGGACAAGAGCACCAAACTAATATTAAAGAGAGGGGAATTTCCCCCAGGGGATAAAGTGCTCATGGGATGTCGTCTATTTTTGAAAGAAACTCCGTATAACTTAAACAATGTAGAAAAGTATATTAATGGTGGGGGATGGGCAAAGGGACTGCCTTCTCGCATTTCCCCTGATGGAGTATGGGTAGAATATCTTATCCCAGGAAAATATGAAATTGAGGTTTATTATTATAATTGGGAAACCGAGGAGGAACGCATAATAAAGAAAAAGATTTTTGAAATAAAGAAAGGCGAGACAAAAACTATGATAATAAGTTATGAAGGGGAAGAAAAGCCAGAGCAGTTCCCAGGACGAAATTCAAAAATAGCCCATAAAACGAACCCGGAAGAAGGATTAGGTTCTGAAGAAAAATTTCTATTCTGTAAGGATTATTGGCGGCACTACCCCTGGCCAGTAAAAGAAATCATGTATAAAGAAGGTTGTCCGCCGTCTTTTTGCTTATTGGCCGAGCAGGCCTACATACATGCCCGAGACGAAGACCTTCCAGGGATGGATTGTTCAGGACTTCCTGAGTGTGCTAAAGAACATATCAGAAAAGGCTTTGAAAAAGCGAAATCCACATTTATTTATGTAGATTGCAACCTTGACCGAGGGTGTGATGGCTCTACAGCTGACACCCGAATAAGAATAAACTTGTTATGCAGCGAATGCCTACGAGTAAATGTAATGCTTCATGAAGTAATGCATGTTGGAGGAGTGGCTGGATGTGAAGATTATTTCAAATCGCCCCCCTGTCCGGCAGAAAAGTTTGCAGAGGCATGTACCAATCTGTGTTTTAAGGATTCCTCGTGTCATAGCACTGGCTATGGTTCAAAACCCAAGGATTGCTGTTGTGGAAATGAGTATAAAACGGAGAGCATGGATAAGAAAATTCAGGTTTTAACCTGTGCAATGTCAAAAGAAGAGAGCAATCTTGCGTGCGAACCTGGAGATGATGATACAAGCCCCCCAGGCAAGGACCATCCTGATGAGACAAAGGGAATTTCTCCTATTTTAACTTCTTCTATTGTATTTTCAAAAATCTCGGATACTGCCCTGTGGAAGAAAGGCTACTGGAGGGAAGGAGGGAAAC
>JALVRF010000056.1 GCA_027025175.1 Candidatus Aminicenantota bacterium | reverse complement strand
TTTATGCTCCCTTAAAGGGGTGTTAACCCTTCTCCACCAGGAGCTTATCGTAAATTAAAACACCCAGAAGGGAAAATACTCCCATAAGGGCCACTATGGCCCACATTATCCCGGCCCTCATTCCCAGACCTGCCTTCAGGGGGGCTTCTATGAATTTTTCAAAGAGCATCCCTCCAAGGGGGGCGCCAACTATGGTTCCTAAGGCCAAGGGAAGGTTTGCGTAACCCAGGAAAAGTCCTTCCTGTCCCTTGGGGGCAATGGCCCCGATGTATTGATAAATTCTTGGGGAGGCAAACATTTCTCCAAGGGCCATGGAGAATATGGAAAGGAGCATGAAGGCCCCTGCTAAAGGAGGGCTAATTATTCCCAGGTTCAGGGGCTTTGATGGGTCCATGGAGAAAAGGAAGGGAATGGTATTTACAAGCATTCCAGCAATGGTTATCCCTATGCCCACCATTATGGATTTTAGGGAGGACCATTTTTGGGAAAGTTTTGCTATGAGAAGTTGAAGGAGAACTATGGAAACAGGGTTCACCAGGGTATAAAGTTCCACCGGAGCGTTTCTGTCAATTTTGCGAAGGAAAAGGGGGATGAGGTTGTATATCTGAACATAGATAATCCAGAAAAGGCCGATAACCACCAGGAAGAAAACGAACTTCAGATTTTTAAGGACCGTAAACATTCCTATGATTGCTTCACCAAGGGTTTTGGGCTTGTATTTCCCACCTTCCCCTTCCTGATATTGTGGTTCCCGGTAGAGGAAAAATATTACCATGAGCCCCAGGAAGGCAAATCCTGTTGCCACATAGGAAAATATGGCGGGAATCCCGTATTTCACCCTGACGAAATAGGAAACTATCCTCCCTATCATGGAGCCCACATTTATAGTCATGTAGAAAATGGCAAAACCTAAGGCGGCATTCACCCCTGAGGTTTTTTGCACCGTTCCGGAGATACAGGGTTTTACGAAGGAACCACCGATTCCTATAAGAACTATTCCCACCACTATGGGAAGGGTATAATCAGGGTTGGGAGTTCCTGTAAGGGAAGGCCAGAATTTCTTTACCGTCCCCACTATCAAATAACCCAGGAAAAGAAGAACAAAGGTTACAGAAAGGGATTTTTTAAAACCAAATTTATCTGCCAGGGTTCCGCTTAAAGGAGGAAGAAAGTAAATTAGGCCCCAGAGGATGGTTCCGTTTAAAAAGGTGGAAAAGGTTGGGCTCATTCCAAGAACTTCGTGGAAGTAAATAACCACGAAGGAAGCCACAGCATAATAGGCAGCCCTTTCAAAAAGTTCCACAGTGTTCGCTGCCCAGAAAGTAGAGGGAAATTTGTTCATGTTTCTCTCCTTTATTTTTTCCCGAAAAACCTCTCCCAGGGCAGAAATCCCGTCTTTTCCACCACCTCATCCCAGAGTTTAAAGAACCTGTCCATTCTTGCCCTGGTTACAGGATGAGGATGAATAAGACAGGGTTTCTCCTTATGTTCTATGGATGGTTGATATGTCCCTATTTTCTTGGCTATGCTAATGATTTCGGTTTTATCAAGACCAATGAGGGGTGAGTAAACAGGGAGTTTAAGACCGTATCTCTGGGCAGCCAGGTTCTCAAGGGTCTGGGAGGCCACCTGGGCAAGGCTGTCTCCGGTAACTATTCCAAGGGCGCCCTTTTTGAAGGCCAGTTTTTCAGCGGTCCTCAGCATCATGTGTTTGCACAAAACGCACATATAACGATGGGTTTCGTCCCTCCGCCTCGCAGCGCTGTAAAACCCCCTCACCTTTCCTAGGTCCATTATGACCAGTTCCGGCTCCCTCCCCACAGCAAAGGAGGAAAGGGCTTTGTGGATTTCCCCGATTCTGTCCTGGATGGGCTCCCTCTGGAAATGAAGGAGGATAAGCTCCGCCCCCCTTT
>JALVRF010000055.1 GCA_027025175.1 Candidatus Aminicenantota bacterium | reverse complement strand
CGTGGTATAAGCGTGGCCGAGATGGGGTTTTCCGTTAACATAGTAGATGGGAGTGGTAAGATAAAACTTCATTTTTCCCTCCATTGGGCCAAGATTCTCCTGCAGGCTTCCTTAACTGATATTTTAAGCCTTTGAGCAAGGTTCTTACAAGAGGAAAACTCAGGAGATACGTTTACCACCTCTCCCCCCATCTTGGCAATTTTCACCTGAACCCTTTCCCCCTCTATTTCCATCTCCTGAACCTCCCTTTCCAGTTCATACCTCTCCTTTACGGAATAACGAAGGCCAATGGTGGTGGTTTCTCTGAACAGAAGCCCCATAACTTCCTCTATCTGGCCTGGTCTTGCAAGAATCTTTATAAGGGTTCCTGGCCTTCCCTTTTTCATGTAGATGGGAAGCATTACCATGTCCAGGGCCTTTCCCTCCAGGACTTCCCATAGGTTCCCCAGTATTTCCCCTGTTGTATCGTCCACCTGGGCTTCAATTTCATAAACCCATCCCCTCTGGGGGCCTTCCTCAAGGCCCAGGACCCTCAGAAAATTGGGATAACCGGGGAATTTAAGGGTTCCAAGTCCCCTTCCTTCCCCCACCAATTTTCCAGGAGGGAGCCTTCCGGGTTTTGCAAAGGTCTTCAGGATGGCAGCCCCGGTGGGGGTGGTAAGTTCGGCTCTCGGACCCGAGGAAAAAACCTCCCTTCCCCTGAGGAGAGCAACCACCGCCGGAGCAGGAACAGGTAGCCTTCCGTGGGAAGTTTCCACACTGCCTTCCCCCAGATTCACAGGAGAATGCAGGACTTCCTCCGGCGAAATTTCCCTTAGAAGCCATGCTGTTGCCAGAAGGTCAAAAATGGCATCCCAGGCCCCTGCCTCGTGGAGATGAACCCTTTTCCAGTGGACGCCGTGGGCCTCTGCTTCTGCCTTAAAGAGGTTTTCAAAGGCCTGGAGGGCCGCTTCCTTTATCTCCTTATCCTCCTTTAGGCTCTCAATTATTTCCCTTATGTCCTGAGAAAAAACTTCCGGGAGTCTGTCCTTTATATCAAGGTGAAGGTAAAGCCCTGATATTTCCCCCCTTTTTTCCTCCCTTAACCGGGCCTCTATGGGAAGACCCCAGGAATCTATTTTTCTCTGCAGTTGGCTGGTATCCAGCCCTAAGAGGTGACTCAGGGCAGCCACCGTCATGTCCCCGGAAATTCCCATAAAGGGCTGAAAAAAAATTTTCATCCTGAAGTTTTCAAATATTCCTGCCAGGTGAGGATGGGGCGCCGGGCCGCCTCCACTTCGTTTAGCCTTCCCACCGGGGTTTTGTGAGGGGCGGTTTTTACTATCTCTGGGTTTTCCTCCGCCTCTTCAAGAATCTTCTCCATGGCGCTGGCAAATTCGTCCAGGGTTTCCTTGCTCTCGGTCTCTGTGGGCTCCACCATCAGGGCGCCGTGAACTATAAGGGGGAAGTAAATGGTGGGAGGGTGGAACCCGTAATCAAGAAGCCTCTTGGCAAGGTCCAGGGTGGAAATCCTATCCCTGAAGGTTTCGTCGCTGAGGACGAATTCGTGAAGGGTCTCCGTGGGATACGCTATTTTGAATTTACCCTCTAATTTCCTCCTCAGGTATCTGGAGTTTAATACTGCTACCTCTGAAACTTCCCTTAATCCTTCCCCTCCCAGCTCCCTTATGTAGGCGAGGGCCTTGACCAGGACCAAGAAGTTTCCGAAGAAGGACCTTATCCTTCCCCGCCCGTTCTTCCAGCGGAGTATGCCTTCTCCCTCCTCAAGATGGGGTCCAGGAAGATAAGGAGCCAGTTTTTCCACAACCCCCACTGGTCCACTTCCCGGTCCCCCTCCGCCGTGGGGCGTGGAGAAGGTCTTGTGGAGGTTAAGATGTATAACATCAACCCCTAAGTCCGCCACCTTCACCTGGCCCAGGAGGGCGTTCATATTGGCCCCATCCATGTAGAGGAAGGCCCCGGCCTTGTGGAGGAGGTCGGCTATTTCCCTTATTTTCGCCTCAAAAATTCCCAGGGTGTTTGGATTGGTTATCATTAGGGCAGCGACCCTTTCGTTAAGGGCCTCCTTGAACTTATCCAGGTCAATCATTCCCTTATCATCAGAGGGAATTTCCACGGCCCTATAACCTGCCAGGGTGGCGGAGGCGGGATTTGTTCCGTGGGCCGAGTCAGGAATAAGAACAATCTCCCTCTTTTCCCCGTGGTCTTCCAGGTAATTCCTTATGGTTATTATCCCCGTAAATTCCCCATGGGCTCCAGCAGAGGGTGCTAAGGTGAAGGCGTAAAGTCCGGTTATCTCCCTTAGGGCTTCCTCCAATTCCTTGAATATTTTCAAATATCCCTGTACCAGTTCCTCGGGAAGGAGGGGATGGGCATCGGTAAAGTAACTGGCTATGGCCTCGTTTACCTTGGGATTGTATTTCATGGTGCAGGAGCCCAAGGGATAGAAACCCCAATCCACCGAGTAGTTCATGACGGAAAGGCGAAGATAGTGGGAAACCACTTCCCTTTCGCTTACCTCGGGAAGTTCCTCTATTTCCCCCCGGAGGAGCTCCTGCGGTATGGTCTCCCTTCCCTTCTCCTCCTCTATGTGAAATCCCTCCTTTCCTGGTCTGGAATATTCAAATATCAGTTTCATTTTATCCCCTCCATTTCTTTAACCAGTTCCTCAATGTCCTTCCTGGAATTCATCTCGGTGAAGGTGAGGAGGAGACAGTTTTTAAGTTCCGGATAATCCTTCCCTAAGGGATAACCTGCCACTATTGCCTTCTCCAGGAGCCTATCCCTGAATTTCCCTGCATCCATCCCTACATCCACAACAAACTCGTTGAAGAAGGGAGAAGAGAATTTAAGGGTAAATCCTGCTTCTTTAAGGAGTCCTGCAGCGTAAACTGCCCTTCTGTGGTTGGTTAGGGCCAGTTTCCTTAGACCCTTTTTCCCAAGAAGGGATATGTATATGGCCACCCTTATGGCGCACCAGGCTTCGTTGGAGCATATGTTGGAGGTGGCCCTCTGTCTTCTTATGTGCTGTTCCCTGGCAGAGAGGGTAAGGACGAATCCCCTTTCCTCCCTGCTGTCCTTAGTCATACCCACGAGCCTTCCGGGCATTTTCCAGACATATTTTTTCATGGTGGCGAAAAAACCCAGATATGGGCCTCCATAGGCTAAGGGAAGTCCCAGACTCTGGGCCTCTCCTGCGGCTATGGCTGCGGAGAATTCCCCCGGGGGTTTTATGAGGGCCAAGGAAAGGGCTTCCCATGTGGAGGTTATGAGGAGGGCTCCCTTCTGCTTCAGGATGGAGGATATGGAGGCTAAATCCTCTATTATTCCGAAGAAATTGGGATAACCCACTATAAAGGCGGATAGGTTATCAATTTTCCCCAGTTCCTCCAGGTTTACCCTCCCGTCCTGGCGGTAGGGCACCTCCCTTATCTCAACCCCCTGTTTTTCTAAATAGGTCCTGAGGACCTGGCGGTACTGGGGATGGAGGGATGAGGCCACTGCTATGTTTCCCCTTCTTATCCTCAGGGCCATAAGCGCAGCCTCAGCGGTGGCAGTTGCCCCTTCGTACATGGAAGCATTGGCCACCTCCATTCCCGTAAGGGCTGCCATGTAGGATTGGTATTCAAAGGTGGCGGTTAAGGTTCCCTGGCTTACCTCAGGCTGATACGGGGTATAGGGGGTCAGGAATTCCGAGCGGAATGCAAGATAATCCACCGCTGCAGGTATGTAGTGATTATATGCCCCGGCCCCCAGGAAAATTTTTTTGTCCTTAAATTTGTTTCGCTCCGAAAGACGAAGGAAGTATTCCTTGAGTTTCCCCTCCTCTTTTATGGGCTCTATTCTTATTTCCCCCTTTCCCCTTAATTTGGCAGGAATGGAGGAAAAGAGCTCCTCCGGACCCGCAAGTCCTAAGGCCCGGAGCATCTCCTCCTTGTCCTGGGGTGTTACGGGTATGTAACGGCTCATCCCTCTATAAGTTCTTTGTAACGGGATGCAGAAAGGAGATGGGAAAGTTCGTCGGGGTTTTCCAGTTTTATCACCACCAGCCAGCCCTCCCCGTAGGGGTCCTTGTTTACCAGTTCAGGCTGATCGTTCAGTGCTTCGTTCACCTGAATTATTTCGCCGGAGACCGGAGCGTAAACCTCTGCTGATGACTTAACTGAGTCAATGCTGCAGAGAACATCCCCCTTTTTTACCTTCTTGCCCACCTCCGGGAGTTCCACATAAACTATGTCCTGAAGTTCACTCTGGGCGAAATCGGTTATTCCCACCGTTGCCTTTTCCCCCTCAACCCTTACCCATTCGTGGCTTTCAGTGTAGTAAAGTTCTTCTGGAAGCATTTTTACCTCCTATTTTTTTCTCCTGTAAAAGGGCCTTGGAACCACCTTAGCCCTGTGGAGTTTTCCCCTGATTTCTATTTCAAATTCACTTCCTTCCGCGGTTTTTTCTATGGGAAGGTAAACATTTCCTATGTTCTTTTTTACATAAGGGCAATAACTCCCGCTGGCCACAACGCCATAGGGTCTGCCATCCACGAAGACCCGGTATCCATGTCGGGGAACCCCTTTGTCCACCATTTCAAACCCCACCAGTTTTCTCTTTAAACCTTCCTCCTTCTGTTTTAAAAGGGCCTCCTTCCCTATGAAGTCCTTTTCCCATTTGACTATCCACTCCAGGTCCGCTTCTAAGAGGGTGGTGGTCTCATCCATGTCGTTTCCGTAGAGGTTCATACCCGCCTCCAGCCTCAGGGTGTCCCTGGCTCCCAGGCCTGCTGGTTTAAGGCCAGAATTCTCCCCGGCCTCCATGAGGGCGTTCCAGAACTTTGCGGCTTCCTCCGCCGGGCCGTAAATTTCAAAACCGTCCTCCCCGGTGTATCCTGTTCTGGAGAGTATTACCTCGGTTCCTAAGATTTCCAGTTCCCTGAACCGGTAATATTTTATGGAAGAGAGGTCAAAATCAGTTATCACCGATAGGATTTTTTCCGCTTCCGGTCCCTGCAGGGCTATCTGGAAGATTTCTGCGCTCAGGTTTTCCAGTTTAACAGAAAAACCCTCGGATTTTTCCATTAGCCAGTTGAAGTCCTTTTCCGTATTGGCGGCGTTTACCACCAGCATGTAACGGTTTTCATCCAGTTTGTAAACCAGCAGGTCGTCCACCACTGTTCCCTTCTCCGTGGGAAAGGCATTATACCTGGCCCTTCCCACTTTCATTTTCTCCACCTCGTTGCTGGTTATCCACTGGAGGAATTTCGCAGCATCCTGACCTGAGACGAATATCTCTCCCATGTGGCTCACATCAAAAATTCCAGCCCTTTCCCTTACCGCCATGTGTTCTTCAATAATGGACGAATACATTACCGGCATTTCAAAGCCGGCAAAGGGTATCATCTTTGCCCCAAGGGCCCTGTGTACATCGTATAAAGGCGTTTTTTTCATGAATACCTCCCAGGAGGATAGTTTACAATAATTGCTCTTAGAAGGAAAGGGAGATGAAGTTCCCCAGGACAGTTTTCGTTCCCGGTTGGGTTTTTTCCGGGTGAAACTGAACTCCGAATATAGGTATTTCCCGGTGCTGGATGGTCTCCACCAGGTTTCCGTCCTCCAGGTTCACAGCCACCACCTCAAGTCCACCCTCCCTGTCCACACATTCGTAATGGGATTCTTCCATTTCAAAAACATCTCCAAGTCCAAGGAGAAGGGGCGAGTTCTTTATTTTTAAGATTTTCTCAGAGCCCCTGTGCTTGCCACATTTGTAAACACGGTGGCCAAAGGCCTTTCCAATAGCCTGATGACCATAGCATATTCCTAGAAGAGGATAATTCATATTTCCTATAAATTCCAGTAAGTTTTCCGAAACCTCATCTTCACCGACCATCCTTTCGGAGCCGGTTATGATAGCAGGGCCATCTATTTTGGCCAGGTCCTTTTCCTCTACCACCTCTATTTGTCCGGAAAATACTGAGGACAGGGCTGATACATATTTCTGGACCTTTTCCTTTTTCCTGTAAACATTAATCAGGTAAATTCTTCTCATGGGGCCAGGGATTTGAGGTGCAGGAGGAGCAGGGTGAGAAT
>JALVRF010000054.1 GCA_027025175.1 Candidatus Aminicenantota bacterium | reverse complement strand
CACCCTTACTGCCTCCACCTTTACCTTGAAAATCTCCTCCACTGCCTGTTTTATTTGAATCTTGTTGGCCTTGGGGTGGACCTCAAAAACCACGGTCCTCTCCTCGTCCTTAAGCCTTGTGGCCTTTTCAGTAATCACAGGCCTTATTATTATCTGTCTGGGCTCCAGCCTCATTTCAATGCCTCCATTTTTTCGTTAAACGCCCTCTCGGTGAAGATCAAATACCTGTGCTTCAGGACATAATAGGCGTTAAGTTGCTCAGGCCTCATAATCTCTATTTTCGGGATATTTCTCAGGGAGAGAAAGAGGTTCCTGTTGTCGCCCAATTCTACGAAGAGGGCGTCGTCCACATTGAGTTTTTTAAGAACCTCAGCAGCCTTCTTCGTCTTGGGCTCGTCCAGTTCAAATTTATCTATAAGGAAAATTTCATCGTCCCGCAGTTTGGCAGCCAGGGCTGACTTTAGGGCATTACGCCTGGCTTTTTTGGGAAGACGCCAGGACCAGTCCCTGGGCTTGGGTCCAAAGGTAACCCCACCATGTCTCCAGAGGGGAGAACGGATGCTTCCTGCCCTGGCCCTTCCAAGTCCTTTCTGCCTCCAGGGTTTTCTTCCCCCTCCGCTCACCTCTCCCCTGGTCCTTGTGGAAGCGGTGCCCTTCCGCTGGCTGTCCAGAAAACTCCGCACCGCCTCCCACAGGAGATGTTTCTTCACGGGATAGGCAAAAACATGTTCTGGGGCTTCTATTTCCTTTACCACTTCCCCTTCAATGTTGTAAACCTTTATTTTCTTCATTTTCCGCACCTCTTGGATTTTTTAACCAGAACATACCCGCCGGCAGGCCCGGGAACAGCTCCCTTAACCAGCATGAGGTTCTTCTCCTTGTCAATCTTGACCACCCTGAGCCCTATTGCGGTAACCCTTTCATTTCCCATGTGACCGGGCATACCCTTTCCCTTAAGAACCCTTCCCGGGAAGGTGGTTGAACCTACAGAGCCCGGAGCCCTGTGAAATTTGGAACCGTGGGAAGATGGTCCTCCAGAATATCCGTGCCTCTTCATAACCCCCTGAAAACCCCTTCCCTTGGAGGTTCCGGTCACATCAACCCGGTCAACCCCCTCAAATATTTCCACGGTGAGGGTCTGCCCTTCCTTTATTTCCCCTTCTCCCAGTTTAAATTCCCTGAGAATCCTCTGAGGGATTACCCCGGCCTTTGCATAATGGCCTTGCAGGGGTTTGGGTATCTTCCTGCGTTTCTTCTTACCCTCTTTTCCCTCTGACTCTTTCTTTTTCTCTGGGCTCTCTTCCCTTTCCATAAGGGCAAGTTGTGCAGCCCTGTATCCATCCCTTTCCTCGGTTCTTACCTGAACAACAGCGCAGGGTCCAACCTGTAGCACTGTAACGGGAATTATATTTCCCTCTTGGTCAAAGACCTGGGTCATCCCAATTTTTTTGCCTATAAGTCCTTCTACCACCATTTCATTCCTCCAGGGTCTTTATCTCCACATCCACACCTGAGGGCAACTCCAGTTTCTGAAGTTCCTCAATAGTCTCGTCGTTGAACTCCTTTATCTCTATGAGCCTCTTGTGAATGCGGCGCTCAAAATGTTCCATAGACCGCTTGTCCACATGGGGGGAACGAAGAACCGTAAAAATTTCCCTCTTGGTGGGCAGGGGTATAGGACCTGCCACCTTGGCTCCACTTTCCCTTGCCTTCAAAATTATCTCCGCTGCGGACCTATCCACCTGCCTGTGATCGTATCCCTTTAATTTGATTCTTATTTTTATCCCCATGGCTCTACTCCAGTATTTCGGTTACTGTTCCTGCTCCAACGGTCCTTCCCCCTTCCCTTATAGCAAACCTCAGACCCTTCTCCATGGCTATGGGGGTGATAAGTTCAACCTCAAGGTTTACATTGTCGCCCG
>JALVRF010000053.1 GCA_027025175.1 Candidatus Aminicenantota bacterium | reverse complement strand
TGGTTTCCGGAGCCTAAGGTTCCCAACTGGTCCTTTCCCCTTTCTAAGGCCTTTGTGGAGACCTGGGAAGGGTCTGCCCAGGGGAGCCTTCCGGTGCTTTCTGTGGCCTTAAGGTCCTCTTCCATCCCATATCCCTTTCTCACAGCCCAGTGGGAACCGTCGGCCAGAACCTGCCTGAGTTCCGAGTGGGAGAGTTTTAATTTCCCTGTGGAGCCCACCCCGGTGGGAATTTTCCTGAAAAGGGTGTTAAGAAGAGTTTCCTTCTTTCCCTGGATGTCCTTCAGGGAAAGATTGCTCCTTACCAGCCTCACCCCGCAGTTTATGTCAAAACCCACACCTCCAGGGGAGACTATTCCCTCCTCCCAGTCCGTGGCAATTACCCCTCCTATGGGCAGTCCGTATCCGTAATGGATGTCGGGCATGGCCATGGAAGCCCTTACTATTCCGGGAAGGGTGGCTGCATTGGCCACCTGCTGAAGGGCTCCGTCTTCCACAGTTTCCATTATTTGATCAGAAGCGTAGATTATCCCCGGGACCCTCATTTTCCCATGTCTGGGTATTTCCCATTTAAAGGGGGCAATTTTTCTGAGTTTTTCCTTCATAAATATATTTTATCAAAGGGAATTTCTTACCTTGTTAGAAGGGAGGAAAGGGCCTGAACGGCATCCTTCCAGAATTTATGCCCCTCCCTATCCTTCAAATAGCCCAGGGCCTCCTGAGGGGAGAGGGCCTTCTTGTAGGGCCTTTCGGTGGTCAGAGCATCGTAAACATCAGCCACGGCTATTATCCTGGCGAAAATGGGTATTTCCTTACACATTAGTCCCTGGGGGTAACCGGAGCCATCACACCTTTCGTGGTGATATCTGATCCCATCCACTAAGGTTTCGGTTCCAGGTATTCCCTCAACAATCTCCGCTCCTATTTCCGGATGTTTTTCTATAAATCTTCTTTCTTCCTCTGTAAGGCTTCCCTTTTTCCTTAAAATATCGTCGGGAATCCCTATCTTTCCTATGTCGTGGAGTATGGCCGCCAGTTCAAGTCTTTCAAGATCATTTCCCCCGATTTCCAGAATTTCACCTATTCCTCTTGAGTATTCAAGGACCCTTTTTGTATGGCCTCCAGTGTAGGGATCCCTTTTATCTATGGCCGTTGCCAGGGCCAGAGCCGTCTCTTTAAATAACCTCTTCTGGAACAGGTAAAGTCTGGCATTTTCCAGGGCCATGGCCACCGGACCGGATAGGTTCTCTATTAACTCAATATCGTGGGAACGGAAACCTCCTTCCTTATTAAGAAGTTGTATGACCCCGATTACCTTTCCCCTGGACTTAAGCGGAAAAGTCAATAAATTCTCAGTGCGGAAACTGCTTACTTTGTCAAAGTCAGGATTCCATTCAGAGGACTTCCTTACATCATCTATTACCCGGGGTTTTCCTGAGACTGCCACACTTCCTGCAATCCCTTCGCCTAAATTTAGCGTTTTTCCCCTCAAGGTTTCAGACCCACTTCCCACTATCGCTCTGAAGAAAAGTTTCTTATCTTCCTCCGACAGTTCCCAGATAGAACCGGCTTCGCATCCGATGAGAGATACTATTCCCTTCAGGGATTGATAAAGAATCTCTTCTGGCTCTAAGGAAGAATAGATCTCGGAAAGTAACTGAATTATCTGTTTAAGGCCGGCTGCGGAGGTATTCATTAATGTGTTTCTGAATTCTTTCTCTGGTATTTTTAGGAAGTCTGAGCCATTTCATGGCGATTATTCTGTCGTTTCCAAGATGAGCGATTCTTACCACTTTTGCGGCATCTACCCTGTAAGTTCCGTCCGGGAAAATAATTTCCATGGGTCCCACTTCCTGGTCAAGTTTCATCCTGGAGACCGGAAATTTAGGTAGTATGGCTACGCCGCCTGAAGAGATGTTATCCACCACCCCTTCATAATCCTTTAAAGGAGGTGAGGTGAACCTGACGATTATTGGTTTTTCGGAAAAACCAGGCACTCTGGGAAAGGCTCTCTTGTCCTTAAATTCTCTGGGGAGACTTCCTCTGATTTTCAATATCTCAATCTGCCGGTGAAAGAACCTCTTTGCCCTTAAGAACATTATAAACAGGTATATGTCCACGGCCAGAAGAAGCAAAATTATAATACAACACTGCACCTTCATACTTCTTTATTTTACCAAAACCCTGAAGATTCTGATATAATCCTTTTCTTATGGAAAACGAAAAAATATTAAAAGCCATTGAGGTGCTTTCTAAGGAAAAGGGCATAGATAAGGACTATCTTATAAAAGCCATAGAAGATGCGGTAAGAACGGCCTCAAAAAAGTATTTTGGGGAGGGCGAGAAAATAGAGGTTTATTTTGACCGGGAGAAAGGCGAGGTAAAGGTCCTGGTTCGGAAAAAGGTGGTTTCCCAGGTTAAAGATCCCACCAAGGAGATACACATAGAAAAGGCTAAAAAAATGTTCAGCGAAGATGTAAAAGAGGGCGACGAGGTGGAAATCACCCTCCCTCCAGAGACCCTGGGAAGAATAGCCGCCCAGGCCGCAAAAAATGTCCTTTTTTCCAGGGTCAGGGAGGCAGAGGAAGACAGAGTTTTTAATAAATACAGGGAACTGGAGGGACAGGTTGTCACTGCCAGAATTCACCGCATAAGCGATGGTGATGTTTACCTTTTTATAGGGAAGGATGAGGCCCTTCTGCCTAAAAGGGAACAGATCCCTTCGGAACCTTACAGGCCAGGAAAGGAAATTAAGGCTCTCCTGCTGAGGGTTTTTAGATATGCAAAACCGGTTCAACTTATACTTTCAAGGACGAGACCAGAACTGGTTGTGAAACTTCTTGAGAGGGAGATTCCAGAACTGGCTGAGGGAAAAATAAAAATAAAAGGTATTGTTAGAGAGCCCGGCGTAAGGTCAAAAATAGCCGTATATGCAGAGGACCCCACCGTGGATGCCCTTGGCTCGTGCATAGGCATGAAGGGAAACAGGGTCCTGGCCGTTACGAAGGAACTTTCAGGCGAAAGGATAGACATAGTGCTATGGGATGATGATCCAGAGAAATTTATAGCCAATGCCTTGAGTCCTGCCAGGGTGAGAGAGGTTAAAATCATAGACGTGGAGAGGAAAATAGCCGAAGTCATAGTTCCTGACGAAAATTATTCGGTAGCGGTGGGGAAAAAGGGCACTAACATAAGACTGGCTTCCAGACTTACCCGGTGGAAAATTTCCCTGAAAACCGAAAGCGAAAGGCGAGAAGAAGTTCTCAAGGAAACCGACGAAAGCCTTCCCTTTGCCGAATTTCCCAAGCCCCTTGCCCTTGCTCTTAAAAGGATGGGAATTCTCACCTGGAAGCAATTGCAGGAACTTCCGGAAAAGAAACTTGAATCTTTGCCGGGCATGAGCGGGAAGTTTCTGGATAGAATTAAAGAAGAGTTGAGAATAAGGGGCTATAGATTAAGGAGGTAGTATGGCGAAGTTCAGGGTGTACCAGATCGCCAAAGAGTTTGGCCTTGATAGCAAACTTGTGATTGAGTTATTGAAGGACATAGGGATAGAGGTTAAGACGGCGAGCAGCACCATAAATGAAGAGGAACTTATAAGAATAAAGGAGAGGATAGAGGAGTATAAGAGAACTGGCAAGAAGCCCAAACCCAAGGCTAAACCCAGGGCTGAAGAAAAAAAGGCCCCAAAACCCAAACCAGCCCCGGAAAAACCAGCACCTCCCCCAAAACCTCAGCCAGGTCCCAAGGCTAAACCCAGGCCTGCCCCTGTTCGGAAAAGACCTGCTCCCGCCCGTAAAAAGCCGGCTCCTTCCAGAAGGGAAAAACCAGAGGAGAAACCATCCCGGAAAGTCTCTTCTAAAAGATTTGAGATTATAAAGAAAAAGAAAAAAGAGGTGAAATTCCCTGAATCCGCCACGGTGGTGGAAGGTGAAACCCTCAAGGACCTGGCGGAAAAACTCGGGGTTAAAGTTTCCCAGGTGGAGGAAAAACTCCGGGAGGGAGGACTTTACATAACCTCAAACACCAAAATTGACTCCACCCTGGCCCAGGAAATAGGTAGAGTTCTAAAGGTCAGCATAGAATTCAAAAGTTTTGAGGAGAGCCTGGAAGAGATTCACGGTAAGGGAACCGAATTAGTTCCAAGGGCTCCGATAGTTACGGTAATGGGACATGTGGACCACGGAAAGACCACTCTCCTTGACTACATAAGAAGAACCAGGGTAGCGGAAAGGGAGGCAGGGGGAATAACCCAGCACATCGGCGCCTACAAGGTAAAGGTTGAAGATAAGTGGATTACCTTTATAGACACACCAGGTCACGAGGCCTTTACGAAGTTAAGGGCCAGGGGAGCTCAGGTTACCGACATAGTGGTTTTAGTGGTGGCTGCTGATGACGGGGTTATGCCCCAGACCGTTGAGGCCATAAATCATGCCAGGGCTGCAGGGGTTCAGATGATTGTGGCCATAAATAAGATTGACAAACCCGAGGCTGATCCCATGAGGGTTAAACAACAACTGGCAGAGCACGGTGTCCTGGTTGAGGAGTGGGGTGGAGATACGGTGGCTGTTGAGATTTCTGCCAAGACGGGAAAGGGCGTGGATGAACTCCTCGAGATGATAGTGCTGGTGGGTGAGATGCTGGAACTTAAGGCTCCGGTAGATGTTCCTGCCCAGGGAACCATTCTGGTGGCAAAACTTGACCCCAGGAAAGGGCCCACTGTAAAGGCAATAATTCAGAAGGGAATACTGAAACCCAGGGATTCCTTCGTTGCCGGGCTTACCTGGGGTAAGGTCAGGGGCCTCTTTGACGAATTTGGAAAACCCATAAAACAGGCCGGCCCTTCGGATCCGGTGGAAATTCTGGGTTTTGAGGAAGTTCCCCAGGAAGGGGACAGACTTTATGTGGTTGGGGACGTAGAAAAGGCAAAGGAAATAGTAGAGATAAGGAAGGAAAATCTGAAAATGGGGACCCGCCGGGTGGAGAGGAAGATAACCCTGGAGGACCTGCTGAGGGAACTGGAAGGTCAGGAAGAGAAAGAACTTCTCATAATTCTCAAGGCCGATGTTATCGGTTCTCTGGAAGCCATAAGGGATTCCCTGGAAAAACTGTCCACCGACGAGATAAAAATAAGAATACTCCACGCAGCCACCGGTCCTGTGAGCGAAAGCGATGTTCTTCTGGCCTCTGCCTCCAAGGCAATAATAATAGGTTTTAATGTGAAGGCTGAAAAAAAGGCTCTGGCCGCAGCGTCTGCGGAAAAGGTTCAGATCAGGCTTTATAGGGTAATTTACGAGTTACTTGAGGATGTTAAGAAGGCGCTGAAGGGCATGTTGAAGCCTAAGTTTGAGGAGACCGTGGTGGGTAAGGCAGAGGTCAAGCAGACCTTCAAGATCGCCAGGGTTGGGGTTGTTGCCGGATGTCTTGTGGTGGAGGGGAAAGTTCGGAGAGATTTAAAGGCCCGGGTTATAAGGGACGGGGAGGTCATTTTTGACGGGAAAATAGCCTCACTGAAACATTACAAGGACGATGTGGAGGAAGTCAGGATGGGCAGCGAATGCGGTATAAGGCTGGAGAGTTTTAACGATGTGAAGAAAGGTGACATTATTGAAGTCTACGAGAGAAGGCAGGTTTAGTTTGGATGGTCATAGGTTATCTTTATATAGAATTTTATCTTCCCTGGAGCCATTCCCTGAAGGAAAAGAGGAAATTTCTAAGTAGCCTCAAGAATAGAATAAGGAACCATTATAATGTTTCGGTGGCCGAGGTGGGTTTCCATAGTTTGTGGCAGAGAGCCGGCCTGGCCATGGTTTCTGTGGCCTCGGAGCGTTCAACGGTGGAGGGAACATTCGAGAGAATTTTGAAAGAGGCTTCCCTTCTTGATGCTCAGATTTTAAAGGAGGAGGTGCAATTTCTTTGAGGGAAAGGAGAAAACAAAGGCTTGAGAAACTACTTCTGGAGCAGATATCCTCAGACATTCAGGGCATATACGAGTTGACGGACATGATGGTATCAGTGACAAGGGTAATACTTTCCAATGACCTTTCCTCGGCGAAGGTTTACATAACCGCCCTGGAGGGGGTGGATGATGCCGTGGAAATTTT
>JALVRF010000052.1 GCA_027025175.1 Candidatus Aminicenantota bacterium | reverse complement strand
CTACAAGGTGTATGTGGTTTCCCATGATGGCGTAGGCAAGGAGGGAGAGGTTAAAGAGGGGAACGATGCGGCGAAGAAGGCGGAGGAAGTGTTCTTTTTCTGAGGGGAGAAGGTAGGGGAGTTCGTCTGCAAGGTGGGTGAAGATGTGGTAGTAGGCGGTGGCTGAGGGGAATTTGATGTATGTGCGGGCCAGTCTTGCCATGGGGAAATTATATCATAAAAGGGTCTGTCCCTAAAATGGAGAGATAATAGAAGATGGAGGCAGCGGAGCTCTATAGGAAAATCGAACAGTTTCAGGAGAAACCTTCTCTTTGGGGAGTCTAGTTAGAAAATGTAGATTTCGAGTGAAGCAACGAATACGGTTTCATATAGATTCTCTCATGAGGAGACAAAGGGCATATTGAAGGCCGTATTAAGCCTCCCACGTATAAATGCTTCCCGGTACGGCTGGAAGGGAAGTCTTCTTTCGGTTATCCAGTGGAGAAGTCCCGCCCCTTTCTTTTCCCCTACCAGTTCAAACCTCAATATTTTAGCGTCCTTAAGGAGAAGCCTCTTTATGTTTCCTCCCTTTTCCAGAAAGATTTCCTCATCCGGCTCCTCCTCCCCTTCCATGGCCCCTTCGGAAATCAGGGGAAGGCCGAAGTGGTGGAGGCTGTTCATGTTAAGACCGCCAGGATAAGGTATCCTGTGCCCCATGAGGTTTGCGGCAATAACCTTCCCCTGGGCCACTGCCTCAGGGTAAATGGCATGGGGATAGACATTCCCGGTAACGATGTCCTTTACCTCCGCCACATCCCCTCCAGCATAAACATCCGGACCTGCTTCAAGATATTCGTTTACCTTTATCCCCTTACCTATGGTAAGGCCAGAGTCCTTAAGGAAATCCACATTGGGCTTTACCCCGGTGGCAGCGATGAAAAGTTCACCCTTTATAACCTCACCGTTTTCCAGAACAAGTTCTTCGGCCGTCTCCCTTCCCCGAAGGAGAACTGCCTTAGAATTCAGCCTGAGTTCTATTCCCCTTTTTCTGACCTCCTCCTCTAAGGGCCTCGCTATGGTCTCGTTTACCATCCTGGGAAGGATGCGGTTCATCATCTCCACCACGGTTACCCTCAGTCCCATTTCCCTGAGGCTGAGGGCTATTTCCATTCCTATAAACCCAGCACCTATAACCACCGCCTTCTCCGCCCCTTTCTTTAGTTCGTTCATAAGTTTATTGACAGCGGTAAGGGACTTGAAATTGTAGAACTTCTCCTTAGAACCTTCTTCTGGACATTCACATTTTACAGGAATCCACATCCTTGCCCCGGTAGCAATGACCAGTTTATCGTATTCGTACTCCTTCCCGTCTTCGGAAAAAACCCTTCTGTTCCCCATGTCCAGGGCGGAAATTTTCCCGTAAATAAAAACTGCCCCTACCCTCTCTGCGAAATCCTCCCCCTTCCAGAAAATAGTTTTGCTTTCCCCCCTGGTTTTTAAGTATTCTGCCAGGACCGGAGGGGAATAAGGGGGAAATGGTTCTGCGGTGAACATGAAAATTTCTCCCTCAAAACCCATCTCCCTCAGGCTCTCTGCCACCGCAGTCCCCGCCGGGCCTGCTCCTGCTATCAATACTCTCATTCTTCCTCCTTAAGCCCTTTGAAGAAGAGCCTCCTTGATCCTCATAGCCTCCTTTACATAGGGGGAATCACTTCCTATAAGGGGACTAACATCAGGCTCGGTGCTTAAAACCCGCTCGTCGTAGGGAAGGAAGAAAATCTCCTCAAACTGCCTCAACCTTTCCCCTCCCAACCGGTATATCTTTTCCCTGTCCTGCGGGGTCCTTACCTTGTTTACTGCCAGATAAATGTGGGGAATCTCCAGGTCCCCTGCCAGTTTAGCCGAGTGGAGGGCCACCTGAAGGGCATTGAAACTGGGCTCGGTTATTATTATGGCCTGAGAAAATC
>JALVRF010000051.1 GCA_027025175.1 Candidatus Aminicenantota bacterium | reverse complement strand
TTGGGGGAAGCGCCAGGATAGGGAAGGGGGTTATTTGCGGAGGATTAGCCGGCATCAGGGATAATCTTGAAGTTGGCGACGGTGCCATGATTGCTGCCATGACCTGCGTCTTCAGGAAGGTGGCTCCTGGGGAAATAGTTGGGGGATGTCCCAATACGGACATCAATACGTGGAAGAGGGCCATGGTCAGACTTTACCGCCTTGGAAAAAAGGGAAAGGATAAGGAATAAAGCCTTAGAACTTGGTTTTTCCAGGATAGGTTTCACCATCCCTGAAAAAATCAAGGGGGATTTTCTTCTGGATTGGATTTCCCGGGGCGCAGAAGCGGGTATGGCCTACATGAGGAGGAACATCCACCTCAGGCTTAACCCCAAGGAAATATTTCCCCCGGTTAAGACCATCATATCCTTAGCGGTCAATTATTATCCAGGAGATGTGAATTACCGAAGGACGAAGATTTCCAGATATGCCCTGGCCAGGGACTACCACAGGGTCATGAAGAAGATGATGAAGAAACTTTTCAGCTTCATCAAGGAGGAATTTGCCGGGGTGGAGGGAAGGTTCTTCGTGGATTCTGCCCCGGTGCTTGAAAGGGAGATTGCCCGTAAAGCAGGCCTTGGCTGGATAGGAAAAAACACCATGCTTATAACCCGGGAATACGGTTCCTGGGTATTCTTGGGGGAGATTTTCATTTCCGTGGAACTCCCTCCGGACGAGCCCTTCAGAGAAAATTACTGCGGGACCTGCAACCGTTGCATAGAAGCATGTCCCACCGGGGCTTTAAAACCCTATTTCCTTGACGCTCGCCTTTGTCTTTCTTACATAACTGTGGAGCATAAAGGGGAAATTCCGGAAATCTACAGGGAGAAGAACAGGGGATGGGTTTTCGGTTGCGACATATGCCAGGAAGTCTGCCCCTGGAACAGGAAAGCGAGGATTACCGCACTGGAAGACTTCCTCCCAAGAATAGACCCTTCACCTGAAGGGGTAGGCTCAGAGGGGGACTTCAGGAGAACCTATCGGGGAACCCCTGTCATGAGGGCTGGCTTTGAAAAATTCAAAAAATTGCTCACCCTGGTTAAAGGATAATCCCTGCCCCCCTTACCAGTTCCTCCTGGTCGTAAAAAACGGCAATTTGTCCTGGAGCAGGGGCGAACTGGGGCCTTTTAAATTTTACCTCGGCGTTTTTTCCCGAAATTTTAACTTCCGCCCATTCCCCCTGATGCCTGTATCTTATTCGCACCAGATATCTTCCTTCCCCTCCTCCCCTCCAGTTTTTTAACTCAACCTTTATTCTGGTTTTCATAAGCTCATCCCTTGAACCAACCACTATTTTGTTTTCCTCGGGGAGAATCCTTACCACATAAAGGGGAGAGGTTATTTCCAGGGATGTGGAGGAAACCCCCAGACCCCTTCTCTGGCCAGGCGTAAACCTGTAATACCCCGTGTGCGTTCCCAGGACTTTTCCTGAGGTATGAATTATATCCCCTTTCTGGGGGGTGAAGGAGTAATGATCTTCCAGAAACTTCCAGTATTCCCCTTTTACGAAGCAGACATCCTGACTTTCTTCCCTTTCCAGGGCCGGGATTCCTTCCCTCCTGGCTATCTCCTTTACCCTTTCCTTGCTAAGTTCTCCTAAGGGAAATACGGTCCTTCTAAGAATTTCCTCATCAAGCATGGCCAGAAAATACTCCTGGGATTTTTTCCTGTCCTTAGCCGGCACCAGGTAAAACTTCCTCCCTTTTTCCACTATCCTGGCGTAATGTCCAGTGGCTATAAAGTCTGCCTTCTCCTCTCTTCGGACCTCCTCTAAGTAACGAAATTTTATGTAGGGATTACAAAGGGCACAGGGATTTGGCGTTCTTCCCCTTCTGTATTCCCGGGCAAAATAGTCCATTATTTTTTCCCTGAACTCCTTTCTGAGGTTCAGCACTTTAAAGGGTATTTTAAGGAAA
>JALVRF010000050.1 GCA_027025175.1 Candidatus Aminicenantota bacterium | reverse complement strand
ATCCCGATGTTTTCAACATTCTCCTTCAGATTCTTGATGATGGAAGGCTCACCGATAACAAGGGAAGAACCGTGGACTTCAGAAATACAGTGATTATCATGACCTCCAATATAGGCTCCAGCCTCATCCAGGAACTGGTTGGGGACGAGGAGATGATGAGGAAGGAAGTTATGGGACTCCTCCGCAAGACCCTGAAACCGGAATTCCTGAACCGTATAGACGAGATCATAATATTCAGGCCGTTGAGCAGGGAAGTTATTTACGAAATTATTGATATTCAGATGGAAAGGCTCAATGCACTACTGAAGCCCAAGAAAATTACCCTGGAACTTACCGAGAGGATGAAGGACTTCTTGGTGGCAGAGGGTTACGACCCGGCCTTCGGAGCAAGACCCTTGAGAAGGGCAATCCAGCGCTTTATTCAGGACCCCCTGGCTGTTGCCATACTTGAAGGAAGGGTCAAAGAAGGCCAGCATGTTGTAGTGGATAGGGAAGCCGGAGAAACGATTTTCAGACCAGCAAACTAAATCTGTGAGGGGGGATTTTCCCCCTCACCTTCTCTTTTTACTGCCACGGCAAAGAGCACATGATGGGAAGTGTGGAGGATTCGGTCCAGAAAATCCGCCATGAGGAAGAAGGGATAAGCGATTTTCTGGAGAAAAAGCAACTTCCTCAGAGACTGCAATTCCCCTTCCTCCACAGGGCTTATGCTCCCGGACCTCCTCTTTTTTCTTCCCTTTAATTTGAAGTAAAACAGGTTCTGGATGGCCTCCAAAAGTTCCAGGAAAAAACCCGAATGGCCCTCCATGTATTCTACCTCAAAACCCGCATCCCTGAGCAAATTCCTGAGTTCATCTTCCCCGTAGCCTTCCCTCCTGTGTCCGTAAACTTCCTTTTTGAGTCCCAGTATATTTTTAATCTTCAGGATGAGGAGTTTTCCTGACCTTGGGACCGAGATGAGAAGATGCCCCCCGTTTTCCAGAACCCGGGCCACTTCGTTCAGAAGTAGGCGGTCATCGTCCACATGTTCCAGAAAGTCCAGCATTAAAACCGTATCAAAACTGGAAGGAAGGAAGGGCAAATTTTCCCCTGCCACCACCGCCGGTTTTCCCAGGTAACTGGAATATTCCTTCACCACGGAAAAATCAAAATCCAGCCCCACCCAGGAACCCCGCATCAGCATTCTGGAAAGCCCGGCCGAGGAACATCCCAGTTCCAGATTTTTTTCCCCTACCCTTTCCCTAACCAGATGGAATTTTTTGATTTTCTTCAGGCTTCTTCGGGTAATTTCCTGCCTTGGGTCCATCAGGTTTTTCCCGAGGAGATGCTCTTTTCGGCCATTCTGTCCACCAGGGAAGGGGCAATTAATTTCAGCCATAGGCCTATTTTGGCCCTGGTCCCCATGACCAGTTCTCTTTTTCTTTTAGCCACGGCGGTGAGCATTTTTCTCACCGCCTCCTCCACATCCATGGCCCCCTCTTCCCTTATGTGACTTTTCCCCAGGGGTTTGCCATCGGGACCCAGGGCGTTTTCCCTTATGGGGGTTTTTACGAAACCCGGATATAGCACTGTAACGCTGACTCCGTATTTTCTCAGTTCTATTCTCAGCGAGTCAAAGAAGCCTGCCATGGCGTGCTTGGAGGCGGCGTAGAGGCTGCGGGTGGGAACACCGGTTTTTCCTGTAAGGCTGGAGACCGCTACCAGCCTCCCCCTGGTTTCCTTAAGGTAGGGCAGGGCAAAATATGTCAGGTAAACACTACCCAGAAAATTTACCTGAATTATTCTGTCCGCCACTGAAAGGTCCTTGATTTCCTCAAAGGGGGAATACATGGTTATACCAGCGTTGTTAATAAGAGCATCCAATCTTGCAAATTTCTCCACCGCCAGATTTATTAAGGCCCTGGCATCTTCCTTGCTGGTGACATCGGTTTTCCTGTAAACTGCCCTTCCCCCTCTTTTACCACATTCTTCCGCTACTTCTCCTAATAATTCCTCCCGCCTTGCTCCGAGGACCAGGTTGGCTCCCTGGGATGCCAGTTGAAGGGCCATTTCCCTTCCTATTCCGGAACTGGCGCCGGAAATTACCACCACTTTTTCCCTGAAAACTTCCAGACTCATTTAAGTAAAAGGGGGGAAGTTTCCCCCCTCCCTTATTCAAAGATTCTTTAAAACACTTGCTATTTTCTTCCAGTCAAATTTTTCCGCCAGGCTCAGGGCCTCATCCGGGCTTATGTTGGTGTATTCCAGTATGAGAAGCCCTACAGTTTCCTTCCCTACTACGAGATTTACAGCCACGGAGCCGCTTTTGTCTTCCTTATCGTACTGAATACCAACAGGAAATCCACTGATGGTCTTTACTTTTCTCCACCCGCTCTCGTCCTCATATTCCATGTTCATGGCAAAGGGCGCCCATGCCATCATGATTCCCTTCCCCTTTCCTATGGTTACCTTCACGGTGGCGTTGCCCCTGGTGTATTCCCTGTGGGCCTCAACCACTGCAGTTCCCATGAAGGGCACCTTTGTGGATGAGCCAGCGGGTTTGCTGGCCTGCCATCCAGGAAGATCAACAAGGTAGGGATACAGGTCCCTGAAACTTCCTGCGAAAATTAAACCTGCCATAATTGCGAAAAGAGCCAACTTCCGCATTTTTACCTCCTTTTTCGGTTTTGAGGTTTTTAAAGCAATTTCCATTCCAGTTGTATGTCTGAATATAGCCTGCCTTTTTCCTTGGATGTCCTATTTTGGGGACATTAATGGATAAATTCAACATGAACAGGCTCAAGAATCCAATTCTTTCCCTTCTCTTTTACAACCACATAGGCCCTTACCTTTCCGGATTTTTTGGGGGCAACCGGGAAGAAAGCCACCGCGGTTCCATCTTCAATGCTCCCCCAGTTCCTGCTCCTGGCGGTATTTCCAGGAGCCTGAGAGAGTTTTCTGGCTTCCTCCGGGGCCTTGCTCATCCATCCCCAGGCGTAACCCTCTATTAACACCAGTTTTCCGGAGTATCTATTCACATCCCGGGAGATTTCCATGAGGTTCACCTTAGGGGGTTTGCGATAAACTATCACCTTTTCAATTTTCCGCTCATTTCCAGCCCTGTCCTTTACCGAGAAAACCAGAGTGTTTTTACCTTCTTTAAGTTCAACCTTAATTTCCTCCCCGAGATTCATCTTTTTCCCGTTAAAAAAGAATTCCCCTGTGAGCCCGGATGTGAAACACCGATCCCGGGCATCAAATTTTATTTTCACCGGCGAAAGGAAAGCCTCCCCCCTGAAAAGCGGAGTTATACTAAGGGAAACCAGAGGAGGAGTGAGGTCCGTAAGATAACCTGCCCAGAGCTCGCCCCGGTGTATGAACAGTAAGAATTCCCCATCATAACAGGGCCTGACCGAGGAGAAATGCTCGTCCTTTTCCCGGGGGAAGAGGTCGTAGAATTTCCCATCCCTGAAGTCGTAAAGATATAAGGAGGTTTTGTCCCTGAGCTTTCCCACGAAAAAGGCCCTTTTTCCAGAGGGGGTAAGGGAAAGAACCCTCAGGTCCCTGGGAGCAGTGAGGCTTGCCAGCGCCTTTCTTGCCTTGAGGTTGTAAAGAACCCAGGTTTTGTGGTCGTTTTTCCGGTAAATCAGGAAATGTCCGCCCAGGACTGCCTCAAGGTCAGTCCCATCTATGGAGAATTTCCCCTTTCTTCCCTGAACGAATATTTTTCCCACAACCTCCATGGCATCCTCATCCCGGAAAAGGGTGTAAACCAGGAAATCCTTGTTTACCCCTATGAGCCTGTCAAATTTCTCAAAGGGCCGGCTGACTTTCCCTGTTTTCACATCTATTATAACGAGCCCTCCGAAATGGAGGCCGGACTCGGGACGATACCAGAGGTAAAGTTTATCTCCAACCCAGTGGTAACTGGAGAACTGGTGGATTAACGTGTAGGGAAAATCATGGAGTATGGAGGGATCCCGTTTTATTTTTGCTATAGGATCCATACCAGGGTAATTAGCCTTGTCCAGAACAGCAAGTTTTTTTATGTTTCCTGAAGCAAGGTCAATTATCCCTACTGGATAAATCAATTTATCCGTATTGGCATATCCCACTGCCACCTTTTTCCCATCCGGAGATGGGACGAAAATGTCCAATCTACATCCGTACATGCCCTGGCATGTTCCCAGGAGGCCCCTCAGTTTTTCCTTTATGTTCTTTACAGAGTAAATTTCTTTGAACCCAGGGGAATAAAGGGAAATGGTATCCTTATCCCTATCGTAGAGCAGTATTTTCCCTGCTACGAATCGCACTTTTTCCGGCTTCAGGGGTGTTTTGAAAATCATGAAGGGTCCTGCATCCACAGGGGTAACATTGAACGCAGGCTTTTCCCACCAGACCTTATCCTTGTATTTAACTAAGGAAAGGGCAGGAAGGAGCAAAAGAAAAAACGCCAGAATTCTTCTCATGTTTCACCTCCTTCCACAAAAATTCCCGTTTCCACGGGTTTCAAGGGTGGTCTTATGGACATGGGCTCCGGCTTTTTGCCCATGGCCCTGAGATATTCAGTTACAATGGGAAAACAGGTTCGCCCCTGGCAGTTTCCCATGGTTATTCGGGTTGTCTCCTTGAGTTCCCGCAAAAAGGAAAAGCCCTCCTCCACCACCTTCTTTATGTCTCCCATTCTAACATCCTCACACCTGCATATTATGGTATCATCCGGGATTTTTTTCCAGAGATCCCGGGGAACGGAAAATACAAAATTAAGGCTTCTCGCGAAGGCAAGTTCCCTTTTTCTCTGATTGAGGAGTTTTTCGTCCTTTTTCCCAAGAAGGGATAAGGCGGCGATTTTTCCCTCAATCAAGGATTTTCGCGCCCCTCCTATTCCTGTAACTTCCCCACAGGCGTAAACCCCATCCCCACAATTGAGGTCCTCCCCGGTTTTTACCACGAAGCCTCCCAGTTCAGGCTTATATTCCACCTCACACCCGCAAATCTGGGCGGCCTCGGTGTTCGGGGAAAAGCCGTATCCTGTGGCCAGAAAATCCCCCACCAAGGTTTTTCGGGCCCTTCCCTTACTCATCACCACCTTTATTTTCTCCCCTTCAGCCTCAGCCCTTTCCACCTTCCAGCCGAATTTCATCCTGCTCCATAGGAGTCTCAGATATCTCAGGGCTTCTTTGAACTTTTCCTTATCCAGAGCATGGGGAAGGAATTTTAGAAGTTTTGCCAAGGGGTTTAATTCAAAAATTCCCAGAACCCTTCCTCCGGCCTTCTCGTATTCGTAGGCAGCGGCCAGGAGAAAGGGTCCTGTTCCTGCAAATATCCCCTCCTTTCCAGGGAGTGTTCCGCTGGTTTTCACAAGGGCCTGAACCGCTCCCACGCTCAAAATCCCGGGGAGGGTCCATCCTGGAAAGGGGAGGAATTTTTCCCTGGCACCGGTGGCCACTATTATTTTTTCAGGCTTTATAAGAAAAACCCTCCCATCCTTAGAGACCGCCACCGCTTTTTCCCCATTACCGTTGTAGCAGCCGAATACCAGGGAGGATGTCCATATGTTTTCCTTTCCTTTAAGTTTTTCTAAAAGAGCAAATCCTTGTTTCCTGGTTTCGGTATCCCGGGGAATATACTCCTCCCTGTGCCTGAGATATTGCCCTCCCATGAAGGGGTATTCGTCCACCAGTATGTAGTCTTCCCCGTGGTCCTCAAGCACGGTGGCAGCGGCCAGTCCTGCTATTCCCCCTCCTATGATTAGAGCCTTAGTTTTAATCTCCTGGGGCTTAGCCCTCTTCAACTTCCACCTCCATCCCTTCCTTTACAGGGGTTATACACGAGCGAACCCATCTTCCGTCGGCCTTTACCAGGCATTCAAAACATGTTCCCATTCCACAGAATAACGATCTTGGTTGACCCTGGGGGCTCCTTCTGAATACTCTTATCCCTGCCCTTAAAAGGGCAGCGGCCAGCATTTCCCCTTCCCTTGCCCGGACTGATTTTCCGTTTACCTTTATGGTCACCGGTTTCACAGGAAAAAATTAAGTTACCGTCTAAGTTTTGTCAAGTAAATATTTCGGATGAAACATAAAGGCCCACCACGAGAAAATTCTTAACCAGCAGGTATCTCACTAAGGGAGGACCTGCCTCTTCCTTTAGCCTCCAGAACCTTTTTTCTCCATCCCTAATGGCGGATTCCGGCGTAAGCCCCGCATCCACCCCGTCTATCATGGCGTATTC
>JALVRF010000049.1 GCA_027025175.1 Candidatus Aminicenantota bacterium | reverse complement strand
CGTCTGGAGAAGGTTTCAGGAGGGGAAGTTTTGGCCAGAGGGTGGGTTTTGGGGAAATTTTCGGGATGGATTTCGGGGAAATGGGAGAAAATTAACAAAAAAGGGTCTGTCCCTAATTGACTAATTGAAGGGAAAGTTTTTGGGAAGGAGAAAATGGGAAGAAGAAAAGGGAGGGAAAGGGAGAAAAAGGGTCTGTCCCTTCCTTTTATGAGATGAGAGAATGCAACTCTTCCTTTCCTGCTGAGGTTTTAGAGTTATTGACTATTAGAGAAAAGATCGAGTTAGAGAGGATTAAAGGGATTAGCGGGATTAGTGAGATTTGGGACGGGACTGGCAATTTTCCTTACATCTTTGCCAGCCTGCGGTGCATCTATGCCTACAGTTAACATAAGTTACAATACAATGAGTCTTGCACCGAGCAAACTCCTTGGGGTCTTTTATTTCACCACTAAGTGCGTTACACTCGGCGAAGTTCTCATAGCAGTGGCCGTTGCATTCCTGAAGATACAGGTCGCATTCGTCACAGTACATTTTAGGGCCTTCTCTTTCCCAGGTTATTTTCTGAGGTTTTCCCAAGGGCCTGGCTGTTATGGAAAGATACAGGGAATCCAGCACCCAGTGCCAGGGGTTGCTGGAACTGGTGGAAAAGAAAGCCTCTTTAATGGCTTCGGGCATCTTTTTTATTAATGCATAAAGCGTATATGCTTTGCCCTCAATTACGTCTTTAGGGTCAATGGGGGAGCAGGCTTTTTCCTTTCCTACTTTGATCTCGTTTCTTTCCCCGGTAAGCACTAAAAGGGATTCCTTTACTGAGTTTTCCCTCAAAAGCTCGGCGAGTATGTAGTATTCCCCGTAATTGGATTTTATGGAATAGAGCTTCAAAACGCCCTGGGAAGTTTTTGTGGTGTAGGTGTCAATTACCTTTGGAAGACCTCCGAATTCAAACTTGTAATCCCTGACTCCTGCCCAGAGATTTCCCGTTAAAAAAAGCGTTGAAATTAAAAGACCTGTTAAATCCTTCATCTTTCACCCCCCATAAAAATTTTAGGCCTTTATAACCTGGACTTCAACGCCTTTTCGGCCTTACATAGGATTTTATGCGAAACTGGAAGGAGAAATTCTGTCTGGTCTTCATGCACCATTTTTTTCTCAGGGAGCACACCATGTACTCTATTTCGCATTCCACCTTATGAAGGCCAGGAGAGGCGTTTTCCTCCACGGTAAAGGGTATGGATAGGACGGGAATCTTCTTTATAGGCAAACTTTTGCTGGTTTCCTTCTCCTTTATTACCTTAAGGTCAAAGGCGGTATAGAAATCCTTGGAGAAATTCAGGGAATCAGCTTTTTTTATGTAAATCTTGAAGGGAGGAAGGGATTGAAGGGTAACCCTGGGGTTGTTCACCGCTATGTAAATGTTTACCTTTCCCTTTTCTCCAGGCACCAGTTCGTAGGGAAAGGGCTTGGCGTCAATTCTGAGGAAATTGACTATTAAAAGGGCTGTCCATATCAATCCAGAAACTCCTCAGGGGAAGTTATTTTTCCAGTAAGAACTGAGGCCGCCACGGACTGGGGGGAGGCCAGAAAGGTGAGGCCCTTTCCCTGTTTTCCGGCAAAATTCCTGTTTCCGGTGCTTATCTGGACTTCCCCCTCCCCGGTAAGCCCGGCATGTCCCTCGGCGCATCCTCCGCAGGAAGCGTTTAGTATTATGGCCCCTGCATCAAAGAGGTCCTGGAGGATTCCCTTTTTGAGAAGGTTCCCGTAAACCCTCTTGGTGGCCGGGACTATTATGAGTCTCACCCCAGGGGCCACCTTCTTTCCCTTAAGTATCTTCCATGCGGCAATTATGTCCTCCTCCCTGCCGTTGGTGCAGGAACCTATGAAACCGGAATCTATTTTCTGCCCCTGGTATTCCTTTACCGGATGGACATTCTTGGGATGGGATGGGGCTGCCAGCAGGGGCTCCAGTTCCGAAATATCAATTTCCACCTCCTTTTCGTATTCTGCATCCGGGTCCGCCTTTACTTCTTCAAAATCCCCTGCCCAAGCCCTTACCTCCTTCCTTGCTTCCTCTCCGAAGGGAATAAACCCGGCTATTCCGCTCATCTCGGTTACCATGCTCAGGATGGTTATTCTTCCGTGAAGGGGGAGAGACTCCACCGCCTCCCCGTAAAACTCAATGGCCTTTCCCAGGGCTGTGGTGGTGCCCAGTTCCTTTATTATTTTAAGGGTGAGGTCCTTGGCAGAGGTGTGGGGGGGAAGTTTCCCCTTTATTTTTACCTTTATGGTATGGGGAACCTCAAACCAGGTTTTTCCGGTCTTGAAAATGAAGGCCACATCTACATCTCCCATCCCCTGACCGAAGGCCCCCACCGCCGAAACTATGTTCATGTGGCTGTCTGTCCCTACCACCGTGGCTCCGGGTCTTGCAAGCCCCTCCTCCATGAGCACATGGGAACCTATTCCCATGTCCACATCGTAAACCTTTATTCCGTGCTTTAAGGCGAAGTTCCTGCAGATTTGCTGATTTATGGCGTATTTTATGGTTTTGGCAGGAGCTACCAAGTCAAAGGTGAAAAAGGTCTTTTTCGCATCGGCCACCGGTTGCCCGTCGTATTCCCTCTCGTAATTTTTTACAACATTGGCTCCAGCAAAATCCCTGGCGGAGCGGACATCAATTTCCATCCACACAATCTCTCCTGCCCGGGCATCCTGGGGGCTGTGAGATGAAATTATCTTTTCAATTACCGTTTTTCCCATTTTTTCACCTCTCTGGCTAATTATTATATAATCAACCCCAAGGAGAAAAAAATGAAGATGGACATTTATTGCGTAAGGTGCATAATCTCCCAGATGGTGGAGCTTATAAAGATATTGAGACTGAATAAAGAGGCCCAGGAGAGGCTAATAAGGGAGGTTCTCAAAGTTCTCTCCGTGGAAAACTACAATGTTACTTCTCCAGAACTTGCTGAGAAGGTTTATGATTTGGTGAGGGAACTTACGGGTATACAGGATCCCTATGCGGAAATAAAAAGGGAGGAGAACCGCAGAGCCCAGGAAATGGTAGCCCCCTTCAGGGAAAGGCTTGAGGAGTTGAGTCTTGAGGATGTGCTCAAGCTTTCGGTTCTGGGAAATTCCATGGACTACGGCACCGAGGCCAGGTTTGATGTGGAAAGAGAGCTGGAGGAGCTTAAAAGGGCAAGCCTTCCCTCCCAAGTTCTCGGGGAATTTGAGAAGGAGCTTGAAGAAAACAAGAAGCTTCTTATAATCGGGGACAATGCCGGGGAGATAGTTTTTGACAAACTCCTGGTGGAATTCTTAAGGATGCGATATGGGGTGGAAACCACCTATGCGGTAAGGGGAGGACCTATAATAAACGATGCCACCATGGAGGATGCGCTTCAGGTGGGGATGGATAAGGTGGCTAAGGTAATAACCACAGGTCAAAACATAGCTGGCCTGGTTCTTGAAAGGGCCTCCGAGGAGATAAAAAAAGCCATAAGGGAAATTCCCTTGGTCCTTTCCAAGGGGCAGGGGAATTTTGAAACCTTAGAGGACAAGGGTCTGGATATTTACTTCCTTTTCAGGGTCAAATGCCCTGTGGTGGGGGCCTATTTGAAAAAGAGGGTGGGGGAAATGGTTTTTATCCGGAGGTAGCTATGATAGAGAGGCCGGAGAAGGACGAATATTATCTCAACATAGCCAAGGTGGTATCCACCCGTTCCACCTGCCTTAAGGTTCTTATAGGGGCAATAATAGTACGGGACGACCAGATAGTCTCCACGGGGTATGTGGGAGCTCCCAGGAAGACCAAAAGCTCCTTAGAGCACGGGTTCTGCCTGCGGCAAAAGTTAGGAATCCCCTCAGGAAGTCAATACGAACTCTGCCGTTCAGTTCACGCCGAGCAGAACGCCATAATAAACGCTGCCAGGGCCGGGGTCT
Source organism: Candidatus Aminicenantota bacterium (assembly GCA_027025175.1). GTDB lineage: Bacteria > Acidobacteriota > Aminicenantia > S016-38 > S016-38 > JALSNJ01. Next base: position 2,303 of record JALVRF010000049.1, on the reverse strand, counting down.
CCATTTTAGGCGGAGATATGTACATTTACGGGGAAAAGAGGGATACCGGAGAAGTGATAAACGCATTTCCCTGTTTCATTTGTAAAAAAATGATCATAAACGCGGGGTTGAGAAGGGTTATAACCTCTGTGGCCGACCCCAACAAAAAATATATGGTGTTCTATGTGGACGATTGGGTAAGGGAGTGGCAGGAGCACGACATAATTGAGGACAAATACCGCTACGGACTTTAAGGGCAGCCCCTGAATTAATAGGAATAATCCTCGGTTTGACTTGGCCAGGGATTTGAAGTTAGAATTGAACCTTAAACTTATAGAGAAGGAGGTCTCATGATAGAGATCAGATTCCACGGAAGGGGAGGGCAGGGAACCGTGGTGGCCTCCAAAATCCTCGCAGACGCTTTGACCAGGGAGGGTAAGTATATTCAGGCCTTCCCTGAATTCGGAGTTGAAAGAAGAGGGGCACCCGTTGCAGCCTATGCCCGAATTTCTGATACCAAGATATGGCCAAGGCACAAAATTTACGAACCGGACCATATTGTTATCCTTGACCCTACCCTTATAGGAGCTGTTCCCCTGCTGGATGGGCTGAAGCCCGGAGGATGGATTCTGGTAAACACCACCAGGAAGCCCTCGGAACTTGATTTTCCCAAGGAATACAAGGTGGCCACCGTTGATGCTACTCACATAGCCCTTAAATACCGACTGGGAAGTGCTGCCTCGCCTATCGTAAATACCGCCATCGTGGGGGCTTTTGCCCGGGTAATTCCCGTTGTGAAACTGGGAACTCTCCTGGACGCCATTGAGGAAGGGGTTCCTATAAAGCCGAAAGAGAACCGGGCCGCGGCAGAGGAAGCCTATAATTCCGTTATTATGGAGGGATAAGATGGCTGAAAAAGAAGAAAAGAAATTGATTTTCAAATCGGTAAATGATCTCCCGCCCATGGCCATGTCCCTGGGCACCATGTGGGTTAACAAAACCGCCAGTTGGAGAAACCTGAGGCCCATAATTGACTACGACAAATGTATAGACTGTATGATCTGCTGGAAGTACTGTCCTGAGCCAGCCATATATCTGAGAGATCCCGACGAGAGGGTTGCCGTGGATTACGACTACTGCAAGGGATGTCTCATCTGCGTTGAGGAATGCCCTGTGGACGCCATTTATACCGAGGAGGAAGGAAAATGAAGAGAATGGCCATTGTTGGAAACCATGCCCTTTCCTATGGTGCTTTGCTTTCAAGGGTTCAGGTAATAGCCGCCTATCCCATAACCCCCCAGACCCAGGTGGTGGAACTTCTTTCTGAGATGTGCGCCGACGGTACCCTGAAGGCGGAATTCGTTAAGGTTGAATCGGAACATTCTGCCATGGCAGCAACTATGGGAGCCTCCGCCTCTGGAGCAAGGGCCTTTACCGCCACTTCATCCCAGGGCCTCGCCCTGATGCATGAGGTCCTTCACTGGGTCACCGGAGCCAGGCTACCTGTGGTTATGGGTAACATAAACAGGGCCTTTGGTCCACCCTGGTCCATCTGGACCGAGCAGACCGACTCCCTTTCCCAGAGAGACACGGGATGGATGCAGATATATGCCCAGGATAACCAGGAGGTTCTCGATTCGGTAATCCTCGCCTACAAGGTCTCTGAGCAGGTTCTCCTTCCCACCATGGTGGTTCTTGATGCCTTTTTCCTTTCCCATACATCTGAGCCCGTGGAAATTCCTGACCAGGAAAAGGTGGACGAATTCCTTCCGCCGTACAAAAACAAATATATCCTTAACCCTGATGACCCCCATGCCTTCGGTGGTCTTACCAATCCCGAATGGTATATGGAACTGAGATACAAGATACATAAAGCCCACGAACAGGCCCTGGATCTCATAGAAAAGGAAGGAAAGGAATTTGAAAGGATGTTCGGAAGGTATTACGGGCTTGTGGACCCATATAAGGTGGACGATGCGGAGATAATTCTCGTGGCTGTCTCCACCGCAGCCTCCACTGCCCGTTATGCGGTTGATCTCCTGAGGGAAAAGGGGAAAAAGGTAGGCCTTTTGAGAATTCGCGTCTTTCGCCCCTTCCCCTACGATAAGGTTAAAGATATCCTCTCCAATGCGAAAAAGGTTATAGTTCTGGACAGGAATCTCTCGCCTGGAGCCGGGGGAATTGTAGCCTCAGAGGTAAGGGGAGCCCTGGCCAATGTGAGAAATCATCCTCCGGTTTTCAGTTACATCATGGGACTGGGAGGAAGGGACATAACCACGAAACACATAATGGAACTCTTTGAGGAAGTGGAGAAGATGGAGGAA
>JALVRF010000048.1 GCA_027025175.1 Candidatus Aminicenantota bacterium | reverse complement strand
TATTACCGGTATTCCCATCTGCCTGGCCCTCTGAACCTCCACATTATCTTCCCTTATGGCCGAGGAAATCACAACAACCTGAGCAGAAGACAGGTTTTCGGGCCTGTGACCTACTTCGATTTTTATCTCTAAGGCCCTGAGCCTTTTAACATTTTCGTTTTCCTGTATGTCACTTCCGGTCACCTTAAAACCCATATTGTGAAGGATCTCCGCAATCCCGCTCATTCCGCTTCCCCCTATCCCCACCATGTGGACCCTCTTCACAACGGAAAGTTCAGGCCTCATATTCCCTCCTCCACATCCAGATGTGGGTTAAAATTCCTGCCTGAAGCAGGGAGGACAACATGGCGCTTCCCCCGTAACTCATGAACGGAAGAGGAAGACCCTTGGAGGGGAAAAGTCCCACGTTCACCGTTATGTTTACCAGAGCCTGAAGAACCACGGAGATGGTAAGCCCATAGGCAAGAAGGGATGCCCCGGGTTGATTCACCGATGAGGCTATGTGAAAACCGGAAAAGAGGAAGAGCAGGAACAGGAAGACCACCGCAGAGGTTCCCACGAAACCCCATTCTTCCCCTAAGATGGAAAAAATGTAATCCGAGTGGGCTTCGGGAAGATAGAAGAACTTTTCCAAACTCTCCCCGGGACTGCTTCCGGTAAGCCCTCCGGAGCCCAGGGCCACCAGAGCCTGTTCTTCCTGTGTGGAAATTTCCTTCTGACCGGAGAAAAAATCGGAGAGTCTCTTCTTAACATGGCCGACCCTGCCGGTGATAATGAGCAGGGAAAGGCCCAGCAGAAGCAGGCCCCCTCCCCAACCCAGGAGTTTTTTAAACCTGACCCTGGCAAGGAGCATCATAAAAATACCTACGGCCAGAAGAAAAAGGGAGGTTCCCACATCCGGTTCCAAGGCCACTAAGAGGAAAATCGCACCCAGATAAAGGAAGGCGAGGGTTTCCTGGCTACGGGACCTTCCCGGGGCCAGGAGAAGGGCCAGGGTAAGCATTACCACTATTTTTGCGAATTCCGAGGGTTGAATGGTAAGACCTGCTATCTGGACCCAGCGATGGGCTCCGTTCCTGGCAGGAAAAATAAAGACCAGGAAAAGCAGGGGTAAAATTACCAGATTGGAAAGAACCACGAACCACCCCTTCAGGTAAAACCTGGTTCTTATATTAAGAAGAAGATAACCCAGGGTGGCGCCCAGGAGTATGAAAAATACATGTTTTGCGAAGAAAAGGTACTTGACCGAGGGAAACCTCAGGTAAAGGAGCATGGAAGCACTATCCACGGTCAGGGCACCCAGAAGGAGAAGGACTATAACCGAACCCACCAGTGGCTTATGGATTTTCCAGAGATACCTGTTAGCCTCCACCTTTAATCCTCCTTAAAACTTCCATTTTGAAAACCCTTCCCCTTTCCTCAAAATTGGAAAACATATCGTAACTGGCACAGGCAGGGGAAAGGAGAATTCCCCTGGAAGAGGTGAGGTTTTCAAAGGCCAGTTCCACCGCTTCTTCCAGGGAACCTGCTCCTGCAACCTTTACGTAAGGGGAAACATCCTCCCTTATCCTGCCTGCCTCCTCTCCTATGACTATTACCAGGGAGGCTTTCTCGGAGAGCAAAGGACCCAGGACGCGGTAATTTTCCCCCTTTCCCCTTCCCCCCATTATCACCACGAATTTCCCGTCTAAGGCCTCCAGGGCCCTGCGCACGGAATCCACATTGGTGGCCTTGGAATCGTTTATAAAAATCTTATCCCCTTCCTCAGCAAAGACCTCCATCCTGTGCTCCAAGGGAGAGAAAGAATAAAGTCCCTCCCTTATTCTCTCCTCTTCCACCGAAAGCCCAAGGGCAATCAAAAAGGAAGCGGCGGCGTTCTCCAGGTTGTGAAGTCCCAGAAGTTTCATTTTTCTGGCCTCAAAAACCATCCTTTTGCCCAGCCATCCCCCTTCCCCCGTCACCCGAAGGTCCGCCTCGCCCCTTGAGGAAAAACTCCTTACCGGAACCCTGACCTTACCCTTCCAGACATCCCACCGGCTATCCCCTTTATTGAGCACAGAAAAACCCTCCTTCTGTATTTCAAGGAGCCTCTCCTTGGCGGCACAATACTCATCAAAGGTTCTGTGCCTGGTCAGGTGATCCGGCGAACAGTTGAGAATGGAGGATACTAAAACCTCAGGGGAATTGGCCTCTAACTGAAAGGAACTAAGTTCCACCACTAAATAATCGTATTCCTGATAAGCAAAGGAAATCAGGGGTTTCCCTATGTTTCCCCCTGCCTCGGCCCTAAGCCCTGCTTTTTTCAATATGTGGGCAGTGAGGGAAACGGTGGTGCTCTTTCCGTTGCTTCCGGTAATTCCCACCAATTTAGCCCTCAAAAAGGGAAGGGCAAAATCCACATCCCCCATCACCCTCACACCCCGCCTTCTTACCTCCTGAAGGAAATCCGAATCCCACGGGACCCCGGGGGATACCACCACCATGTCTGCCCTAGAAAGAAACTCCGGGCTGTTTCCAATTTCGTAATCCACCCTCAAGGACTTTATTTCTTCCAATTTTTCAGACTGCTTTTCAGAAATCATGGGTATGGCCCCCTGTCTTTTGAGAAACTTCACCACAGCCCTGCCGGTCCTTCCATAACCTACAACAGCAACCCTTTTTCCCTTCAACTCCATTCCTCCACCTCCTTCCACAATCCCGTCCCATGGGAACCCTTAAATAGTATTATGTCCCCCTTCCTGAGGAGCCCCTTTAGAATTTTCATGGCTTCCTCAGGGCTCTCTGCCCAGAAAACACTGTCCCTTTTTCTCCTGGCTTCCTCAAAGGCGAGCCTCATCAGAGGCCCCACGAACAGGAAAATATCTATTTTCAACATGGAGGCCCTCCGGGCAAACAGCCTGTGCTCGTCCTCCGGTTCCTTCAGTTCCAGCATGTCAGAAAGAACCGCTATTTTCCTTCCCTCCAGGGAGGAAAGGGAAAGAAGGGAAAGAAGAGCAGCCGAGGGGTTGGAGTTGTAACTCTCGTCTATGACCCATACCCCGTCCATGTTTCTAACCCTTCCCCTCCCCTCCATGGGCTCTATCCCCTCTAAGGAGGGAGGTTTGCTGAGGAAAAAGGAGGTGAGGGTCAGGGCTGCCATGAGGTTTTCCAGAAAGGCAGGGCTCCAGAAGGAAAATGCGCCTTTGATCTTCCTCCCTAAGTAGTCCAACTCCACCTCTAACTGGCTTATAGAGAGCCTCCTCCAGGAAAGGAGCCTGAGGTCAGCCTTTCGGGAACGGGAAAAACCTCTCTTCTCGCCGGAAAACTCCCTGTAAAACCGTTCCTGATAGGGATCGTCCAGGTTAAAGGCTGCCCTCTCGGCGGTTTTGAGAATTTTCCCTTTCTCCTCAGTTATGTTTTCCACACTTCCCAAGGTCTCTGTATGAACCGGGTAGATTCTGGTTATAACCGCTGCTGTGGGTTTCGCGATCTCCACCAAACGGTCCATTTCCCCGGGAAGGCTTATACCCATCTCTAAAATAAGATAGGGTGAACCTTTCCTGTTCAGCAGGAAGGTGGGAATACCTATGAGGTTGTTCCAGTTTCCAGGGGTTGCCTCGGTGAAAAATTCCTGGGAGAGGAAGTGAAGGACAAGAATTTTTGTGGTGGTCTTTCCAGCACTTCCTGTTATTCCCAGGCGCTGTTCAGAGGAAAGGGTGGAGGAAGCCAGGTCCCCTAAGGCCCTGAGACTATCCTTCACCACATACTGAGGAGCCTCCCCAACCGCCCTCTCCACCACTGCGGCCGATGCCCCCTTTCTTATGGCATCCTCCACGAAAAGGTGACCGTCCCTCTCACCCTTCAGAGCAAAGAAAAGTCCTCCCTCCTTCATTTTCCTGGAGTCAAAGGAAAAATAGGAGAATTCCCTTGGGCCAGGGTTTATCACTTTAATGGGTTTTATGGCCTCTATGACCTGTTTTTCACTTAACTTCATCCTTCCCCCTGAAGTATTCAAGGACCACTTCCTGATCGGAAAAATGCTTCCTCTCCTTTCCTATTATCTGATAGTCCTCGTGCCCTTTTCCGGCAATTACCACGATATCCCCCTCCTTAGCCAGTTCCAGAGCCTTGAATATGGCCTGCTTGCGGTCAGGGATTTTCGTATAAAGGGTGGTCATTTCCCTGACCCCCTCCTCAACTTCCCTTATTATTTTTATGGGATCTTCCGTTCTGGGATTGTCGCTGGTTATTATAACCAGGTCCGCCAGATGACCTGCCACCCTGCCCATGCGGGGTCTTTTGCTGCGGTCCCTGTCTCCGCCAGCCCCGAAGACCAGGATAATCCTTCCGGTGGATATTTCCCTTATACCTCTCAGAAGTTTCTCTAAGGCATCGTCGCTGTGGGCATAATCCACCACCACGGTAATTCCTCCGAAGAAGAACCTTTCCATCCTGCCCTTTACTCCCCGAAATTTTCTTATTCCATCCTCAATCTCCTCAGGGTTTTTCTTGAAAACTATCGCTGCCCCTATGGAGGCCATTATGTTGTAAAGGTTGAATCTTCCCGTCATGGGGGATTCCACCCTTATTTTTCCCACCGGGGTTCTTACCACAGCCCTTATCCCCTGAAGGGAGAGGGAAACCTCCTCGGGATATATACTGGCCCCCTTCTCCATGGAATATGTCAAAACCCCGCAGTTTACCATCTCAAGGAGTTTTTTCCCGTAAGGGTCGTCAACATTGATTATTGCCCATTTCTCAGGACCCTCCACCATCTTAAATAGCAGGGCCTTTGCCTGGAAATACCTTTCCATGCTCAGGTGAAAATCAAGGTGGTCTCCTGAGAGATTGGTAAAAACACAAACATCAAAATCTATCCCGTCCAGACGGTGAAAGTAAAGACCATGGGAAGAAGCTTCTATGGAGGCATACTTGAACCCCTTTTCCACCATTTTCCTCAGCATACGCTGAATATCCGGGCTTTCCGGAGTGGTGAGGACCGAAGGTGCCTTTTCCCCGAACCAGTTACCCACAGTGGATATGTACCCGCCTTTTAGAATTTCCGCGGTTAACTGCACCACTGTGGTTTTCCCGTTGGTTCCGGTAACCCCCACCACCTTAAGCTGGCGGGATGGATGGCCGTAGAAATTACACGCGGCTGTGGCCATGGCCCTCCTTACATCAACCACCTGGGCCCAGGGAATGTCATAAGAAGGAGGCTCAGAGGAAACCACTGCCACGGCTCCCCTATCTATGGCGTCCTGGACGAACCGATTACCGTCAAAATTCTTTCCCTTTACGGCGAAAAAGAGACTACCTGGTTCCGCTTTTCTGGAGTCGTAGGCCAAGCTGCGGATTTCTGTCTCTCCACCTCTTATGGAGATTAACGCCGCTCCCTCCATAACCCGGGAAAACTTCATTTCATCACCACCGGGTAAAGTTTGTTTTTCTTAGCTAAGAAAAGGATTATTTCCCTGAATATGGGGGCAGCCACCTCTCCCCCGTAATGCTTTCCCTTGGGCTCGTCCACCACCACTGCAATTACGTATTCGGGGGCAGGATAAGGAAAAGCCCCCACAAAGGATGAGGTGTATTTTCTGCCCTTAGGAGTTATCTTCTCGGCGGTTCCTGTTTTTCCTGCAGCCCCTATCCAGGAAAGAGAGGCGAGTCTGCCCGTCCCCCTTTCCACCACTCCCCTCATCATCCTCAAAACAATGGAGGAAACCTGTGGGGAAATAACTCTCTGGCCGGGAAAAGCGCCCGGGATAAGGTGTGGCTTTCTCCACACTCCCCCGTCCGCAATGACCCCCACTGCCGCAGCCATTTGAATGGGGGTCACGGCGAAGCCCTGACCGATACTGAAGTAGGCCTTGGTGGTCAGTCGCCAGAGGCGGGGATGGGGAACCCATCCCTTCTCCTCCCCTGGAAGCTCCACACCTGTTTTCTGTCCTAAGTGAAAGGCCCTGAGGTACCCGTAAAATTTTTCGTTGCTCAACCTCTGGGTAATCCTTATGGCTCCCACATTACTGGAGTGAATAAGAACATCGGAGAGGGAAAGTATGTAATAGGGCCTGTGGTCCCTTATTATGGTTTTCCCTATCCTTATCTTACCCCCTCCGCAATTTATTCTCTCACCGACCCTCACCTTCCCTTCCTGAAGGGCTGCCGCCATGTCTATGAATTTCACCGTGGAGCCTGGCTCGTAAACCATGGAAATGGCATTGTTCCTTATTCTCTCAGGATGGCGGGCAAATTCCCGGGGAAACTGGTTGGGGTCAAAGGAAGGGTAAGAGGCCATGGCCAGGACCTCCCCCTGAAGGCTCATGACTATGGCTGCAGCCCTGGGGGACTTAACAGCCCTGGCTCCCTGGAAAAGAGCCCTTTCTGCAGCCCTCTGGATGGCCAGGTCCAGGGTAAGGTGAAGGTCATGACCGGAAACAGGGGCCTTTTTTGTCTTTATGTCCAGGGGGTAACCCCTGGCATCCCTGAGGATTTCCATCTTACCGGGCCTGCCACCTAAGAATTTCTCCTTAGACAGTTCTAATCCCCAAAGTCCCCTTCCATCCATCCCCACAGCCCCCACTATGTGGGAAGCCATATGTCCATGGGGATAAACCCTGCGAAAATCGGGGAGAAAACCTATTTTATCTATTCCCAGGGCTTTTATTCTCTCCTTTTCCTCCTCCAGAATTTTCCTTTTTATCCAGGTAAACCGGTCCCCCTTCTCCCATCTTTTCTTCATGGTCTTTATCTGGAAACGGGAAAGGCCCAGGACTTTCCTTAATTTTTCAAATTCCTGGTCCGAAAGCGCCCTTCGGGCATAGGCGGACCAGGCAGGAACGCTTATGGCCAGAATCCTTCCCTCCCTGTCATATATGGTCCCCCTCCGGGGCTCTATGGTCTTGAGCACCCTGACCTGCCTGAGTTTCATCTTTGAAAAAACATCGTGCTTGAGTATCTGAAGCTCACCCAACCTTAAAATCAGCAGAAAAGCCCAGAAGGTAAGAAACCACTTGAGGCCGATAGCAATCTTCCGATCAGGGAAGGGCCTCATTTTTTCCTCCAAATCCATGTGCTTCCCTGTTTTTCAAGGGCCTGAACCTTTCCAGGGTCAATGGGCCTTAAGCCATGACGTTTTGCAAATCCCTCTAGGCTGGGTAGAGAAAGCAGTTTTTCCTTTTTCATCTTCAGAAGAGAAACCTGATCCCTGAGTCTGGCTTCTTTCTGGAGCAGCAGGCTAAGTTGCCTCCTTTTTATAACTGCCAGGTTGTGGACAAAAACATAGATTATTATCAAAAGTTCAATTATTATGAGTTCCCAGATATGAGCAAAGAACCCTTTTTTTCTTTTAACCTTCCTCATTTTTCCGCCACCCTCATCTTTGCTGACCTGGCCCTGGGATTTTCCTTTATTTCTGAAACGGTGGGCCTTATCACCCTGGGAGTCAGGCTTTTTAAAAGGCCCTGGTAAAAGGCCTTCTTAAACCCTGCTTTCACCAGTCTGTCCTCGGTTGAATGGTAGGTGAGGAATATTAGCCTGGCTCCTGGGTGAAGTTTGAGGGAAAGGGAGAGAATAAATTCCTCTATTCCTTCCAGTTCCCGGTTCACGCCTATCCTGATGGCCTGAAAAACCCTGGCGAGGAGGTCAGGGGTGGCCTTTCGGTAAACCCTTCTCACCACCTCCACTAATTGGGAAGTGGTCTGAGGCCTGGTTCTTTTTATTTCCTGGGCAAGGGCCTCGGCCCTTCTGAGGTCTGAAAAATTCCTGAAAAGAAGCACCAGATGGGAAAAGGGAATTTTTTTCAGAAATTCCTTAGCAGGCTCACCCTCAGTGGTGTCAAATCTCATGTCCAGGTCATCGTCCCTCTGAAAGGAAAATCCCCTGGAAGAGGAAAGTTGAAAGGAGGAAAACCCCATGTCCACAAGCACCGATGTAACCTGTTCCCAGGGAATCTCTGCCTGGGGAAGAGTACGGTAGTCCCGGTGAAGAAATTTCACCCTGTCCCCGAAGTTCTTTAGCCTTTCCTCGGCTATTTTTAGGGACTGGCTGTCCCTGTCAAGGCATATGGCCCGCAGGGCAGGATACCTAGAAAGCAAATAATAGCTGTGACCTGCTGTTCCCACGGTGGCATCCACCAGAATTCCCTCCTTTTTAACGAAACGGGAAACCTCCTCAGCCATAACAGGCCGATGCAGCATCATATCCCTAAGGAGGCCAGAGCCCGGGCATCCTCCTCGGTAAAGGGATTCTCCTCCATCTCCTTGCGAAACCTCTCCAGATTCCATATTTCTAAGTGATTAAGCTTTCCCAGAATTATAAGTTCCCCTTCTAAGGCCGCACTCCTGCGAAGGACCTGAGGAATTATCAGGCGGTCCTTGGCATCCAGGGAAAGGACCTTACCGTAATAACTGGTAAGAGAAAGATATTTCTTCACAGAAGGGGACATGGAGGGAGCCAGAAGAAGCTTCCTCTCCACATCCTCCCAGACCTTAAGCGGGTAGATAAGCCCAAAATCTCCGTTTACAGAAGTAAAGAAAACCTCCCTGCCGTAAAATTCCACCATAGGACGGGAAAACACAGAGGGAAGCTTGATTCTACCGCTTCCGTCGGTTTTCACCCGGGAATGTCCTCTTAAAATCCCATTTTTTTCCATTTTTTCCCGTTTAATCCCATAATAGGAACAAAAAACGAAAAAGTCAAGGAAATTGAAGTTTTATTTTTTCAGGATAGCCTCCATCCTCAGTTTGTCCCTGAGGGATATGCTTCTTCCCAGGTATTTGAGGTAAAGCTCAGCGTATTTTTTGGCCTCTTTTTTCTTACCCTCCTTATCCAGGGCTATGGCCAGGTTATAAATGGCCAGCACATAATGGGGGTCCTTCTCCAGGGCCTCTTTCCAGTGCTGGATGGCTTTATCCCTATGCCCCTGGGCCTCATAACAATCTCCAAGCCCGTTGTAGGCTGCGGCCAGGTTCGGGTCAAGACTTATGGCCTTTTTAAAATACCGGGCCGCATCGTCGTAAATCCTCATGGACAGAAACAGAGAGCCCAGGTTATTATAAACCGAGGCGTAATCAGGATCCAGGGAAAGAGCCTTCTTATATGCTTTGAGGGCCTCATCAAATCTTCCTGCCTTCCAGTAGGCAATTCCCAGGTAATTCCAGGCTTCCGGATCAAAATCCATAATAGACAGCGCTTTCTTTATTACCCCTATGGCCTCCTCAGGCCTTCCCGCTTCGGTAAGGGTCATTCCGTAAAAGGTGAAGAAACTGTATTCCTTAATCCCCCTCCTTTCTCCCTCCTTAAAAACCTGAAGAGCCCTATTTAAATCGCCTTTTGTCTTGTAAAAGGTGGCAAGGGTTACATAGGCCTGGGGGAAATCGGGTCTCGCCTTTATAACCTCATTTTCCAGTTCTATGGCCCTGTCAATCTCTCCTCCGGAATAAAGTTTTATTGCCTTAAGATGTTTCAGGTGAACGGGCAGGAGGGTCTTCAGGTCATCAGCCTTTGTAAATTTTGATTTGCTCTTTACCTTTCCGGAAACATAGCCCAGGGAGATAAGTTTTCTCAGGTCTGAGGTCCCGGCTTCGGCTTTAACCTTCCCCTTGGAGTATTTCTTTATTACCTTAGCCAGTTCCCTTTCCAGCTCCTTGGACTTGGGGATACCGTAAATATTGTGGGTTTCCCCGAAATCCTTCGTAAGATCGTAGGTCTCCTTTATGGGCTGATCTATGAATTTATAACGGTCCTTTATAATTCCCCTCAATGGAGCCCATCCCCTAGAAAAATACGGGGAAAGGGATTCAAAGTAAATCTCCTCATCCCCCATTTTCTTTCCGAGAAGGGCGGGAAGGAGGGACCTGCCCTGAACCTGTGAGGGCACCTTTTTCCCTATGATTTCAGCAATGGTGGGGAAAATATCCCAGTGGGCCACATAGGTATCAACCCTGTGGGGAGGAAATAATCCCCGGGCATAGAAGATAAGAGGTATGTGGAGGGTGGAATTATAAGCAAAATAACCGTGGGTAGACTCACCGTGCTCCCCCCTGCCTTCCCCGTGATCGGCTGTTATAACTATCAGGGTATTGTCCATAAGCCCCTTTTTCCTGAGGTATTCAAAAAGCCTGCCCAGTTGCTGGTCCGTATAGGCTATTTCCCCGGAATAGGGGTCCTTCTCGTATTCCTTATCAAAGGGAGAGGGAGGGTCATAGGGCTGGTGAGGGTCAAAAACATGTATCCAGACAAAAAACCTATCTTTCACATGGTGGTCAATCCAGGAGATGGCTGAGTTTACCACCTTATCCGCCCTTCTTTCAGGGAAGAAGAAGGTTCTGGTATTTTTGGTCGGGTATCCCTCCTCGTAAAGGTCAAAGCCCTGGTCCAGTCCGAAGCGGGAATCCAGGGGGAAAGCCCCTATAAAGGCAGCAGTGGAATATCCTGTCTTTTTCATAAATTCCCCTAAGGTTTCAAGTTGTGGGCTCGCTTTGAATCCGTAATTATCGTGGACTCCGTGGTAAAGGGGAAGGGTTCCCGTGAGGATGGATGTGTGGGACGGAAGGGTCATAGGAACATGGGCAAAGGCGTGGGTAAAGACTACGCCTTTTGAGGCAAGAGCGTCTATATTGGGGGTTTTTGCGTGGGATGGATCGTAACAACTCAGGTGGTCCGCCCTGAGGGTATCAATGGTTATCAATATCACATTAAGTTTCTTGGGCCTGTATCCCCCGCAGTAGGAGAGAATAGACCCGAGGACGAAAATTAATAACAAAGGCAATATTTTTCTCATAAGTAAATTATACCCCCATTAACATTTTTCTTTTGTTTCTGATTTTTGGGTCTGTCCCCTTTTTGAGTGTGGTGAATTTGACAGTAAATAAGTATTTCCTTAAAATCTCTCCCATGATGGATGAAAAGCAGGTTCTTGAAAAGTTATGGAAGAAAGGAAGGGAATTTTTAGGGGTCCGCTATCCCATAATTTCAGGGGCCATGACCTGGATTTCCGATAGTGGACTGGTCTCTGCTGTGAGCAATGCCGGCGGATTCGGCGTCCTGGCTGCGGGAAATATGCCCCCGGAACTTCTGGCCGAGGAGATAGATAAAACCCGCCAGTTCACAGATAAACCCTTCGGGGTAAACCTCATAGTCATAGCACCCAATTACCCCCAGCACCTGAAGATCGTAAAGGAAAAGGGCGTTAAATTCGTGGTTTTTGCTGGCAGTTTTCCCTCGGACAAAGAGGTTCGGGAATTAAAGGAGACAGGAGCAAAGATTATAGCCTTTGCCTCCAACGATGTTCTTGCCAAGAGGCTTATAAGAAAGGGAATGGACGCCCTGGTTATAGAGGGAAGCGAAGCCGGAGGCCACATAGGTTATGTTTCCTTGGTGGTCCTCATCCAGCAGGTTTTGTTCAACTTCAGGGACCAGGTGCCCATATTTGCCGCCGGTGGAATAGGTACTGGGGAAATGGCCGCCCATCTTCTCATGGCCGGAGCCTCTGGAATTCAGATGGGGACCATTTTTGCGGTTTCTAAGGAGAGCAAGGCCCACCCTGACTTCAAAAAGAGGTACATAAAAGCCAAGGCCAGGGAGGCGGTCTTCACTCCCCAGGTCCACCCTGAACTCAAAATCTATCCGGTAAGGGCCCTGAAGAACAAGGGCATGGACGAATTCCAGGAACTTCAGATAGAACTTCTGCAAAAAATAAGGAAAGGGGAAATAACCAAGGAGGAGGCCCAACTTAAACTGGAGGAATTCTGGATGGGGGCCCTGAGAAGGGCCGTTCAGGAGGGAGACCTTGAAAGGGGTTCCCTGATGGCAGGCCAGAGCGTGGGACTGGTAAATAGGGAAATGAGCATCCCGGAAATAATGGACTACATAGTGGAGGGAATTTTAAGGGAGATTAAGAGGGTAAGGGAAAACATCTGCTCATGAATTACCTTACAGCGGTAAGGGACTTCATCTGGGGAGCCCCATTAATCGTCCTACTTCTGGGAACAGGGATTTACCTTACCATAAGGCTCAAGGGCCTACAGTTTACGAAACTCTTACCTGCCCTTTACCTGGCTCTTATAAAAAGAAAGGAGGATGCCGAGGGGGACATAAGCCATTTCCAGGCCCTTATGACGGCCTTAGCGGCTACGGTGGGAACGGGAAACATAGCCGGTGTTGCAACGGCCATTGCCGCAGGTGGTCCAGGGGCCCTTTTCTGGATGTGGATTACCGGGCTTTTCGGAATGGCAACAAAGTATTCCGAGGCCCTTCTGGCGGTGAAATACAGGGTAAAGGACCGGTTCGGGACCATGAGCGGGGGCCCCATGTACTATCTGAGCAGGGGCTTAGGGGCCAAGTGGCTGGGGGTTGCCTTTGCGATTTTCGCCTCCTTTGCCGCCTTCGGTATAGGGAACATGGTCCAGTCCAATTCCGTGGCGGATGCGGTCCACTCCTTTTTAAAAATACCCTACTGGCTTACAGGGCTGGTTCTCACCATCCTCACGGGCCTCGTTATAATCGGTGGAATAAAATCCATAGCCAATGTTACCTCTGTGCTGGTTCCTTTCATGATTCTGGTCTATTTCTCCGCTGCCCTCATTGCTCTGGCCCTCCGCTACTCGCAGCTTCCCCACGCCTTTTCCCTCATTTTCAAGGGAGCCTTTAGCGGAACCGCAGCCTTGGGAGGATTCTTGGGGGCAGGGGTTAAGGAGGCGGTAAAAATGGGAGTCGCCAGGGGACTTTTTTCCAACGAAAGCGGGCTTGGCTCTGCCCCAATAGCCGCTGCAGCGGCCCAGACAAAAAACCCGGTGAACCAGGCCCTGGTTTCCATGACCCAGACCTTCATAGATACCATAGTGGTCTGCACCATGACCGGACTGGTTATTATAACTTCCGGGGCCTGGACCAGCGGAAAAACCGGAGCCCCCCTTTCCTATTTAGGATTCAAGAAAATATTTTCCTCCCTTATGGGACCATCCCTGGGAAATGCCGTTGGGGGAATCGTGGTGGCTCTGGGTCTTGTGCTTTTTGCCTATTCTACCATTCTGGGATGGAGTTACTACGGGGAAAAATCCCTGGAATTCCTCTTAGGGGAAAAATCCGTCCTTCCCTACAGGGTGTTATTTACAGTATTCGTTTTTGTGGGAACCATTGCTTCCCTGGGCTTTGTATGGACCCTTTCGGATGTTATGAACGGGCTCATGGCCTTTCCCAATCTTGTGGGACTCCTGGGCCTTAGTGGGGTGATTGTAGCGGAGACTAAAAAATACCTATGAGAAGGGAAGTAGAGAAAATTATTTCCAATGTGGCCCGGGTTTTCCGCGGGGGAAGGGAGAAAATAGAATTGGCACTTCTTTCCCTCTTGGCCGACGGACACCTCCTCATTGAGGACATTCCAGGGGTGGGAAAAACCCTCTTAGCAAGGGCCCTCGCCCTTTCCATAAGTTGCGAATTCCGAAGGGTGCAGTTCACATCGGACCTTCTTCCCTCGGACATAATAGGGACCGTGGTTTTCTCCCAGAAAAAGGGGGAATTTTATTTAAGGAAGGGCCCTGTTTTCACCAACATACTTTTGGCAGACGAGATAAACCGGGGCTCTCCCAGGACCCAGAGCGCCCTTCTTGAGGCCATGAACGAGAGTAAGGTGAGCATTGAGGGAAGAACCCTACCCCTTCCAGAGCCCTTCCTGGTCATAGCCACCCAGAATCCCGTTGAACTTCACGGGACCTATCCCCTGCCAGAATCCCAACTTGACCGCTTCCTCATAAGCATGTCCCTGGGATACCCGGAAAAGGGGGAAGAAAAGAGAATGATTCTGGAGCAGAAAGAAAGGGACCCCCTCCAGGGACTCTCACCTGTGGCAAGCAGGGAAGAAATTCTAAGGATGCAGGAGGAGGTAAGAAAGGTAAGGCTGGTAGATGAAATTTTGGACTATATTCTGTCCATAGTTCAGGCCACAAGAAACCATCCTTCCCTGAGGCTGGGGGCAAGCCCCAGGGCAAGCCTTTTCCTATCCAGGGCTTCCCAGGCAAGGGCCTTCATGGAGGGAAGGGATTATGTGGTCCCGGACGATATTAAGTGGGTGGCTCCCCACGTCCTATCCCACAGGCTTTTCCCCAGGGGGGAAAGAACCAGGAATGAAATGACCTCCTTCGTGAAACAGATTTTAAGGGAATTAAGAAGTCCGGGATAATTTCGGCTGGGTAAGAAGGCTTACCAGTATTGCGAGCCCTAAGGCCACGAAGAAGGTAACGGCCCTGGCGGTTATAATTTTCTCAAGTCCGGAGAGCATCCAGACCACCGTGGTGAGGAGCCCTGCCACTAAGGCGGTTATAACCCCCTTGGAGTTGAACCTGTCCCAGTAGAAGGAAAGGAGGACCGCCGGCGCGAAGGAACATCCTATCCCGGCCCAGGCATAACTGACTATGGTGTATATGAGTTTTGAGGTGGTAAGAGAAAGGGCAAGGGCAAAGAGGCCTACCCCCAAGGTAGCAGCCCTGGAAAGGGCGAGGACCTTTTTTTCATCAGCCCTTCCCTTTTTAATTATCCCCTGGTAAACATCCTGGCTCACCGAGGAGGCAGCCACAAGAAGCATGCTCTCTGCGGTGGAAATCATGGCAGCCACAGCGCCTGCCAGGAGAATCCCAGCAAGCCACGGGGGAAAAAGATGGGTTAAAACATGGGGTAGTATCATCTCCGGGTCCTTTACCGCCGAGGCCCCGAATAAAATCAGGGCCCCCACCCCAATTATGAAGGCCCCGGAATAGGCAAGAATGGTCCAAATTATGGCTATGTTCCTACCAAGCCTCACATTAGCATCGTCCTTCATCCCCATGAACCTGGCGTTTAACTGGGGCTGCCCTCCGAGATAGCCAAAAAACCATGCCAGGTTGTTGAAGATGAGAATTCCGGCGGCAAACCCCGTAAGCCCTCCGGTAAGGGAAGTGTATCCCGGAGGAGCTGCTGCCAGGGCAGAGGTTATGTTTATGTGGGAGGTGAAAATTTTAAAAACTATTATCAGGGGGGTGACCACCAATGTGGTAATCATAAGAATCGCCTGGAAGGTGTCCACGGCCACTATGCTCACGAATCCTCCCAATGTGGCATAGGTCAGAATTACGGCAGCGGCTATTATCTGGCCCCAGAGCGGGGAAAGCCCAAAGGTCTGGAATATGGTTTTCCCGGCCCCGGAAAACTGGGCGCCAACATAGAAGACGAAGAAGAAAACTATTATAACCGTGGAAAGAATCCTTATGGTGGTTGCCTTTTCGGGGAACTTGGCGGAGAAATACTCGGGCATGGTAAGGGCTTTATACTTTGCAGCCTCCCTGCGAAATTTTCCAGCAAGCACCACCCAGGCAGTAGTTATCCCCGCTAAACAACCTATGGCCACCCATATTCCCGAAAATCCGTGGGCGAATATAAAACCTGTAAGTCCCAGAAGAAGCCAGGCCGACTCCCCGGTAGCCCTTTCCGAAAGGGCAAGCATCCATCCGGGAAGTTTAGAACCCCCGAGGACGAAATCTGCCTGGGTTTTGGTCTTCCTGGCCTGCCACAGTCCCAGTCCAAGGGTAAAAGCAAGGTACAGGATAAAAACCAGAAGCATGGACAACCCTCCCGCGGTAGTTTAGAAATATTTTAACTTCTTTCTTCAGGAAGGGCAAAGGGCCGGGGGAAACCCCGACCCTGTTTATAGAACTCTTCGATTATTCAGCAGTGGCAGTGGTTATTGGCAGTTTCACTCCCTGGGAAGATAACCTGTAGAGCAGGAAGTCATAGCCCCCATAGGTGAAGGTGTTGGTAGAGCCAAAGACATAGATGTGTCCATTGGAATCCGTTACCACTGAATAGGCTTCGTCGTTATTGGACCCTCCGTAATGTTTACCCCAGTTCTTAAGGAGAGTATCGGACTTAAGGGAGTAAACCACCGCATCCTCTCCTCCACTGGTATAACTGGTGGAATAACCCACCACCACAACATCTCCATTGGCAGGATTAATAGCAATTCCGTAACCCTTATCCACATTGGCTCCGCCGAAGTGCCTGGCTACCTGCCTGGAACCATTTGAGGTGTTGATCCTGTAAACAACTATGTCACTGTTGCCGTAGGTATAAGAATAGCTGATGCCCACTATGTAAAGGTTGGAACCGTTTACCACCGCATCGTATCCTATATCGTCGTTAGAACCTCCGTAGTGAAAACCGTAGACCTTAGCACCAGCAGAATTAAGTTTCCACAGCGCTATGTCCTTTCCACCGTAGGTAAAACTACTGCTTTCTCCGACTATGTAAATGTTGTCCGAGGAATCCACTGCTACACCGTAACCTATATCGTCATTGGAACCTCCAAAATGCTTGGAGAGCAATGTGGTCCCATCAAGGGCCTTAAGTTTGTAGAATATGACGTCATAGCCGCCGTAACTGTATGTGGTGCTGTAACCCACCACCAGGGGATTCCCATTGCTATCAAGGGCAACCCCGTAGGCGGCATCATCTCCACTTCCTCCCAGGGTCTTGCTCCATTGCTCAACCCCGCCGGAATTAAGTTTCTTTACCAGGATGTCTTCCTGCGACCCATCGTAAACATAGCCTGCTATTACGATGTTATCGCTGGAATCTATGGCCACAGACTCACCGTATTCGTTGGAGGATGTTCCGTAGTTCTGATGCCATTCCTTGGTTCCATTGGGGTTAATCCTGTAAAGGAGAATGTCAGTTCCTCCGTGGGAAACGGAATTGGTATTTCCCACCATGAGAAGGTCCCCACTGCTATCCATGGCAATGTCCTTTCCGTAGTCGTCCCCTGAGCCTCCCCAGTGGCTTCCGTAGCCAGGATGAACATTAACAGTTATGGTCTGATCCCCTGTCTGGTCGGCTGTATCGTAGGCTATGGCCTTGAGGGTGTGGTTTCCAACGGATGTGGTTGTGCTGTCCCAGGTCCATACAGCATCGCAGGTAGTTGCTCCTGAACAGTTTTCTGTATACTGGAGGACATCATCAAGGTAAATCTCTATTTTGTTAAGGCCGTTATCGTCCTCGCCATGGGCCTTAACCTTTATGACCGAGTATATAGCCGAGCCATTGTGGGGATATACGAAGGATGCAGTGGGTGGGTTGTCCGAGCCGAAGAAGAATTCAATGTATTTATCCATGATGTCGGACTGGTCACCGCTGGAGGCACCTCCAAATTCGTGGGAAGCCGCTATGGTCTTATAGCCAGCACCGGTGTTATCCCTGGCAACCCCTGTGTGATAAGAGGGGGAACTGTTATCCCAGATATTGAAGGAATCGTTGGCGTTGGAACCTATGTGGTCTATATAACTGTTGTCCCCGTTGTAGTTCCAACTCATACCATCGGTGAAGGTACCGGACAGGCCGTTTATTGTGGCAAGGTCACCGCTTCCGTCATCGCAGCCGCTGGCTCCCTTCAGCCATGTGCCAAAATAGGAATGAACCGAGGTGGAAGTATCGTAGCACCAGGTATCTCCTCCTTCCATGTAAACCTTTCCTCCAGCATCAAGATAGGCCTTGAGGGTGTCGCCCTCGCTGCTCGTAAGTTCATGATTATTGGAGTAAATACCCAGGCACACCCACGTGGCCGGGGTTGTGGTGTCTATGGAGGAGGGCATGGAAGTTACATAGTTTACGGCATAGCCCTTGTTCTGAAGTTCATCCCTTATATCAGTACAACTGTTTTTGTTTCCGTCAAGGTCCACCACCAGCATGGGGTGTATACCGTTGTCGGTGGTTACGGTTATCT
>JALVRF010000047.1 GCA_027025175.1 Candidatus Aminicenantota bacterium | reverse complement strand
GATTTACCCTTCCCCTCTGGACAGTAAAGGCTGGTTTCTCACTTCCATTGGTGTCAAAATTTCTTAAAATCCCCAAACAGATATTGCCCTACCTTTATCATCCCCAGAAATTTCTCACGGAAAACGCTTCTGAGTTTCTCCATAAGAGGGGAATAAAGCCCCCTCCCATTGAGGAATACGCCCCTGCGCTTGTTGAATTTTTCCTCAAAAACAGGAAGAAAATAGGATTTGTGCTTTAGGAGGAGGCATGAAAGGAATTTACCTTGCAGGCAATTTTCACAAAACGGAAAAAGCCATCAAAACCATATCCCCTTCCAACGGGGAAATAATAGATGAGGTTTCCCTGGCAGGTGAAGGGGAAATAGAGAGGGCCCTGGGGGCCGCATGGGAAGGGATTGGAAAGGAAATCCCCAGGAGATTATTCTTCCGCCTCAGGGAAGTTCTCTCCCGAAGGGCAGAGGAGGTAGCCCAGTTAATAGCCATGGAGCAGGGGAAACCCGTAACCGAGGCCTTAGCTGCGGAGATTTATCCTTCCCTTTCCTATATAGCCTTCCTTGAGGAGAAAGGGGAAGAATTTATAAGGGATAAGGATATGCCCCCTGAGGAGCCCATGTTCTCAGGCAGGAGAGGAAGGTTGATTATGGAGCCCACCGGAATAACCCTGGTCATCTCCCCCTGGAATTATCCCTTTGCCATACCCTTTCTGGACATAGTTGCTTCAATTTTCGCATCCTCCCCGGTGCTCTTCAGGCCTTCCTCCATGACTCCCCTTGTGGGCCTTAAAATAGCCGAGTTGTTTCAGGAGGCGGGTTTTCCTCCATTTTCCCTTCAGGTTTTAATCACCACCCACGGGGATGCTGAAAGGATATTGAGGGAGCCCAGGGTTTCCACAGTGAAGTTCACCGGGAGCTTTGAGGTTGGAAGGAAAATAGGGGCTATAGCCGGAGAAGAACTTAAGAAAGCGACCCTTGAACTGGGGGGAAAGGACGCCATGGTGGTTTTTGAGGATGCTAATTTAGAAAGGGCAGTGAACGGTGCCCTATGGGCAGGATTTATGAATGCCGGTCAGACCTGCGCTTCGGTGGAAAGATTGATAATACATCATGAAATAGCATCCTCGTTTCTGGAAACCCTGAAGGAAAAGGTTGATAAATTAAGGGTGGGGGATCCCTTAGAGGATGGGGTGGACATGGGTCCCATGGTATCAGAAAATCAGAGGGAAAAGGTCCTTTCAATGCTCAAGGGCGGTGAAGTTATCGCAGGTGGTAAACCTATTGAAGGGAAGGGATTTTTCATGCAGCCCACCTTAGTTTACGAACCCCCGGAGGACTCCCCGGTGTGGCAGGAGGAAGTCTTTGGCCCTGTAATTTCCATAAAGACCTTCAAGACCGAGGAGGAGGCTCTGCACCTTGCCAATAACAACAAATACGGTCTTACCGCCTCGGTCTGGACTAAGGACAGGGAAAGGGCAAGAAGAATCAGCGAAAAACTTGAGGCCGGGGTGGTTACCGTAAACGACCATCTATCCTCCTATGCTGAACCTTCTGCTCCCTGGGGAGGAGTGAAGGGAAGTGGACTTGGAAGAAGCCATGGGAGTTTTGCCCTTCAGGGTGTTCTTCAGCCAAAATACATCATGGAGGACTTTTCAAGAAGGAAAAAACTCCTCTGGTGGTTCCCTTATGGAGAAAAGAACATAAGGATAATGCTTCTTGCCTCCAGGATGCTTTACGGAAAGGGGAAACTTAAAGCCCTTATGGAACTATTTCCTTATCTTGGAAGGCTCCTTAAGGAAGTTGGATTATCTTCCCTTGTTTCCTCCCTGGGGAGATTAATAGGCCTCTAATTTTCCGGAAAATTATCCTCAAAGAGAAATTTTTTCTTAAAAAAGGGACAGACCCTTTTTAGGAGAATTAATTATTTTTAAAAACTCCTGTGCCGGTGCTAAAATTTTCCCTAAATCATTAAAGGAGAGAAGAATGAGCGAGTTCAAATCCTTAGAGGAAATCCTGGATTTTGCCATTGAAAAGGAAAGGGAGGCTGCGGAATTTTACAGGTATTGGGCCGATAAAGTTTCCGATAAAACCCTGAAACAGGTCTTCCTCAGGTTCGCAGAAGAAGAGGAAAAGCACGAAAGAAAAATACGGGAAGCAAAGGAAGGGAAAGCAATCTTAAAGCCCAGGGGGGAGGTTAAGGACCTGGGCATATCTGATCTGCTGACTGAAATCAAGCCCAGGGAGGACATGGATTATCAGGAAGCCCTCAGGGTGGCCATGCAGAGGGAGAAGGCCGCCTTTAAACTATACACAGAACTTGCTGAAATGACAGAGGACGAAAACGCCAGGGCCCTTTTTCTTATTCTGGCCCAGGAGGAGGCAAATCACAAATTACGGCTGGAAACCATCTACGATGAGATAGTCTACTCGGGAAATTAGGCCTTCACAAGATAATTCCTCATCATCCCCATGTCTTCGTGTTCAAGGTTGTGGCAATGATAAAGATATAACCCTTCAAAGTCCTCAAACTTCAGAAGCACCCTCACCCTCATTCCCGGCATTAAGAGGACAGTATCCTTCCACCCGTTGTCAACGAAGCCTTCCTTGATGGTTTCCCACCCTGCTGAGGTTGTCCTTTCCACCACCTGAAACTGAAGCCCGTGTATGTGAACTGGATGAGGCATCTGCATCATTCCACCCATCATCCCTCTGCCTGTGGAAGAATTTACCAGGTCCCATATTTCCAGGTTTCCCAACCTGACGATTTCGTCATCGGCCACAGCGGTCATGCGAAAACTCCTCCCGTTTATGGTGGGCCTCATTCTCCTCATGGCAAATACGAATCTTCTCGGCGAATTTAAATTTAAGGCTTCTTTAATGTTGTGCCATCCGGGGTTTGAAAGATGCTCAGGAAGTTTTGGTTTTATACCCGGCTTCCAGCCTATCTTTACCCTCAGGATTTCCAGTTCTTCACCGTTTTGGGGAACCCTATTCCCCCCTCTCCTTCTCCTCCTGCCCGTCATTCCTCTTCCCATCATCCCCATGGAAGAGGCTCCGGAAAAGGGCAGGGATTTAAGCACCAGAGTGTCCCCCTCGTTATAGCGGGTGAAATCCGCCCATAAATCTACCCTTTCCGCCGGACCCAGCATTAAATAATTCTTCATTACAGGTCTTTCAAGAAGGCCCCCATCCGTTCCGATAACTACCAGAGGACGCCTGTCGCTCCAGGCCAGTTTGTAAATTCTTGAGTTGGAGCCGTTCAGAATCCTTAAACGGTAAACGGACCTCCTTACCTGCAGGGTAAAATCGGGTTTTCCGTTCACCAAAACCCTGTTGCCCAGAAATCCCCAAATCCTTTCCATACGACTTGTGAGATAGACTAACTGGTTATTTCCGTCAAAAATCCTGTCCTGTATGACCAGGGGTATGTCAAATTCCCCGGAAGGAAGTTTCAGGTCCTGCTCCTCATCGTCGGTAATCAGAAGAAGACCGGCCAATCCCCGGTAAACCTGTGGTCCTGTCAAGCCATGTGGGTGTGGATGGAACCAGTAAGTGCCGGCTCGGTTTTTAATCTCAAATTCGTATATGTATTTTTCCACCTTTCTTATGGCAAAGCGAGGATGACCATCATCTTCAGGGGGAACATGAAGCCCATGCCAGTGGGTTATGGTGTCCTGGGGTATGTAATTCGTGAAGTAAATCCTTATTTTCTGCCCTTTTTTCAATCGGAGAACAGGTCCGAGATAGGTATCCTCCAGGACCTGAAGGGTTTCAGAGGGCCCCTTTAAAAGCCTGGCATGGTACTTCCGGACCCTGGTAGGGGCTCCGGTGAAAATTTGAACTTCAGAGGGGCCGGCGGAAAGTTCCAACTCCACATCAGGGTGAAAACTCGGGTTTGCCGTGGGTTTTGGCCTTTGCCTCCGCAGGATTTTGGGAACAAGAAACTCTCCCAGGAGAATCCCTGCCCCTCCGGCGAGGGCCAATCCTATAAAATCCCTTCTTTTCATCTTTCTCTGTCCTTTATTATGCGGGATGATATTTTCTCAGGGTTTGACTGTTTACTGCCACGATTACCGTGCTCAGGGACATGAGGACAGCTCCGAAGGCAGGATTTATGAGAATTCCTGCCCAGTAGAGAACACCGGCGGCCAGGGGTATGGTTATTATGTTGTAACCTGCAGCCCACCAGAGGTTTTGAACCATCTTGGAGTAGGTTTTCCTGGATATTTCTATAAGGCGAGGTATGGCCTCAGGGTCGTTTTTCACCAGAATAAGGTCTGCGCTTTCTATGGCCACATCGGTTCCTGCTCCTATGGCTATTCCCACATCCGCCACCACCAGGGCAGGAGCATCGTTTATCCCGTCACCCACCATGGCCACCCTGTAACCTCTGGCCTTTAGTTGTTCTATCTTTTCTGCCTTTTCGTGGGGGAGAACCCCGGCGAAATAATCTTCAATCCCCAGTTCCTCAGAAACCCATCGGGCCACTTCCTCGCTGTCTCCGGTTAGCATAAAAACCCTTATGCCCATTTGCTTGAGTTTGCTTACCGCC
The DNA here is from genome assembly GCA_027025175.1 of Candidatus Aminicenantota bacterium. Taxonomy (GTDB): domain Bacteria; phylum Acidobacteriota; class Aminicenantia; order S016-38; family S016-38; genus JALSNJ01. The sequence continues at coordinate 1,724 of JALVRF010000047.1, read as the reverse complement.
CTTCTGGAGGTTTCCCTTATTTTATCCGCTAAGGCAATGGCTCCAGAAAGGGCACCGTCCACAATTATGTAAACTAAGGTTTTTCCGCTTTTTTCAAACTCTGAGAATTCCTTGTCTGGATTTATCCCCATTTCCCTGAGGAGATTTGCTCCTCCTAAATAGACCTTCCGCCCGTCCACTTCCCCATATACCCCCTTTCCGGGAATGGCCCGGAAGTTTCTCACATTTTTGGGTTTGATTCCCTTTTCCCGGGCATACTCACTTATGCTCTTTGCTATTATGTGTTCTGAATTCTGCTCCAAGGAGTAGGCCAGGGTCAGGAGTTCCTCTTCGCTTCCCTTGAATAGTGTCTCGCTAACTCCAAATTTACCCTCGGTCAGGGTTCCGGTCTTGTCAAATACCACTGCGTCCACATTTCTTACGGCCTCAAAGGCCCTTCTATCCCTTACGAGGATTCCCCTTCTGGCGGTTATGGCTGTGGATATTGCCACCACTAAGGGTATGGCAAGGCCCAAAGCATGGGGACATGCTATAACCAGGACTGAGACAGCCCTTTCCAGGGCAAAATCCGGGGTTTTAAGCCCCGTCCATATGGCAAAGGTCAAAATCCCGGCACCAAGGGCCACATAAAAGAGCAGGGCCGCTGCCCGGTTGGCCAGGTCCTGTGTCCTGGACCTGGATTCCTGAGCCCTTTTTACTATTTGAAGGACCTGGGCTAAGTATGTTTTCTTCCCCACCTTTTCTATTCTCACCTTTAAAATTCCGCTGCCGTTCACCGCTCCCCCTATTACCCTGTCTCCAGGGGCCTTTCTTACAGGGGCAGATTCACCGGTAAGGAGGGATTCGTTAACATGGGTTTCCCCCTCAATCACAACCCCGTCAGAGGGTATTTTTTCCCCTGGCCTTACCAGAACCACATCCCCTGGCTTTAGCTCAGAAACCGCCACATCGGTAATTTCCCCATTTTTTACTAAGTGAGCCATGGTTGGCATGATTTTCACCAGTTCCTCCAAGGCCCTGGAGGCTCCCATTACGCTCTTCGCCTCTATCCAGTGGCCCAGGAGCATGACATCAATAAGGGTGGCCAGTTCCCAGAAGAATTCCCTGCCGTGTAAGAAAATCAGCGAGAGAACCGAATAGAAATAGGCAACGGTTATGGCGGTTGCAATAAGGGTCATCATCCCAGGGGTTTTCCTTCCAATCTCCGCGTAGGCTCCCTTCAAAAAGGGGTAACCCCCGTAGAAGTAAACTGCCGAGGAGAGCAGAATTATTATTCCCTCCTGAAAGGGAATTTTCAGGGAAAAACCCAGCCAGGACTGGAGGGTGGAGGAGAGGGCGAGAATGGGTATGGTTAAAATTAAAGAAAAGAAAAATCTGGTTCTGAATTCCTTTATGTGATGGGCGTGGCCGCTCCCGTGAGCTCCCCCATGGGAATCGTGCGCGTGTTCCTTCCCCTTTTCACCCTGGTGATTATGTTCCATGCCGTGGGCTTTATGCTGGTCATGTTTTTCGTGCATTTTTCCCTCCCTGAGATTCAAGTATAACAAATTTAATTACAATTGATAAATTATCTGTGAGAAAACTGGGGAGTATCTATGTGGTGGATAATATAACGGTATTCCCTGGGGGTTATGGAGTTTTCCCACCGGTGAAGGAGGCGGGCAGAAAGGGTGAAACCGAAGAAAATGAGTAATATGAGTGTTAGATAAAATCCAGGACTTACG
>JALVRF010000046.1 GCA_027025175.1 Candidatus Aminicenantota bacterium | reverse complement strand
TGGTGCCGTCCCCGCCTGCTACTATAACCACTTCGGGAGATAATTTCCTCAGGGACTCCAGGGTTTTATCCTTGCCTTGGGCCATAAGGGGCTCAATTTCATAAACTGAGGAGAGAATTTTTACTATCTCTTCCCGGAGTTTTTTCCTTTTTCCTGCATAGGGATTTATGAGCAAAACTGCTTTATTCTTTTCCACCCACCTATTATAGAACACAGGGATGATTTTAAAAAACCCTGGTATATAATGAAAATATGCTTAAGATAAGTAGAGGTTGCCCCAATTGCATGGGGGAAATTAGCAGTCAAAGGCTTGAAAAAGGCCTGGTTTGCGAAAAATGCCTGAAGGAGGAGAGCGAGGCCCTGTGTGGGGATCTTCTAAGAAGGGGGAAACTCCTTGCCCTTTCCCCCTTTTGCCAGGCTGACGACCTGGAGGAGAAATTCCAGAACCTCTTCGTAAAAGCCCTGGGAAGCCAGCCCTGGAGCCTTCAGCGCCAGTGGGCTAAAAGGGTTTTCATGGGGGAAAGTTTCGCCATGGTTGCTCCGGCTGGAGTGGGAAAAACCACCTTCGGCCTTATACTTTCCCTTTTCATGGAAGGCAAATCCTTGCTGGTCTTTCCCACTAGGCTTCTGGCCATCCAGGCCTTTGAGAGATTGACTTCATTCGCAGAAAGGGCGGGTGTAAAAAAGGACCTCCTCCTTTATAAACCCAGTCCCCGCATCAGGCAGAGGGTGAGTTCCGGGGATTTTAAGATTCTGGTGGGCACCAACATGTTCCTGAGAAAAAACCTGGAAACTTTGAAAACGCTTCCCTTTTCCCTGGTATTTGTGGACGACATAGATTCCTTTCTGAAAAGCACCAGGTCGGTAACCGGTCTTTTCGAACTTCTCGGTTTCTCCCCCCACCAGATAGAAAAGGTAATGAAGGGTGAGGAACCGGGCGATTCTTTAAGGAAAGGACCTGTACTGGTAATATCCTCGGCCACCTTAAAGCCCCGGGGAAAGGTTCTCCTTCTTTTCAGAAAACTCCTGGGCTTTGATGTTCAGAGGGCTTCTTCCTCGGTAAGAAACATACTGGATGTTCAGGAAACGGTTTCCCGGTTTGAGGAGGCGATAGAGAAGGGAATTTCCCTGGTAAAGCGAATTGGAAAGGGAGGGCTCGTTTTCGTGTCCATGGCCCTGGGCAGGGAAGGGGCCAGGATGGCCTGCGAGAGGTTTCGCTCCGCCGGGGTAAATTGTCTTCTCTACGACGAACTTCCTCCGGAGGAACTTAAGGAAAAACTTGAAAAGGGGGAAGTGGAGGTGGTTATGGGCATTTCCCACAGCGGCAATCCCCTGGTCAGGGGAATAGACCTTCCCCATGTGATAAGGTATGTGATTCACCTGGACGTTCCCAAACACATTTTCCCCTTTGCCCCCACCATGAAACCCGCTTCCCTCTTAGGATTGATTACTGCCATTTATCCAGCGCTGGAAGAGGAGGATAGGTTGAAGGCCCTTTCTTTCATAAGGAACCTGAGAAGATATTCGGGAATCAGGGAGGAGACCCTGGAAAAATACCCGGCGGTGAAAAAAAAGGTAGAGGAGGCGTCTCAATGGATAGGGGATCTCCTGGGAAGGGAAGGATTCCTTAAGCGATTGAACGATTCCCCGGAGGTTTCCCTGAAAACGGTGGATGGCAGGATGAGCATTGTGGTGGGGGACGCTGCTTCCTACCTGCAATCTTCGGCCAGGGCTTCAAGGCTCGTAGCCGGGAAACTTACCCGGGGCGTTTCTTTCCTTTTCTGGCAGGATGCCAAGGCTTTTCGTTCCCTTCAAAAAAGGCTTTCCTATTATTTTCCCAATCAGGAGGTTAAATTTATCCCGTTGGAGGAGGTAAACCTTCAGGAGGAATTCAGGGAGGTTGACAGGGATCGTGAACTGGCCAGGGCCGTTATGGAGGGGAAAATCCCTCCGGCAGTGAGGGACCTCTTCAGAACCACCCTGGTAATTGTGGAATCTCCCAATAAGGCAAGAACCATAGCCGGATTTTTCGGAAAACCTCAGGTAAGGGCCCAGGGAAGGCTCCTTGCCTACGAGATTCCCTTGGGCGAAAGGCTCCTTACCATTACGGCTTCCCTGGGACATGTCCTTGACCTGGTGGTGGACAGGGGATTTTTCGGGGTTGAAGAGGGGGAAAACTTCGTTCCTGTTTACGATACCATTAAGACCTGCAGCAATCCGAAAATTCAGCATACGGAGGAGAACTATATAAAGGAAAAGTGCAGGGGAGAAGTCTTTGATAAGGCCTCACTTTTAGAAGGATTGAAGAAACTTGCCTTTCAGGCCGACGAGGTTTTCATTGCCACGGACCCTGATTCCGAAGGGGAAAAGATAGCCTATGACCTTTTCCTTTACCTTCGCCCTTTCAACTCCAAAATTCAGAGGGCTGAGTTCCACGAAGTCCGTCCAGCAGCCTTCAGGGCTGCGGTGGAAAATCCCAGGGATTTTTCCATTAGCATGGTAAAAGCCCAGATGGTAAGGAGGGTGGTGGACCGGTGGGTGGGTTTCGTCCTCTCCAGGATTCTCTGGCAGAGGTTTTCAAAGAACTGGTTTTCGGCGGGCAGGGTTCAGACCCCGGTGCTGGGATGGATAATTCAGAGGGAAAAAGAGGCCAGGAGAAAAAAGGCGAGGATTTTCCTTTATTTCGGAGACTACTCCCTTGATTTTGACCTTGAGGACCTCAACCTGGCCCGGAGATTGAAGGAGCACAGGGGAGGGATAAATTTCAGGCTGGAGGAGGAAAGGAGGGAGGAGATTTCCCCCCTTCCTCCCTATTCCACAGATACCCTTCTGGAGGATGCCAGCACCAGGCTTAAATTCTCCGCTACCAAGACCATGGAATTTTTGCAGGAACTATTTGAAAAGGGCTACATAACCTACCACCGAACGGACTCTACCAGGGTTTCGGAGGCCGGTAAGTATTCTGTAGCCAGGCCCTTTATTACGGAGAAATTCGGAGAGGAATATTTCTTCCCGAGAACCTGGGGCCAGGGAGGAGCCCATGAGTGCATAAGGCCCACCAGACCACTTGAGCCCGATGAGTTGAGGATGATGGAAAAGAGCGATCTGGTGAGATTTTCTTCGCCCGGGATTGTTTCCCTTTACCGGTTGATATTTCGAAGGTTTATGGCTTCCCAGATGAGGAAGGCTGAGGTAAAAAAATCTTCCCTTGTCGTTGCTCTTAACGGTTTTTCCAGAAAAATGGATGTGGTGCTGGAAGTTCTCAGCCACGGTTTTGACCTGATTTTCGGGGAGATAAAAATTTTCCCGGGCCCTGAAAAATTTTCCGGCCTGACGGTGAAACTGGTCCCGCTGAAACCCCTCTTTACCCAGGGTTCCTTAGTGGCGGAAATGAAGAGGAGAGGACTGGGGAGGCCTTCCACCTATGCCCACATTATACAAACCCTTATTTCCAGGGGATATGTTCGCCAGGTTCGGGGAAAACTCCTTTCCACGCCCATGGGAAGGAAAGTTTATTCTTACCTGCGGGAAAACTACCCGGAATATGTGAGCGAGGAATTGACCAGAAAACTGGAGGAGGCCATGGACCAGGTGGAGAGCGGGAAAGCGGACTGGCAGGAGGTTCTCCGAGCCGCCTATAAAATAAGGGAATTGCTTCAGTGATAATCGGGAAGGTGTTTATTCCCTCCTGACAATCTCTTCTTTATCAACTTCCAGGAAGTTCCGCTCAGGAAAACCTCCAGGTTGGTATATGAACCCTTGGAGAGATTCTTTTTGTTGGCGTCGGTGGGGTCCGAGGGGTCCAGTCCCATCAGCCTTTCCCACCTATCCGCCATTCCGTCGTGGTCCCTGTCCTCGTAGGGGGCAACAGTTTTTATTTCCGGATAGCCTCCCACTTCCTCTTCCGTGTAGGGAATCTTGCCCCTTCTTTCCTGGTATTCTTTTATCAACCTTGCGTCCACCCTGTCCCTGCTATCTACAAGAAAACCCATTTCGTTTAATCTCATGGAAGAGCCAGCCTCCTTAAGAAGAATCCTCTGGAGTTCTTCCTTGGGGTAAACGGTTATGGGATAAGGCGATGAGGGGAATGGAGTGGTTCTCTGGAAACTCCTGGGAGCAGGCCTGAGTTCAGCCCCGTTTTCCCCGGCAACCTGGTATACCATGGACCAGTTGTCGCTATCAGGGTTCTGGTTGTAAGGCCCTGAATTGCCCTTTACATAGATGGAAGGGGTACCGGAGACCGCATCGGTTCCTGAGGCAGGTGCCACCTGGATGGAATGGGAGGAGAACCTTTTTCCGTAAAGGGGGCCCTTCCTGTAGAAATTCCCCACTATGTCGGCCTTTACCCCTCCTATTATCTGGGTAGCATAGAAGAACCAGTTGTAAACTATGTTGTTTATAAATCGGAAGGATGGGGTTTTTACCAGGGGGAGCCTGTGGCTCATGTTCATTATTAGGTTGTGGTGGAAATCCACCTTCTGGACCAGAGAGGCTTCGGGGGAGGAGTTTCCCCCGGTAAGTATGGCCGTGGAATGGCCGTAAAGGCCCTCTGCCATAAGGCAATACTGGACGGTTATGTGGTGGATGTCTGCCCTCCATCCCCAAAGGTCAACTCCCTCGTCGGTGTTCCAGGAGATTGAGCAGTGGTCCAGGATTACATTGTAAACAGGGGCGGAGTCCGTAAAATTAATAATCCTCACTGCAGCGCAATCTGGAGCCCTGTATCCCGGGCGCAGGCGGATATACCTTATTACCACATCGTGGGTGGCCACCTCAAGAAGGGTAAAGTCCATGTTCTCCCCACGAAGGGTTATGCCTCCTGGCGAGGTCTGTCCTGCCACCGTTACATAGGGGGAAGTAATCCTTATGGGATAATGAAGGGTTATTGTTCCTGCCACCCTGAAGACCACGGTCCTGGGCTGACGGACATTTTCCAGGGCCCATCTCAGGCTCCCGGGGCCCCATTCCTTCAGATTGGTAACCTCAACAACCTTTCCTCCCCTCCCACCTTTAGAGATTGCCCCCCAGCCCTCGGCCCCGGGGAAGGCCCTGGTTGCCGTCAGGGGCAAAGCAACTATGAGGGTAATTAAGACCAGTGAAATCCTTCTCATATTAAAATTATATCAAGGGAAAAATTTTTTAGAAAAACATAAAAAAGACCACTAAGGAAGAAAGCAGAAGAAATACAAGTGAATAATAATGAAACTTAAGCCAGGCCTTTGTTTTTCCGAGGTTCAGGGCTATAACATTGGCTAAGGAGGCTATAGCCGTTCCATTTCCCCCTATGTTCACTCCAATCACCAGGGCTTTTTTAAAAGAAGTCAACCCCTCCAGAAAGATTGCAGCGGGAACATTGCTGATTATCTGAGAAAGAATCAGGGAGGATAGGTAGGTGCCGGCGGGCGAGGAGTTCATTTTTACTATAAACCCCAGGTGATTCCGAAACGCTAAATAAAGCAGCCTCACATCCGCAAATAGGACTATAAGGAGAAGAATTACATTCCACCTTGCTTTGCACACTGCCTTCGGAAAAAGGAGCAAATATGCTAATGCCACAATTCCTGTGGCATAAAGGGTGATGTCTATCTCCACAGCGGCAACGAAGATTATAAGGGCCAGCATGGAGAGGGCAAAAAGCCCGCCCTGTAATTTGAGATTTCCCTCATCAGAATCCCTCTTTATTAGTTTTTTGGAAGGAAAACTCACAGCTGTAAACAATAGAAGAAGGAAGAAACTCGTTATCTGGGCAGGAAAGACTTCCTTTATGAAACGGAGAAATTCCACATTCCAGCTGTGCCAGAGAAAGATGTTCTGTGGATTTCCGATGGGGGTCAGGAAGGAACCAACGTTTACCGCCAGGGCTTCAAATATTATGAGTTTTGTGATGTCGTTTTCCATAAAATCCCTGAGTCCAAGGGTTAATGGCACCGTTATGAAGAGGGTTATGTCGTTGGTAAGAAAGGTGGAAAGCCCTGCGGAGAAAGAAATCAGAAGGAGGGCCAGGCTCTTTTCGGTTTTAACCTTAGAGAGCATGCGGTAAGCAAGTCGGGAAAAGAGACCGCTTTCCTCCAGGGCAGTGGTGATAATCAGAAGCCCTGAAAGGGTTAAAATGGTTTCCCAGTGGACGAATTTATGGACAGAACTCAGAGCCCCGGGTTCCAAGGCTCCCAGCACCGCCAGCGCCCCAAGGGAAATTAAAAGGATGGGGTCCTTAATTAGTTTCATGCTTGGATTATACTCCCTCATAGCCTCCGATGTTATTTATGTTAAAAAAGTAACAAACTTTAAGGGAAATTTATGGAAAACTTGAGGATTTAGTTCTAATATTCACATAGGAAGAAAGGAGGTTAAAAATGAAGACGGTATTTGTCCGGCCGGAAAGGTGCATCGGGTGCCGTCACT
>JALVRF010000045.1 GCA_027025175.1 Candidatus Aminicenantota bacterium | reverse complement strand
GGCCCACATAGGGGCAGTGTTAGGGGAATATGGAATAATGGAAGATGTCATCGGGGTTTCCATGGACGGGACCGGTTACGGGGAGGATGGGGCAATATGGGGAGGGGAATTTTTCACGGGAAGTTACAGGGGGCTGGAAAGGACAGGGCACATAAGGTATTTTCTCCTTCAAGGAGGGGATTCCTCGGCTAAGGAGACATGGAGGCCTGCCCTGGGCGTTCTCAATCTTTTTTTAGAACATAAGGCTGAGGAGGTGGCGGAGAGGCTCGGGCCTAAGGCTATTCTGGTTTTAAAGGCCATAAGGGCAGGAATAGGCACTGCCAGAAGTTCCAGCGCAGGGAGGCTTTTTGACGCAGCCTCCTTTCTCATCCTGGGAATAAGGGAGAACACCTACGAGGCAGAAGGGCCCATTTCCCTGGAAAAGGCCGCAAACAGGGCTAAGGGAGGAAGGCCCTATACCTTTGAGATAAGGGAGGAGGAAGGGGAATTGCTCCTGGACCCGGTGCCTGCTTTTTCGGCCATGGTGGAAGACGAAGCCACGGCTGAGGAGAAGGCATATTCATTCCACTTGGGGTTTGCCCTGGGAATTGTGGATATGGTAAAAGTTCTGTCTTTAAGGACCGGGATAAAGAAGGTGGCCCTGAGTGGAGGGGTTTTCCAGAACAGGTTGCTTCTGGGCCTTCTCCTGGAAAAACTCAGGGATGAGGAGTTTGAAATTTTGGTTCCCGGGAAAATCCCTGTCCACGACGGGGGGATTGCCCTGGGCCAGATAGTTCTGGGAGGTCTGATTTGACGGATTTAGTAAAGGACTTTAGGTCTGCAGAGCTTTTAAACGAGCTCAGGGAAAGGCTCAGGGGGATGAAATTTAAAAAGGAAATCAAAATTATGGAGGTTTGCGGGACCCACACCATGCAGATTCACCGCTTCGGAATCCACCAGATGCTTCCAGAAGGGGTGAAACTCATTTCAGGGCCCGGATGTCCTGTATGCGTAACCCCCAACGAATACATTGATTTTGCGGTGGAACTGGCCAGGGCTGGATATACTGTGGCCACCTTCGGCGACATGATAAGGGTTCCTGGAAGTTATTCCAGCCTTGAGAAGGTGAGGGCAGAGGGAGGGGATGTAAGGGTAGTTTATTCCCCCATGGATTCTTACGAATTGGCTAAGGAGAGCGGAAAACCGGTGGTCTTTCTGGCCATAGGGTTTGAAACCACAGCCCCTTCCATTGCCGCTACCATTCTAAGGGCAGAGGCCGAAGGGGTGAAGAATTTTTATGTGCTTCCCGGGGGAAAACTGGTTCCTCCGGCCCTTCGCGCCCTATCGGCGGACCCTCAACTGAGAATTTCCGGATATCTACTTCCAGGGCATGTGAGCGTCATCCTGGGAAGGAAGGACTATCTGTTTCTTAAGGACCTGGGGATTCCAGGGGTCATTTCGGGATTTGAGCCGGCGGACATTCTCCAGTCTATTATTCTTCTTCTCGGTCTTATTAAAGAAGGGAAGGCCGAGGTGGTGAACAATTATCCCAGGGCAGTCAGGGAGAAGGGAAATCCTAAGGCCAAGGGGATGATGTGGGAGGTTTTCAGGGAGGGGGACAGCAAATGGAGGGGACTTGACCTCATCCCGAAAAGCGGTTTATTTTTAAGGAGAAAATACATGGGCAGGGACGGCTTCAAGGTATTTGACATAAGCCCGCCGGAGGTAAGGGAAAATCCGGCATGCCGCTGCGGGGATGTTCTAAAGGGACTTATAAATCCCCCGGAATGTCCCCTTTTCCGCAGGGTTTGCACCCCGGAAAATCCCATAGGTCCCTGCATGGTATCATCGGAGGGAAGTTGCAGTGCGTGGTACAAATTCGGCTAAGATAACCCTTGCCCACGGGGGCGGGGGGGCAAAAACCGAAAGGCTCATAAGGGAGGTCTTTCAGAATTACCTGAAGGACCCTGTGCTTTCGGAGATGGACGATGGTGCACTGGTGGAGGACGGCCTTGTCCTTTCCACGGACAGTTTCGTGGTGAGGCCCCTTTTCTTTCCAG
>JALVRF010000044.1 GCA_027025175.1 Candidatus Aminicenantota bacterium | reverse complement strand
GTAAGTTTACCCGAGGGGAGGGGTCTGCGGACGGTTCTTCCCATGCTCAGGTCAATGTCCCTGTCTATAACCATGTTAAATGTAGTACTTCCGGCTATGGAAAGGGCAAGACTCAAGCTCATAAGGAGCAGAAGCCCGAAATTGGAAACAGGACAGCGGCCAGTTATGAAACCCGCAATACCCGTCAGAAGAAGGAGACCGGTCTGTAAGGGTTTTACCAGTTGCCAGTACAGGGCAACTCTTTCTTTAAAGACAGAGGTCATCATCTATATTTTGGAACGAAGGTAATTATTTTTCCACATTCTCGCCAGAAGGGTTCTCCTCCTGAGGTGTTTCCTTTTTCACATCCCTCACGCAACGGAATCCCACATTGATGTAATAATTATATGGAAGGGCGCTATTATAGGCCCATATTCTCAGGTAAATGTCGTAGTCCATCCAGCTTCCCCCCTTCATGAACCGGTCGGTCATTCTCTCGTGCTTGTCCGCTACCCACTGCCACACATTCCCTGCCATATCGTAGAGACCATAAGGACTTACAGCGTTCACGGTCTGAAATTCACCGTACTTCTTTCCGTTGAAGAATCCCACCGGGGTGGTTATGCCGTGGTTAACGCCCAGAACTTTCCTTATTTCCTTGTTGCTGAGGTCGTAATTGGCATGGTGCGGAGTTATCTCGTTACCCCAGGGATAGGCCCTGAAATCCTCGGTTCCCCTGGCCGCCTTCTCCCATTCTGCCTCTGTGGGGAGCCGCCATCCGTAGTAAAGGCAATATCCCCTGGCCCCAAACCATGTAACCATGGTCACAGGATGGTTTTCAAAACCCTTATCCACGGTAAAGGTTTTTCCGTCAAATTTTATCCGGGTGCCGTGCTCTCCCAGGGGATAATAAAGGTAATAACCAGGCCCTATTTTCCTCTCATGCCTGAAACCTGTATATTCTTCACCGGGATAAAAACCCTTTACCTGGTGGTTTTCAATTTTGATCTTTCCTGCAGCAAGGGCCTCGTTCAGGTATTTAGCATATTGAGCATTGGTGACATCGGTAACCATTATCTCGTAATCGTAATTGAGTTTTCTCAAGTGCCTCAGGTTTCTGAATTGACCCCCGAAGAATTCCCCTGCGGGGATAAGAACCCAGGTGTTGGGATCTACTCCAGTATCGATGTACTTAATTTCCTCATGGGTCCATTTTTCAGGCTGGCGAACGCATCCCCAGAGCATGAGGGATGCTATAGCTAAGGTGATTATTAAAATTCTTCTCATGTTCTCCTCCTTACTCGGATAGGACTTCCTTTGAGGTCCGGGGGACCTCAACTTCCGGATTTTCCTTTTCCCTTTTCCATACCCCTTCCCCCTTGAAGAGGTCAAACAGTCGCCACAGAAGGAGAAGGGCCAGGATTACAAGCACTGCCGCAAGCCCTATGTCCATAGCCAAGAAAATCTTGGAGACCACAGGTTCCTGATAATAGGCCTTCACGAAAAGCCTCTTTAAAGAATAAATGGTGGCTCCGGCAAAGGCTACATCAGAGCCTATTAACAGTATCCATCCGAACCACTGCCTAATCTTCCCTTTAAGACCCACCATGTCAGCGTAATACATAAGTATGATGGTGGCAATCAGGGCAGCAAGCACATGCCAGTGTCCTGTAAGGGTGACCCTTTCTTCCCTCCAGGGCCATATTCTGAAAATCTCGTCCAGTTTTATGGCCATGAATATCCCCACGCCGCTGACAGTGAAGTTCATAAATACCATCTGCCACAGAGCCCCGAATTTTAAGGGATCGTGAAGAAGAGCTTTAAGCCCCTTCCAGAAACCCGCCTTTTCTATTCCCAGCTCGTTCAACCTATCCTTTATCAGCTTCCTCCATCCGTAGATAACCAGCATCAAAGCCGCCAGCATGATAAAGGTGGATCCCACATAAATAATCATGTGAGCTATAAGCTCAAAGGGAACAACCATCCATACCCCAATGGTTATTACTATGGTGCCGAAGATCATAAGGGGCATGGCTATTTTGTGATATATGCCCTTAAAATCAAGCCACCTTCCAACTATCAGGGTTATGGCCACGGCGATAAGTGTAAGCATGATGTGGAGGTGTCCGATTATGCCCAATTGAAGGGGAGTTTTGTGGGCGAAACGGACGGTGTTTTCCGCCAGGAAGGTCTCAAATCCATTACCGAAATAAGCCCCGGCCACAGCACCAAAAAGAGAAGAACCCAGGGTGGCTACAACCATGGTGAAAAAGGCCACCCTTTCTAAGTCAACCCCTGATTTTGTGTGGGCGTATTCAGGACTTCTAACATAATACTCCTTGTTCCATGGCCAGAGGGCAACTGCCAGGAGAAGTCCTGTGAAAAACATAAGGGAAAGGCCAAAAAGGAAAAGACCGTGAAGGATCCAGTTTCTTCCAAAATAGGCAAAACCCAGACCGAAAATAAGGGAGGAGAGATACCCAACGGTAACCGTAGCGTTGATGGCTAACTTATAGCGCCTCTTCATGGGAATAATAGAAGTCATGAGGTAAACTTCTATGGCTATCACCGCCATGGCAATGGTGTGATAGAGCATGATTATCCTTCCTTCCCTGAAGAAAGGATCAAGTTTCATGCCCAGAAGCCTGACGGTGAGGTCCCTCACCCCCCACTCCACCATGGGGCCCGAAAGAGTTCCCCAGATGGCCGTTACCAGAGAAATAAGGGAAATAGCCACAAGAACCAGCCCTTTGGTGGAGGTAAAGAGGTATTCCAACCGTTCTTTAATAAACTTCATCTTTCCCTCCTTTTCATTTTCATGAGTCCATTATAAAATAAAAACCAAAAGCAAAAAAGTCTAATTATTGTTCCGGAATATTACTATACTGTTTCCCCCGGTTTTTTTCCCTAGGTAGAGAGCGGAATCCGCCCTTTCTATGAACTTCTCTATATCCCTGGTAATGTTTAAATAAACCTCAGTTATACCTGCGCTCAGGGATATTTTAAGTTCCGGAGAATAACTCCTGGATATTTCCTCCACCTTTTCCTTCAGCCTTTTAGCAACCTCCCTGGCTCCTTCGGCGTCAGCATGGGGCAGAATCACAAGAAATTCATCGCCCCCCCATCTCCCCAGGATGTCCCCCTGACGAAGAAGTTTAACCCATTCCTCAGCTATTTCCTTGAGTATTCTATCCCCGAAACTGTGACCAAAACTATCGTTGGCCGCTTTGAAGTTGTCCAGATCTATCATGATAAGCGATAACTTACTATTATTCCGGGAAAAAATCTTGGCCAGTAGGTTAAGCCTTTCCATTAATTCCCGGCGGTTGTAAAGTCCTGTCAGCGGGTCCCTCCGAGAAAGTTCTTCAAGTTTTGCTGCGTATTCCCTTAGTTTTTCATGGGTATTCTCAAACCTATTAATATAAACAAGGCCCACTATTATAACCACCAGAAGGGAAAGGGAAAAACCCCAGAAATTATTGTAAAATACGCAGTTTCTACCGGGGCAATGGTTTATGATTTCGGGGTAAAGCCTTTCCAGGAGAATCAACAGGGAAACTACCAGAACCTCGCTAACCAGAAAAAAAGCCCTCCATTTTCCAGAAAAAACCAGAGCCGTAAGGATACCGAACATTATAAGAAAATAGGGAAAACCTCCGGTAAGTCCCCCATCCCTGAACCACAGAAGGGGTGTATAGAAAAACAGCGCCACCCCGTAACCAACAACTGCCGGAAAAAGGAATCTTCCCTGAAACCTGCTAAAGAAATAGAGAAATGCATACAAAACCGCCCCCATCGCACTCAGGAGAATAACCCCCCTGCTTTCCCCTATGGCCTTGTTTATAAAAATTGCCAGAAAGAAAACAACGGTCATAAAAAGAAAAATTGTGTTTAAAACCCTGTGTTTAAGTGAAAATTCCTCCCTGCTCCCCACCAGAAATTTCTTTATTCCATTCAACCAGAACATTTTCCCTCATTTAAAATTTTATAACAGAATAGGATTAGGTCAAGAAGGATGCTAAAATATTCCCCATGGAAATGCTGGAGGAATTAAAAAAAGAATACGAATCTTTAAGAATAAAAATAAGGAAAAGGCTGGGAGAATTCAGGAAACTGTGGAGGAACCAGGACCCTGTCCCCATTTTTAAAGAAGCCGTATTCTGCCTTCTCACCCCCCAGTCCAGGGCAAGGGTTTGCTGGAGGGCAGTGGAGAGCCTGGAAAAAAGTGGGCTATTGTGGAAGGGAAAGGCCGAGGAAATAGTCAGCCACCTGGTCGGCGTAAGGTTTAAAAACCACAAGGCCAACTACATAGCGGAACTCCGGGAAAAATACTGGAGAGACGGAAAATTCCTCCTTGTAGAAAAAATAAAGGACCTCCCACCGGTGCAGGCCAGGGAATGGCTGGTTCGCAATGTAAAGGGGATGGGGTATAAGGAGGCAAGTCATTTTTTAAGGAACATAGGTTTCTCCTCTGATCTGGCCATCCTGGACAGGCACATCCTGAAAAATCTGCTTTTCTTCGGGGCCATTGATCACATTCCCAAAAACCTCTCCCGAAAAAATTATATAGAGTTCGAGAAAAGGATGATGGAGTTCTCCCGCAAGATAAAAATTCCCATGGGGGAACTTGACCTCCTTTTCTGGGCAAGACAGACCGGGGAAATCTTCAAATAAGGAGGGGAAATGGAAATCTCAGGCGAACTCCTGGAAAAACTGAGGGAATTTCAGAAAACCGAGATCACCGAGGCAATGGTTTACAGGGCCCTGGCCTCTTCTGCAAAAGGTCAAAACCGTAAGGTCTTAGAAAAAATCTCCGCCGAGGAAATAGGCCACTACGAAAGGTGGAAAAACTACACAGGCCAGGAGGTAAAACCCAACAGAATTCTGGTCTTCCTCTATAAAATCATCTCCTTCATCTTCGGAGTTACCTTTTCCATAAAACTCATGGAGGGAGGAGAAAAGGACGCCCAGGAGAAATACTCGGTGCTTCTGGGAAAAATTCCCGAAGCCGAGCAGATAATCCAGGAGGAGGTGGAACACGAAAGAGAACTTATCGAAATGATAGACGAGGAGAGAATAAATTACATAGGTTCCATGGTCCTTGGGCTAAACGACGCCATAGTGGAACTCACCGGAGCCCTGGCAGGTCTTACCTTTGCCATACAGAATGTAAGGATAATAGGACTGGCAGGCATGATAACGGGAATAGCCGCTGCCCTTTCCATGGGGGCTTCAGAATACCTGTCCCAGAAGGCCGAGGGAAGCCAGAATCCCCTCAAAGCAGCCATATACACCGCCATCGCCTATATCTTCGCCGTCTTTCTCTTGGTGGTTCCCTATTTCCTGTTCTCCTCGTATTTAATAGCCTTAGCCATGACCCTTTTCGATGCCCTGCTTATAATACTCCTTTTCACCTTCTTCGTTTCCGTGGTCAGGGAACAGAAATTTTCCTCCCTTTTCGGCGAAATGGTGGGGATAAGTTTCGGGGTGGCCTTTGTTTCCTTTCTAATAGGTCTGGCGGCCAGGCATTTCCTTAAAATTGAAATTTAAGGAGGGGTAAATGCAATTCAGAATCGAAGGAAACCTCATTTTAGCGGTGGGAAAGGACGGGGAAGACTTCCTGGAAATTGCTTCCCGTCTGAAGGAGGCAAAGCAGACCCCGCAAACCATGCTGGTTCTTTCAGCCACAGGGATGCTCCGGAAGGTAAAACTGGGCTACTGGGACGGGGAAAAATACCAGGAGCACAATTTTCCCCAGCCCATGGAACTTTTAGGAATAAGCGGTTTCATCTCCAGGGAGGCTGAGCCCTTTTACCACTTCCACCTTACCTTAGCAGACAGGGAAGGGAGGGTCTGGGGAGGACATTTTCTGCAGGGGGAGGTTTGCAATGCCCTGGAACTTTTCCTTATGGGAAGTTCCATGAAAATAAAGAGGGCTCCTGTGGGCAAACTGAAACTCATAACCTTAGAATGAGGATAGGTATACGGGTCTCGCCCTTAGCTTCCCCCTTTACCGGAATTCCCGTATATGTATTTAACTTAGTGAGGGAAATAGCCAAACTGGACCGGGAGAACCTTTATTTCCTCTACACCAACAAAGAAATTCCCCTCAAATTTGACCTCCCCCAAAACTTCCAGGTAGTTCTTGTTAAAAAACCCTACCCCAGGCTCCAGTTGTGGTATCAGATAGGGCTTCCCCTGAGGATGAGAAAGGACCGCTTGGACCTTTATCACGACACCCTTTTTCTTCTTCCCTTCCTTCAGGGAAAAATACCCGGGGTGATAACGGTCCACGACCTTTCAGGGCTCCTCATGCCCGAATACCATGAAAAGAAGGTTTCCCTCACCAGCAAGATAATTCCCTTCGCCGTAAGAAAGGCAAGGAGAATTATAGCGGTTTCAAACTTCACAAGACAGGAGGTTGAAAAGTTCTTTCCCCATGCTAAAGGTAAGGTCAGGGTGGTTTACAACGGGGTTTCCCCTGAATTCAGGCCAGCCCCTGAGGAAGAAATAAAAAGGGTAAGGGAAAAATACGGTATAAACTATCCCTATGTGATGTACCTCGGCACCATAGAGCCCAGGAAGAACCTTTCCACCCTGCTCAGTGCCTTTTCACTCTTGATAAAGGAATTCCCCCATTATTTAGTCCTGGTGGGGATGAAAGGGTGGAAGTACAGGGGAATATTCCAGGCCCTGGAAGAACTGAGTATAAGGGAAAGGGTGATTTTTACCGGCTTCGTTCCTGCTGCTGACCTCCCTCCCCTTTACACCGGGGCTGATGTTTTCGTCTACCCCTCACTTTATGAAGGTTTCGGAATCCCAGCCTTAGAGGCCATGGCCTGTGGAACCCCGGTGGTGGCCTCAAACACCTCGTCCCTTCCTGAGGTGGTGGGGGAAGCAGGCCTGCTTGCGGACCCACGCTCCCCGGAGGAGATAGCCCGCAAAATTAGGATGGTCCTCAGGGATAAAAAACTGGCAGAGGAACTTTCCCTTCGGGGAAAACAAAGGGCAAGGGAGTTTTCCTGGGAAAAAACCGCTAAGGGAACCCTGGAAGTTTACCGGGAAGTTCTCTGAAGTTCATCCCAGGCGTCATAGGCTCTTCTTAAGTGGGGGATAGTTATGGAACCTCCCACTACCAGGGCTATAGCCATGGCCTCGTTAAATTCTTCCTGGGTCACCCCTTCCTCGTGACATTTAATAATGTGATACATGATACAGTCGTCGCACCGCAAAACTAAAGAGGCCACCAGCCCCAGCATTTCCTTGTATTTTTTAGGGATGGCCCCCGGACGATACACCTGGGAATCCAGGCTGAAGAACCTTTTTATCTCAAGATTTCCCTTAGAGAGAACCAATTGGTTTAACCTTTCTCTCTCCCTCTGGTAATCATCTATTTTTCCCATTATAACCTCCCTTCAGGCCTCAAAGGACCTGGAATATGTTATTAGGATTGAATTTCTCGATATAACCTTTTCAATTTTCTCCCCCTCTTCCATTATGGGGAGTTCTTCAAGGTCCAGTTCCGTGAGTTTCTGTATAACCTTCTTCAAATTATCATCGGGATAAACCAGGGCCTCCCTCCCGTGGGTTATGAGGTCATGGGCAAGCACCAAGGGGAAAATCAACTCGTGGGTTTGAAGAACCACCTCCTTCACATGATTTATGGAAATTAACCCTGAAAATTTACCATCAGAACCCCTCACGCAGAGAACATCCGCCCTGGTAGTGGTGAATATATTGAGGATTTTTTCAAGGTTTTCCCCCTCGGATACCCAGATGGCTTTCCCGCAATAGGGAAGGGCATCCTCCACCTTGAGTCCTTCCAGAACATCCACGGCAAAGTCCCCTATGTGAGCCGGGGAGGAAAGTTTGTTGGGCACCTGTTTTTCGTAGATGGTCACATTTCCGCTGGTTAGAAGTCCGAAAATTATCACCACCAGGGCAGGGACTATAAGTCCGTAGCCTCCGGTCATTTCCATGGTCATTATAAGACCGGCCAGGGGAACCTTGGCCACTGCGGATATGTAACCCGCCATCCCAACCACCACCAGGGGCTCAGGAGTTATTCCCAGGGATGGGAAAAAATAAGATGCTGTGTAGGCGAATAGGGCGCCGAATATACCCCCGATTACTATAGTGGGTCCGAATATGCCCCCGGAGCCTCCGGAACTTATGGAAAAGGAGGTGGCGAGCATCTTGGCAAAGGGCAGAATGAGCATGACCCAGAAGGCCAGGCCCCCGGCTATGGCCACCTGAATCCATCCGTAGCCTATTCCCGCTGCATAGGGAAAGAACATGGCCATAATTCCCAGGAGAACTCCCCCTATGGCTGGTTTAAAAATGTCCGGGATTTTCAGGGATTTGAAAATATCCCTGATTCCGTAAAAAACCTTAACATAGGGATAGGCCATGAGTCCCAGAAAGGCCCCGAAAACGGAATACATCAGAAGGTGAACCGGGTCAGTAAACCTGCTCCCGTAGGTTACGAAAATGGGCTTCCATCCGTGGAAGGCCCCGAAAATGGAATACCCTATGATGGAGCCTATAAGCGTGGGGATAAGACTCTCCAGTTCCATATCCATCTGGGTATAAAGCACCTCCACGGCGAAAAGAGCACCTCCAAAGGGGGCACGGAATATGCTCCCTATTCCGGAGCCGATTCCCACCACCACCAAAGTTCTCCTTATGTCCGTGGGAAGTTTAAAAATATCCGCCAGGAAGGAACCAAACCCGGCGCCTATCTGGGCTATGGGCCCTTCCCTTCCTGCAGAACCTCCGCTTCCTATGGTTATGGCTGAGGCCAGGGTTTTTATTATGGGAACCCTCCACCTTATCCTGCCCTTTTTGAAGTGGAAGGCCTCAATGGCGCTGTCAGTGCCGTGTCCCTCCGTTTCCGGGGCAAAGGTATAAATGAGGAAACCCGCCAGAAGACCTCCCAGGCCGAGAATAAGGGGGAAAAGATACCAGTGATGGGGAAGGATGAAGGCAGAGCTCCCCTCACCGCCGGGCTTTGGGGGAACGAATTTCATAAGCCCCACCATGACTATTTTCTCCGCCCAGCGAAGCGTAAGGTCAAAGAAAAGGGCCCCTCCCCCTGCAATGATTCCCACCAGGATAGAATAAAAAACAAGTTTGGGCAATCGGCTCACAGGAAGAATTATAAAAATTTAGATGAATTTAAACAAAAGGGATTCTAATACCTGAGTTCAACGGCGTCTTCCCCCAGCCTCTTTTTGAGCAAACGAACCAGGGCAGTATTAACATTGAGGGTAGGAATTAACTCCGACTCAAATTTTCTAACTCCTCTGGAAGTATCCAGGGATAATATCAGCCGGGTGGAGCCTCCCCGGTAGTTATAAAGGAGGTTCATTATGGACTCAAGCCTCTCCTCATCTATGTCCCATGTTCTCAACTTAAGAATTATCTCCTTAGATGAGGCTAAAAGTTCGTCCTCCAGTCTGGAAACCCTCTCCACTATAAGAATCCTGTCCCCCTCAGGCTCAATTTTCAGGATTACATGGAATACCAGGGGAATGTTTTCGGCAAAGAGTCCCTCATACCGGGCCAGGGTATCAGGGTAAACCAAGGCCCTCATGACCCCTGTAAGGTCCTCTATAGTAAGCCAGGCCATTTTTTTCTTGCTCCTGGTCTTGTTTATCTTCTTTTCCGATATAACCCCCACCACCCTGTGACGGGTCTGCAGCCTTTCCTCCTCCTCTTCCGCAAGGGTGGAAAGGCTTGTATGGGGTATTTTCTTCAGAAGTTCAAGATAGGGGTCTAAGGGATGACGGGAAAGATAAAATCCCAGGGCTTCCTTTTCGTGGCTCAGAAGAAGTTGCTGGTCCCACTCCTCCACCTTCAAAACCCTATCCATAATTTCCTCGTCTTCCTGGTCAAAAAGTCCTCCCACCTCTTTTTTTATCCTGTCCAGGTATTTCTCCACTAAAAATACCATCTGGTTTCTTCCCATGCCGAAGCAATCCATAGCCCCGGCCATTATCAGATACTTCATAACCCTCTGGGTCACCACCCGGGTATTTACGTTCCTTATAAAGTGGAAAATGGACTTGAATTTCCCCACCCTTTTCCTGGTTTCAATTATATTTTTTATGGCGTTGACACCCACATTTTTTATGGCCGAAAGTCCGAATCTGATTTTCTTCTTACCCACGGGAACGAATTCGCTTTCGCTCTCGTTCACATCCGGGGGAAGGACCTCTATTCCAAAGTCCTTAGCATCGTTTATGTATTTTAAAATTTCCGAAGTCCTGTTAAGTTGGGCAGCGTTGGTAAGGAGGGCAGAGAGGAAATATGTGGGGTAATGGGTTTTAAGATATGCGGTCCAGAAGGCCACCAAGGAGTAAACCGCTGCGTGGGACTTGTTGAAGGCGTATTGTCCGAAGTGCATCATGTCCTCAAAGAGTTTTCTGACCTTGGCCGGGTCCTTTCCCCTGGAGACGGCTCCTTCCACGAACTCTTTTCCTAACTTCTCCATGAGTTTTACCTTCTTTTTACCCATGGCCTTTCTAAGGTCATCTGCCTTGGTCATGGAAAACCCGGCCAGGGCCACAGCCACCAGCATAACCTGCTCCTGGTATACCAGCACCCCGTAGGTCTCCTTCAGTATGGGCTCCAGCTCAGGGAAGGGATAGGTCACCTTCTCTTCCCCGTGCATCCTCCTTATGTAAAGGTCAATGTACTGCATGGGACCGGGACGATAGAGGGCATTTAAGGCTATGAGGTGCTCAAATTTCCTAGGCTTAGCCTTCATAAGGGTTCTTTTCATTCCAGAACTTTCAAACTGAAAGACGCCGTTGGTCTTTCCCTGCTGAAAAATCTTCAGGGTCTCAGGGTCGTCCAGGGGAATCTTCTTAAGGTCAATTTCTACCCCCTCCCTCTCCCTGAGCATTTTCAGGGTATCGTCAATCACCGTAAGGTTGGCTAGGCCCAGAATGTCCATCTTGAGAAGGCCCAAGGCCTCAAGGTCAGACATTTCAAACTGGGTGGTTATGTCCTTTTTAGCCCGGTAAAGGGGAAGAATCTCCACCAGTGGTTTCGGGGAGATGACCACCCCTGCGGCGTGCACCGATGCCTGCCTTATTCGGCCCTCTATTTTCACCGCATTGTCTATGAGTTTCTTGACCTGGGAGTCCTTCTCGTACTCCTCCCTGAGGGTGGGGTCTGCGTCCAGGGCCTCCATTATGGTCATGTTGAAAGGAATCTTCTTGGCGGTTTTATCCACCACATCGTCGTCAATGCTGAGGACCCTTCCCACATCCCTTATGGCAGCCCTGGCCTTCATGGTTCCGAAGGTTATTATCTGGCTGACATTACCGCTGCCGTAGGTTCTCTTTATCTCCTCCACCACCTCGCCCCTTCTCCTTCTGCAGAAGTCAATATCAATGTCCGGCATGGAAACCCTTTCTTCATTCAGGAACCTTTCAAAGAGAAGGCCGTACTTCAGGGGATCAAGCTGGGTTATTCCTAAACTGTAGGAGACCAGGCTCCCTGCGGCAGAGCCCCTGCCGGGACCCACGGGTATCCCCTTTTCCCTTGCCCTCTTTACTATGTCCCAGACGATGAGAAAATATCCGGAAAACCCTTTTTTCTTTATAACCTCAATTTCCCTTTTTAGCCTTTTTTCATATTCCTCTCTGGAAATTCCACTTCCCCTGAGTTCCTCCCACCGCTCCTCAAATCCCTCCCGGACCAGTTTCTCAAAATAATCCTCCAGAGTATATCCCTGGGGGACGGGAAATTGGGGGAGATAATAACGGTTGGACTTGCTCAGGCGGAAATTCACCCTTTCGGCTATGGCCACGGTATTTTCCAGGGCCTGGGGTACTTCTCTGAAAAGGGCTTCCATTTCCTCAGCTGATTTGAAGTAAAATTCGCTGGTTTTAAACCTCATCCTCCCTTCGTCGGTGAGTTTGGATTTAGTTTGGATGCAAAGGAGAATGTCGTGAAGTTCGTGGTCCTCCCTCCTCAGGTAATGGGAATCGTTGGTTGCAACCAGGCCCACACCGAATTTTTCGGAAGCCTTAATCAGATAGGAATTTACCAGTTTCTGCTCTTCCAGCCCATGGTCCATTAACTCTAAGAAGAAATTTTCCCTGCCAAAAATCTCCATGTACTCTTCCACCGCAGCATCGGCCTGGGCTTCCATTCCCATCTGAACCCACTTAGGAATCTCTCCCTGTAAACATCCTGAAAGGGCTATCAGGCCCTTAGAATGTTTCCTTAGAAGCTCCTTGTCTATCCTGGGCTTGTAGTAAAAGCCTTCAAGATAGGAGATGGTGGAAAGTTTTATAAGGTTTTTATATCCCTCCTCGTTTTCGGCAAGAAGGGTTATATGGTAAAGGCCGGGTTTTCCCGGGGCAGTTTCCTTCTTTCCTATACCCTCAGGGGCTATGTACATTTCCGCTCCAATGATAGGTTTTATCCCGAACTCCTCCCCTAAAAGGGAAAATTTCACCGCACCGAAAAGGTTGCCGTGGTCCGTCATGGCCACGGCCCTCATTCCCTGCCTCTGGGCCTCTTCAAAAAGTTCCTCCAGCCTGATAGCCCCGTCCAGGATTGAATATTCCGTGTGAAGGTGAAGGTGAACGAATTCCCTCATTTTCCCCTAAATGATATCATAGGAGGGTGAGAAAACTCGCTATCCTGTTTTTCCTTATTTTCGGCCTGTGGTCTAAGGATTTTCTGGTAAACGGGGAGAAGTTCACCCTGAAATATCCCGGACCTGTAATAGAATCCGAAGGAAGAACCGTTTACCGGGGAGGGAAAAATTCCTATTACATAGTGCCCTTCTCCTGTGAGGGAAAATTAAGGTGGCTGGAACTCATCTTTGAAAAGGGAACATATACCCTGCTCCTTGACAGGGAGCCCCTCTTCTCCTCCAGCGAGGAATTATACGAGCCAAGAGGACTATGTTATGAGGGGCAGACCATAATTTCCGTTGGGGTCAAGGATAGATTTCTTGTTTTCTGGGGAAAAAATGAATACTGGATTCCTCCGGTTCTCGGCCCTGAGGTTAAGCCATCCCTCAAAATAAAGACAGGTCTCCCATACATAGAATTTTCCGAGTATTTCCGGGGAAAATTTCTGAAGAGGGGAAGTTTTCTCCCTCCTCAAGCCCCTGCCTTCAGGCCCCCCGTTAAAACCCCGAAAAAACCCTTCTGGTTCAATTATTCCTTAGCCCCCAACAAATACATAGCCTTCGGGGACAGCATAACCTACGGATGCGGATACAGAACCTGCCAGCACGACCCTCCCATAGGCTATCCCCCAAGACTTGAAAAACTTCTAAACGAAAGGCTCGGCCCCAGCCAGGTGGTCAACAGAGGGATTCCCGGAGAGGAAACCAGGGAGGGAGTTCTTAGGATAAATTCGGTGCTGGAGGAGGAAAAGGCCAGGTATCTTCTTTTAAACGAGGGGACCAACGATGTGGTCCACGCTGAATACCCCCTGTCGGTTACCGAGGAAAGTTCCCGCTACTTAATAGAAACTTCCTTGGGCTATGGAACCTATGTGGTCTATTCCACAATAATTCCCAGGAAGGATTGGTTCTGGTATGCCCCTTATTTTCACAATAAACTCCTGAGTATTGTAAAACTTCAGAGAAAACTGGCAAAGGAATATCGCCTTCCCTTGGCGGATTTCTACAAGGCATTTATGGCAAACCCTGATTGGATGGACGAACTCCTTTCCGACGGTAATCACCCCTCCAGGAAGGGCTATCAACTCATGGCTCAGGTATGGGAGGAGACCATAGAAACCATACCCCCCTACCCTCCCCACGACTTCTCCGCCATTCCAGCAGCAGGAAGGGTTTACCTTTCGTGGAAGGGTGGAGGGGAGGCAGACCTTCAGGGATTCCTCCTCTGCAGCCAGGGGGTGTGCTTAGACCTGGGGCTCCGTTTTTCCTGGACCCTTTCGCCCACGGACCTGGTTGAAATGAGCCTCTATTCCTACGATAAAGCAGGAAACAAAAGCCAGCCCATGGAAATAGATTTTTCGGAGAAAAGATGAAAAAACGGGTTCTTCTTACCCACCCTCTTTTTGAGGAGGTTCACCAGAAACTATCCTCCTTATTTGACCTGGAAATTGGCATAAAGGACCGCCTGGACCTCCTGGAAAAGATTCAGGACAAGGACGCTCTGCTCTGCTTCCTGAAGGACCCCGTGGACAGGGAGGTTATAGAAAGGGGGAAGAAACTCAAGATAATAGCCAATTACGCCGTGGGATACGACAACATAGATGTGGAGGCAGCCGCAGAAAGGGGGATAATTGTAACCAATACCCCTGACCTTCTAACCGACGCCACTGCGGACCTCACCTGGGCCCTGATTCTGGCAGTGGCCCGGAGAGTGGTGGAGGCCCATCAATTTACCGTGGAGGGAAAATTCAGGGGCTGGGAGGCCAGACTCTTTTTAGGAAAGGAACTTCGGGGAAAGAGGCTGGGCATAGTGGGAATGGGAAGAATTGGAAGGGCGGTGGCAAAAAGGGCCAGGGGGTTTTCCATGGAGGTGGTATATTACAGCAGAGGCAGGCTTAAACCCCACGAGGAAGCCTCCCTCTGCGCCCGCTATCTCCCCTTAGACGAATTGATTTCCACCAGTGACATAGTAACCCTCCATGTTCTCCTCACAAAGGAAACGGAAAATTTAATAAACAGGGAAAGAATTTACAAAATGAAAAAGGGGGCTATCCTTATAAATACAGCCAGGGGCCCGGTGATCGACGAGGAGGCTCTGATTGAAAGGCTCAGGGACGGAAGTCTTTTCGGCGCCGGTCTGGATGTTTACCGGGGGGAGCCGGAGATAAACCTTGAATTTTTCAAACTGAAAAATGTGGTTCTCCTGCCCCACATAGGAAGCGCCACCGAGGAAACCCGATTAGCCATGGCACACCTGGCTGCGGACAATATAATAGCCGTGCTCAGCGGCAAGCCCCCATTAACGCCAGTCTGGAGGGAAAAATGAGTTATGACATGGAAATTGCAAGGTCCGTTGAACTGAAGCCCATCTGGGAAGTGGCCGAAGCAGCGGGTATAAAAAGGGAGGAACTTGAACTATACGGGGATTACAAAGCCAAGGTAAAACTTTCGGTTTTCAAGAGGCTTGAAGATGCCCCTGAAGGAAAACTGGTCTTAGTATCGGCCATAACCCCTACCCCTGCCGGGGAAGGAAAGACCACCACCTCCATTGGCCTGTCCTTAGGACTCAACAAAATAGGGGTAAAATCCGTAGTGGCTCTCAGGGAACCTTCCTTAGGTCCCCTTTTCGGAATGAAGGGGGGAGCCACCGGCGGTGGAAGGGCCCAGGTTCTTCCTCCTGAGGATATAAACCTCCACTTTACCGGTGACCTCCATGCAGTAACCTCAGCCCACAACCTGATAGCCGCAGTGGTGGATAATCACCTTTACCGCAGGAAAAAACCCTGCCTGGATTCCAGAAGAATAGAGTGGTCAAGGGTCCTGGACATAAACGACAGGTCCCTCAGGGACATAGTGATAGGCCTGGGAGGAAGGACCCAGGGAGTTCCCAGGGAGACCTTCTTCCAGATAACCGCATCCTCGGAAATAATGGCCATATTGTGCCTGGCAGAATCCTATGAGGAACTTAAAAGGAGAATAGGAAACATACTGGTGGGCTACACCTACGAGGGGGAGCCGGTCTTCGTAAGGGACCTCAAGGTAGAGGGGGCAGCTGCAGCCATACTCAAGGATGCTCTTAAACCCAATCTGGTTCAGACCACGGAAAACACCCCTGCCCTCATTCACGGGGGACCCTTTGCCAACATAGCCCAGGGGGCCAACTCGGTAATAGCCACAAAACTGGCCATGAAACTATCGGAGGTTGCAGTAACCGAGGCCGGTTTCGGTTTTGACCTGGGAGCGGAGAAGTTCTTTGACATCGTCTCCAGAACAGCCGGGTTTTACCCCAATGTGGTGGTTCTGGTGGCCACGGTAAGGGCCCTTAAAATGCATGGAGGTAAGAAACTCTCCCATCTTCAGGAACCTGACCCGGGGGCGGTGGAAAAGGGCCTTGCCAACCTGGAAAAACACCTGGAAAACATAAGAAAGTTCGGGGTAAGGGCCGTTGTGGCTATAAACCGTTTTCACTCGGACACCGACCGGGAAATTAAGATTGTCCGGGAATTTACAGAGAGCATGGGAGCCCGCTCCGCAGTAATGGATGCCTACAGTAAAGGGGGAGATGGAGCCGTTAAACTGGCAGAGGCGGTTATGGAAAGGATTGACCCATCTCCTCAGAGAAAATTTCTATATCCTCTGGACATGCCCGTGGAGAAGAAAATAGAGACCGTGGCCAGGGAAATTTACGGGGCCCAGGCTATAGACTTTACCAAAAAGGCGAAATCGGACCTTAAAAAGATAAAGAAGATGGGTTTTGAACACTTCCCGGTTTGCATAGCCAAAACCCAGAAATCCCTTTCGGACAATCCTGCCCTTCTGGGAAGGCCCAAGGACTTCTTAGTCACAGTACGAGAAATAAGAATATCCTCGGGTGCAGGATTCCTGGTTCCCATAACCGGAGACATTCTATTGATGCCCGGGCTTCCCGAAAAGCCCAATGCGGAAAATGTGGATATAGACGAGGAGGGAAACATCCTGGGTCTTCTTTGAAAACCTTTACAGGCAGCCAGAGGAGAAATTCAGAGAGGGTTCTTACTTAAATCTGAGTTCAGCCCGGTAAATTGTGGGAAAGGGGTCAGTGCTGATGAAATAGAAGTTCCCCCGGGAATCCACAGTTCCAAGCCTGGTAAATGCAGGAAGAGGGTAGGAGCCCAGGAATTTACCGTCCTCCCCGTAAAAATCGATGTATCTCCTGTAGGAATAATCCTCCTCTTTCACCACCTTATTGAACTGGACTGCATAGTATTTTCCCCTGAAAAAGAATCCAGGCCCCACCTCATCTCCCCCTTCCACTCTGAAACCTCCCTCTATCTTCTCTATTTTCGTGGGCACGAAATTCACCTTCCTCCTTATTTTGATGAGGGGCTTGCCATCCTGGGTGAAAACCACAAATTCGTACCTGTCAGGAATTATGAACAGAACCCTTCCCCCGGACACCACGATTTTATCGGTCATTATCACTCCACCACCGGAAAGTTTCGGGCCGAACCTGTATTCAAAGGGAAATTTCCCTAAGAGTTTAAACTGCCTGTCGTAAACATTGGCCTTAAGCCCTGGCTGGCCCGACACCATCACGCTGGCCAGAATTTTTCCATTTCCCATGAAGTATATGCTGCCCATGTATTCCGCTGTTCTGAACTCCCTGATGAGGTTCCCCTCAGGGGAGAATTCGTGGATCTTTCCGTAATCCACCACGAATACATGGCCATCCGGGGCCACGGCTACGCTGAAGGTATACTTAAACTCACCCGGTCCTTCCCCCGCCTTTCCAGCCTCCCACAGGAATTTCCCGCTCTCGGAGAACTTAATTATTTTTTCCCGTTTTATGTCCAGAACCACTATTTCCCTCTCAGGACCCACCGCCAGTTTCAACTTGGAACTTAAGACCTCCCAATCCTCTCCCTCCTCCCTGCCTATGGAAAGGGTTTTTAAAAAACTCACTTTTTTCGCAAGGGACTTTCCCCAGATCCCCTCCCCGTAATTCTCCACCACCCTTACCCCGTCCTCCACGTAAATCTTCCCCTTCCAGATGCCGGAGAACATAAAACACGGACCCAGCAGTATTATCAGTGACAACAGGCTCCTTTTCATGTTTCCCTCCTTTCATCCCTTATTTTATCCACATATCCCGGAAGATTACAATTTCTCACTCCCAATTGACCAAGCCTTTCAGGTTCCCTATAATTTACAACTTATGAAGCATAAGATTGCCTTTCTCCTTTTTCCCGTCCTTCTTTTTTCCTCAGTACATTTCACCCTGGAAAACTATTCCCTTTTTTACAACTTTGAATACAAATCCAATCCCTACTACGACGGGAGGACCTTTTTCGGCGATTGGGTTCAGGGCTATTTTAATCTGGAAATAAACAAAAAGGTTAAGGCCCAGGCAGGGGCAATCCTCTGGAGGTTTTACGGAGGGGATAGAAAACTTCTCCCTTATATCGCCGTCATTTATTCCCCTTCCCCTCATTTCTCCTTCCGCTTCGGTAATCTCAGAAAATTCCATTCCCT
>JALVRF010000043.1 GCA_027025175.1 Candidatus Aminicenantota bacterium | reverse complement strand
GACCGAAGGTTCTTATCTTTGCAGCCAGGAAGTATATTATGATGATTCCCACCCAGGCCCCTGCAGGCATCCACAGGGAGGAAAAACCGGCCCTGGCCGCATATTCTGCCCCTGCAATGAAGGTTCCGGAACCAATCCAGGTGCATATGAGGGTGAAGACCATAACCCGGATGCTAAGGCTCCTTCCTGCCACCATAAAGTCTTCCTGGGTCTTCACCCTTTTGGCCCGGAGAAAATTGAGGCCGGTAAGCAGGAGGAAATACAGGATTATTATATAAAGGGCCCACATGGCTCAGGCTTTCTTTTCAGACTTAAAAAATTCTTTGCCGGTATCGGTAAGCCTCCATTCTCCTCGTCCCACCTTTTCCATGAGGGGTTTTTCCATTTTTTTGAACTTGTTCAGGTGGAAGTAAATGTTCTTTATCCTTATGCCCAGTTTCTTTACCGCATCGCTGATTTCCCTGGTTTTAAAACTCGCTCTGCCCAATTTTTCTCCTAAGTAATATACTACCGCTGCCAGTTTCTCTTCTGGTTTTAATTTCTGGCTCTTCAACCAGGTCTTTGCCTCCTCCACATTGAACTCAAGGCCCTTCACCTGTCTTTTAGCCCTTCCCCTTTTTCTGGCCGGGATTTCCTTCTCCTTTATTTCCCTCTTAGCCTTAGGAGTTTCACCGAGAAGAAGGGGTTTGAATTCCTGAAATTTCGCTTCCACGAATTCCCTGTCTCCTTCAACTTCCAGTTCCAGTTTGTCTCCAGTTTTAATAAAACGAATCCGGTAAAAGTTGGTTTTCTGAATCATTAGTTTCCTCCTTCATTGGATTCAAAAGGAGTTTAAACTCAAAAATTTTAAATGTCAATACTCCTCAACAACAAAATTTTCAAGATGCGATGTTTGATTTAGAAGATAAAGGGTAAACCCTCGCTCTTCGTTAAATTTTAAAATGGAATAGGAAGCGGTATCCACATGAATTTTCCAGAAGAAGGGTTCCCTTATATCAAGAATCCCGGCTATCAATGGTTTTAAAATTGCCCGGTGGCTGACCACGGCAAAATCCTCTTTAACCTTTCCTAAAATCATATTCAGGGTTTTAACTGCTCTTTCCCTGACATCCAGTACGCTTTCTGCCCCGGGAATTCTCAATTTTTCCGGCTCTGTTATCCATGTTTTAAACTCTTCAGGGTATTTTTCCTTTATCTCCTCTTTAAGTTTCCCCTCCCATGGGCCGAGATTTATGTTATTGAATCCCTCCTCCACTATTACCGGAGCCGATATCTTCCTGGAAAGTATTTCAGCAGTCTCCCTGGCCCGGCTAAGGGGGCCCGTATAAATTCTCTTTATCCCCGCATTTTTAAGAGCCTCTGCTAAGGCCTCTGCCTGTTTCCTTCCGTTTTCGTTCAGAGGAAAATCAGCCCTTCCCCTGAAGTAGCCCTCTCTGTTTCCCTCTGTTTCTCCGTGCCTGATTAGATATATTTTCATGATTCCCTCCCATGGTAAAAATTAAGGAAATATAATAAAATATAACCTTCGGAGGTGAAAATGTTTGCTTCTATAGAGGATGCCCTGGAAGATATAAGGCAGGGCAAAATGGTTATTGTCGTGGACAGCGAGGACAGGGAAAACGAGGGTGATTTAGTCATGGCTGCAGAAAAGGCCACCCCCCAGGCTATAAATTTCATGGCCAGCAAGGCAAGAGGGCTTATATGTGTTTCAATAACAAAGGAAAGGGCCGAAGAACTGGACCTCCCTCCCATGGTGGTGGACAATACTGCCCCCTATAAAACTGCCTTCACAATATCCGTGGATGCAGTGGAGGGCACCACCACGGGAATTTCCGCCCAGGACAGGGCAATAACGGTGAAAAAACTGGCTGACCCTAAGGCAAAGGCCAAAGACTTTGCCAGGCCAGGGCACATATTTCCCATAGTGGCGAGGAAGGGAGGGGTTCTGGAGAGGACAGGCCATACCGAGGCTTCCCTGGACCTTGCCCGACTGGCAGGGCTCTATCCCGCCGGGGTAATGTGCGAGATAATGAACGAGGACGGAACCATGGCCCGCCTACCTCAACTGGAGGAATTCGCAAAAAAATACGGGCTGAAGATCGTAAAAATAGAGGACCTGGTGAGGTACAGAATGGCCAGGGAATCCCTGGTGAGGGAGGTGGCCAGGGCCGACCTACCCACCAAATACGGCCATTTTACCATCCACCTTTTCAAGGACATAATCCACGGGCACGAATACGTGGCTCTGGTTAAAGGGGAAATAAAACCCGACGAGCCGGTTCTCGTTAGGGCCCATTCACAGTGCCTTACCGGGGACACCTTTGGCTCCCTGAGATGCGACTGCGGCCCTCAGCTTCACCGTTCTATGGAAATGATAGAAAAGGAAGGAAAGGGGGTAATACTTTACATACTTAACCACGAGGGAAGGGGGATAGGACTTGAAAACAAGATAAAGGCATATGCCCTTCAGGATCAGGGACTTGACACGGTGGAAGCCAACAAGAAATTGGGATTTAAGCCCGACGAAAGGGATTACGGAATGGGAGCCCAGGTTTTGAGAGCTCTGGGGGTGAGAAAGATGAGGCTGCTTACCAATAACATGAGAAAATTCGTTGCCCTGGCAGGGTATGGACTGGAAATAGTGGAGAGGGTTCCCATAGAAATACCCCCCAACAAGGTTAACAGAGAATACCTGAAAACCAAGAAGGAAAAATTAGGCCACGACCTTCACATGGTATAATATTTGTTGGGAGCGGGCAGGCCACCGTTCGCCTTAAGGCGGGAGGAAAGTCCGAACTCCGCAGGGCAGGGCGGTCCCTAACAGGGACCGGGCGCAAGCCCAGGGAAAGTGCCACAGAAAATAGACCGCCCCGTCCTTTCAAAGGGCGGGGTAAGGGTGAAAAGGTGGGGTAAGAGCCCACCGCTCCGATGGCGACATCGGGGGCACGGTAAACCCCGCTCGGAGCAATGCCAAAAGGGGTGGCTGGCCCGGCCTTAACCCCTGGTAGGCAGCTTGAGGGAAGGGGTAACCCTTCTCCCAGATAAATGGTGGCCCAGGACAGAATTCGGCTTATAGCCCGCTCCCCAAAAGTCAAAAAACATGAAATTATCGGAATTTGATTTTGACCTTCCTCCCCATCTGATAGCCCAGAAGCCCCCTGAAAAAAGAGGGCTGTCCAGGATGATGGTCCTTTACAGGGAGGGGGAAAGGATAATCCACGATAGGTTTTTAAACTTTCCCTCCTACCTCAAGGAGGGAGATGTTCTGGTTATAAATGTCACCAAGGTCATAAAGGCAAGACTTCTGGGAAGAAAACCCACCGGAGCCAGGGTGGAGATTTTGCTCCTGCGGAAATTGGGAGATAACCTGTGGGAAGGTCTTACCAGACCGGCCAGAAGACTTAGAAAGGGGGACAGGGTAATTTTCGCCCGGGACAGGGAGGCGGAAATCCGCCAGGAAGGGGAAGGTGGAAAAAGGAGCATTGAGTTC
This sequence comes from Candidatus Aminicenantota bacterium, assembly GCA_027025175.1. Lineage (GTDB taxonomy): Bacteria > Acidobacteriota > Aminicenantia > S016-38 > S016-38 > JALSNJ01. The sequence continues at coordinate 2,959 of JALVRF010000043.1, read as the reverse complement.
TTTTTTCCCTTAGAAATGGAACTGGATAAACTGGGGAGGGTTCCCCTACCCCCTTACATAAGGAGGGAGCCCCTTCCTGATGACGAGGAAAGGTATCAGACCATATACGCCAAGGAGGGAAGGTCCGTGGCAGCCCCCACTGCCGGCCTTCACTTTAGCCAGGAAATCCTGACTGAGGTGAAGAAAAAGGCAGAGGTAATTGAAATAGTTCATAATGTGGGAGAAGCTACCTTCAGGCCTCTTACCAAGGAAGTGGTGGAGGAAAATTTTCTGCCCCCTGAGGAATACTACATTTACCCTGAGGCCTCCCGGGGGCTTAAGAAAGCGGTGGAGGAAGGAAGAAGGATAATTGCAGTGGGGACCACGGTGGTAAGGGCCCTGGAGTCAGCCTATTCCCATGGGTTTTCCCCTGGGAGCCACTTCACTGACCTTTTTATCTTTCCCGGTTATGAGTTTAAGGCGGTAAAGGGACTCCTCACCAATTTTCACCTTCCCCGTTCCTCTTTAATCCTTCTGGTCTCAGCCTTTGCAGGGAGGGAATTTCTCCTTAGGGCCTACCGCTTAGCGGTGGAGGAAAAATACAGGTTCTATTCCTACGGGGATTGCATGTTGATTCTTTAAGTCAAAAGAAGTTTAAGGGCAAAGATAACTATGAGAACGGTAACGAACCTCTGGACGAATTTGTTTCCCTTCTTAACCGAGGCTATGGCACCAAGTTGCCCCCCTAGGGTAGTTCCCACGGCTAAGGACAACCCCGCAGTCCAGTTGACCATGCCCTTTGAAAGAAAAACCCCTAAAGCGAAAACCGTAAAAATCAGAACCACGAAAATCTTCACCGCATTTCCCCTCACCAAGTCAAGCCCGGAAAGAAGGACGGCGGATAGTATGAAAAAGCCAACCCCTGCCTGCACAAACCCACCGTATATCCCTATGAGGAAGAAAAGAAATATTGTGAGAGCCCATCTTTTAAAATTAAGGTCAGGAAAATCGCTCACCGACGAGGAACCGGCAAGTTTCTTTACGGGATTTATATATAGGGTAACCCCTGTAACGACAACCATGAGAAGAGCCAGGGCCTTCTTGAAGGCTTCCTGACTTATTATTGTGGCAAGATTCGCTCCAAGCAGTGCCCCTGCTACCGCAGGAGCCACCACCATCAGGGAAAATTTCCAGGGAAATACCTTGAGCCTGTGGAACCTCCAGAGGGCGAATATGTTCTGGATAAGAATTCCCACCCTGTTGGTGCCGTTGGCAGTAGAGGGCGGCAGGCCCAGAAAAATCAGAACAGGAAGGGTTATAAAGGAACCACCACCGGCCACCACATTTATAAACCCGGCAAACAACCCTACCAGGGCGAGAAGGGCCAGTTTCCAGGGGGGCATCAGAAGGGAAGGGAAAACTTGAAGTTCTCAGGGACGAAAGCCTTAAGGTGTGGCTCGTATTTATAATGAAATTCCCTCCTGCTAAGGGCCTCCTCTAAGGCCTGTTTCAGGACTTCTATTTCTTCAACGGTATTATAAAAACTCAAACTCGTCCTTATGGCTCCCAGGCCTGGAAGTTTTCCCTCTATTAGATTTTCCTTCACCCTTTCTGTTTCCTCCCGGGAAACCCCCATGAGTTTTTTAACATAGGGCTGGGCACAAAAACATCCTGTTCTGACTCCTATGGCATATTCAAAGGAAAGAACCGAAGAAATCAGATATGGGGAGGCTCCCTTTACGGTGAAGGATATAACCGGAAAATCCCCGGGTCTCCTTTCCCCTCCCAGAATTTCAATTCTGTCAAAGGAGGAAAGCACCCTATAAAGTTCCCGATGAAGTTCCTCCTCCCTTCTCTCCAGGTTCTCCATACCCCACTCCTCAAAGGCCCTCATGGCCTCGGCCAGGGCCACGGCCCCCAGTATAACGGGGGTTCCTGCCTCCTCCCTCTCCGGAAGGTCTGCCCATATAACCTCGTCCAGGGAGACGAACTTCACCGTTCCTCCACCCACGGATTCAGGGACTCCATCGCTGAAAAATTCGGACCTGGCCACCAGGGCACCGGAACCAAAGGGGGCGTAAAACTTGTGGGCAGAAAAGGAAAGGAAGTCTATTCCCCGGGAAACATAAACTCTCTTATGTGGGACCAGTTGAGCTCCATCCACTGAAAATAGGGCACCGTAGCGATGGGCAATTTCGCCTATCTCGTAAATGGGATTGGGAAAACCCGTAACATTGGAGGCTCCAGAGACGCTTACCAGTTTTATTTTTCCGCTTTCCTTTTTGAGGGTATCCTCTATGCGGTTTAGGTCAAGTCTGCCGTGGGAGTCCACTGGAACCACCACGGTGTCGTAATACTTGAGCCACGGCAGGAGGTTTGAATGGTGTTCCATCTCCGTGGTGAGGACCTTCCCGTTTCCGATGTATTCCTTCATCCTGCGGGCCAGTTTGTTTATGGCTTCTGTGGTGTTTTTGGTGAAGATTACCGTGTGGCTTTCTGGAACATCAAGGAATTCCCTGACCTTTTCCCTGGCTTCTTCAAAGAGTTCGGTTGACACGAAGGACTTGTAACCTATGCCCCGCTCCACATTGGAATAATAGGGCAACACCTGATCCAGTTTCTCCTTAACTCTCCTGAGGGCAGGGGTGGATGCCGCATTATCAAAGAAGATATAAGTCCTTTTTCCCGATAAAACCTTAACCTTTGTTTTTTCTCCTATTATTTCGGGTCTCATGCTTAGAATTATAAACTCTTCAGCGAGGAAATGTAAATTACTCTATAAGTTTTCACCCTACTGCTTTAAAATCTTTATCCCACAGAAAAACCTCTGTAATGAGGTAATCAATGAACCCAAAAATAATATACCCACAAAGGCCAGGGCTAACCACAGGGAGTAAATCAGGAAAACAATAACCGCTGCCATTACATAAACCCTGACAAGACGGGTGAAGAACCCAACTTTGCATTCTGCTCCGAGACC
>JALVRF010000042.1 GCA_027025175.1 Candidatus Aminicenantota bacterium | reverse complement strand
GGTAAATGACGGAAAATCTCCCTTTAAACTCGTTTATAGCGGACCAGAAGGTTTTCCAGAATTTCCTACTCCTAAAATAGATGTTCAGGATTTTCCCTCGGAAATAATGAAGGAATTTATAAGAAAGGCCATATTTTCAATTAACCAGAAGGACAGCAGGTTTATAATAAACGGCGTTCTTTTTAAACTGGAGAGCGGTAAAGCCATAATGGTTTCTACCGACGGTCACCGGCTTTCCTTAGTTGAAAAGGATTTTGATTATCAGGGCGAGACCAGGGAATACATACTCCTTAAAAATGTTCTCGCTAAATTGCAGAGGGCAGAGGAAGAAAAACTTTCCTTTGGAGACGATGAAAGAAATATTTTCTTTCAGTTTGACGGAAAAACCATAAATGTTTCCAAGGTTGAAGGAAGATTCCCGAATTACGAGGTTGTTTTTCCGAAGACTGTTAATTACGAAGTTATCATAAATAGGGAGGCATTACAGGATTCGTTAAGAAGAGCCTCAATTATAATTGAGGAAAAGCAGGGAGGGGTCAGGTTTAAAGTTGAAGAAGGTTACATGGAGATAAGCTCCCAGAATCCTGACCTGGGAGAGTTTAGTGAAAAGATAGAAGCAGATTACAGGGGAGAGGTCTTTAAAATAACCTTCAATCCCAGATACATAACCGAATTTCTTTCTGTTGTTGACTCAGATCTGGTGAAAATGTACTTTGACGAAGTAGGAAAAGCGGTGGTTTTTGAGCCTGTGCATGATGTTGTCAATTATAAATATGTAGTGATGCCCATAAGGGATTAATGCCCGGATTTTTTATTGTAATAGAGGGTATAGACGGTGCTGGAAAAACCACCCTCAGTTTCAACCTTAAAAAGGAATTAGAAAAGAGGGGTTATTCGGTATTAATAACCAGCGAACCTACCCAGGGAAAATACGGAAGGGAACTGATAAGGAAAATAAAAAATGGCGCTATAACCCCGGAGGAGGAACTTGAACTTTTCTTTAAAGACAGAAAAGAGCATGTGGAGAAAGTTTTAAGACCGGCCCTTTCAGAAGGGAAAATCGTAATATGCGACAGGTATTTTTATTCCACCTGTGCCTATCAGGGAGCCCGGGGTCTTGATTATAGGAAAATTTGCAGGATGAATGGTATTTTCCCAGAACCAGACCTCGTCATACTCCTTGACCTTCCCCCTGAGCAGGCACTTGGCAGGAAGGAAAGGAAGGAAAGACATTTTGAAAGGGAAGATTTCCTGCAAAGGGTTCGGGAAATTTACCTTGAGGTTATAAAATCCTCTGATTACGAAATAATAGACGCCAGTTTGCCAAGGGAGGAAGTTTTAAGGAGAGCCTTAAAATGCCTGGAGAAATACCTGAAAGGATGAAGGCCTGGGCCGTAGAGGCCATAAGAACAAATTCCGGTTATAATCTCGTCCTGGATTTTCTTAAGGCCAATTTTCACGATTTTTCCCATGAGAACATAATTGTAGTCTCTATAGGAAAGGCCGCGGTTTCCATGGCCAAGGGGGCTAAGGAGTTTTTCGGAAAAAGAATAAAAAGGGGTATGGTAATATCCAATAAAGAGGGGGAGGTTGAGGGATTTGAATTTTATTTAGGTTCCCACCCCTATCCAGACGGCAAAAGCCTGAGGGCCGGAAAGGCTCTTCTTTCCCTGGCAGAGGAGACAGGACCCCATAACCTGGTTCTCTTTCTGATTTCCGGTGGGGCTTCTTCCTTAGCGGTTCTTCCCCATCCCCCCTTTACCTTAGAGGACCTTTCCTTTATTTACAGGAAACTCATCCTCTCAGGGGCAAGCATAGGCGAAATTAACACCGTAAGGAGACACATTTCCCTCATAAAGGGAGGAAGGCTGGCCAGGGCCTTTGCCCCATCAAGGGTTATAACCCTCGCCATTTCTGATGTCAGAGGGGATGAACCACAGGACATAGGCTCCGGTCCAACAGTTCCTGACCCAACTACCTTAGAGCAGGCTTCTAAGATTATGACAAAATACGGCCTTTCCCCCTTTTTGGATAAATTAAACTCAGTCCCTGAGAGTCCAAAACCCACGGACCCTGTCTTTAGAAAAAACCGCTTCGTGGTCCTGGCCAACACATTGAAAATTCTTAAGGACATTGAAGATATGGCAAAAAAAGAGGGTTTTAACACGGCCATATTGACCTCAGAGGACAGCGGTGAAGCCAGCCAGGCAAGTGGGGTTTACTCCGGGGTAATCTTTGAAATTCTAAGGAGCGGTAATCCCTGGGAACCTCCATTGGTCCTCCTTTCAGGCGGAGAACTTACGGTTACGGTAAAGGGGAAGGGTAAAGGCGGTAGAAACACAGAGTTTCTCCTGGCCCTAATAAGGGATTGCCGGGAAATAAAGGGTCGGTTCTGCGCCTTAAGTATGGGAACTGACGGGATAGATGGTCCTACAGATGCATCTGGTGCAGTCTTTTGCAGCGATGTTTACGGGAAAATGGGTGATTTGAAGCCCGAAGAATACCTTGAAAATAACGATTCATATAATTTCTTTGAAAAATTAGGGCTTCTGATAAAAACAGGCCCCACGGATACCAATCTCAGGGACATCAGGATTTTCTGGATTGGAAAAAGGAAAGGGCATTAAGAAGGGAGAGCCTTTCCAATTCCCTCTGGGAAAGCCCCAGACTCTTCAATTTCTCCGCCTGAACAGCCACCGGCACACCGCCTCCTTTGAGATTTCCCTGGGGGTCAAGGAAGGGGGAATCAGATGGCCCTTCAGGTATCATGTCCGAGATCAGGGAAAATTCAGGGCCCTTAATCTTTAAGATAATTCTCAAAAATTCCCTGGAAAGGTGAACGAAGTCCCCGATGACCTCGAGGTGAACTCCCTCAAGCAAAAGCCCTGCCCCCAGGGCACCTATTTCCCTGTGATGCATTCCCCTCATGGCGTTGGGAAAATGGGTAAAATGCCTGACCCCCATTTGATAGGCCCTTAATATGTCCGGGTAAGTAGCGTTGGTGTGGCCAATGGATGGGATTTTTCCCCTCTCCAGGGCCATATCTATCAGGGCTTCTGCTCCTGGAATTTCCGGGGCAAAGGTGAACATTTCTATCCCTGGCAGGGATAAAAATTCCCTTATATTATTTTCCGTTGCAGGAAGTATAAATTCTCTTGGCTGGGCCCCGGATTTTTCCGGACTTATAAAGGGACCCTCAACCCTGAGGAAGGGAAATATGGAGTCAGGATTTTTCGTCCTGTAGTGAAGGAAAGCCTCCCCTATCCTTGCCAGCTCGCAGAAGGAAGCATTCATCAGGGTTGGAATGGCAAAGACAACCCCAGAGGCCCTTAATTTTTCCTCCAGGGGTCCGAATTCCTCCCTCTGAAAACTGAAGCCCCATCCCCCGTGAATGTGAGGATCAGCGGTTTTTTTCATAAAAAAAATGACCCGCCGGGGACTCGAACCCCGAACCCACGGATTAAGAGTCCGTTGCTCTACCTGTTGAGCTAGCGGGCCACGCTTATTTTACCATAAATTAAAAAAGCAGGGAAAGCCCGCCAACCACTAAGGCCTTGAACAGCCAGACTCCTACTGAGATTCCCAACGCCCTTTTTCTTCCCAGGTTCAGGGCCCCGTCCAGGGCAAGGCCTAAGGCGATGGCTGCCCAGAGGCTGAACAGGTCAAAAGCCTGGAGGAACCTTCCAATCTTCGAAAAAGGAGAAAATGGGAAGAAAAGCAGAAGGGAGGTGGTAACCCCCAATGTGGTGCCCTTAAGGTAAATTACGAGGTCCCGAACCAGGCTGGCTAAGGGATAGCTTATCGCAGTGGAGTAAGTGTAAAGGGTAAGAACCTGGCCGAAACTGCCCTCTGGGGTAAAAAACCTGAGGGCTAAAATAATCAGCAGTGTCCCTATTAAGACGGAAAGGAAATAAGAAAATGACAATCCTAAAGTGGTTCTGAGGTAAATAGCCCTTTTGGGTGTATTCAGTATGGAATCCCATCTTCCTGCTTCCCTGAGTTTTTCCACCACCTCAGGTTTTGTGTTTTGAAGCATCTGGATGGATTCCTTGAACTGTTTTGGAGCATAGGGAAGGGAAAAAATAAGGGTTGCCGCCAGAATAACTAAGGCCGGAATTAACCAGGAGGTTTCCCCCTTTAACTTCTTTCCCAGGGAAAAGGGCTCGGTTATTACCAGAAGGAAATTACGTATCACTCAGTATCCTCCCATCCTTCAATTTTACAATCCTTTCTGTTCTTGCGGCTATATTATGATCATGGGTTACCACTATGATAGTATTTCCCTGACGGTGGAGTTCCTCAAAAATTCCCATTATTTCCTCTCCGGAACGGGAATCCAGATTACCCGTGGGCTCGTCGGCTAAAAGGATGGAGGGCTGATTTACTATGGCCCTGGCTATGGCTACCCTCTGGCGTTCTCCTCCGGAAAGTTCATTGGGCCTGTGCCACATTCTATCCTTAAGCCCCACCATTTCCAGGGCCCTTTCGGCTCTTTTCCTCCTTTCCTTTTTGGCAAGCCCTGCATAAATAAGGGGCAATTCCACATTGTGGATTGCCGGGGTTCTGGGAAGAAGGTGAAAACTCTGAAAAACGAAACCTATTTTTTTGTTTCTGAGAAGGGATAACTCGTCGTCATTCAGGGAGGATACATCCTTCCCCTCCAGGTAATACTTCCCCTTTGAAGGGGTATCCAGGCAGCCTAATATGTTCATGAGGGTGGATTTTCCAGAGCCCGATGGTCCCATTATGGCCAGGTATTCTCCCCTTTCCACCTCCAAACTTACGCCTCTCAGGGCTTCCACCTGAACCTTTCCCATTTTGTAAATTTTCCAGACATCCTCGGTTTTTATCAGCAAGGCTTACTTCCTCCTGAATTTTTTCTCTACCCTCACCTTCTGGCCGTCTCTGAGAACCCTGAGAACCTTGAAGGGGCCAATTATAACCTGATCTCCATCTTTAAGCCCTGAACGGACCTCCACCTTCATTTCCCCCATAATTCCCTTTTCAATGGGCCTGAACTTTGCCACTCCCCCTTCAACCACGAAAACCCCTTCCTTTTCCTTGCCCTTTACCTTCCGAACCACAAGGGAAGAGATGGGGACTGCCAGAACATTTTGGGCCCTGGCCACCTGTATCTTGGCCGTGGCAGTGAGGCCGGGTTTTAGTTTACTTACATCTCCCTTCAGGACTATAACCACCTTGTATTCCTTGGCCTGCTCCTGGGAAGAGGAAAGGGCCGTGGTTTCCTGCTGCGGTGAACTTCCCACCTCTGTTACCACCCCGTGGAATTTCTCCTCCGGAAAGGCATCCACCTCCACTGTGGCCTTCTGGCCTTTCCTCACCTTAACTATGTCCGTCTCGTCTACCCACACTTCTGCCTGCATCTGGGAAAGGTCCGCCACCGTAAGAAGAATGGTGCCCGGGTTGTTCATGGTGCCTATTATGGCCACTTCCCCCTCTTCCACATTCAGGCTGGTTACCACCCCGTCCACCGGGGAGGTTATAAGGGTCTTTTTGAGTTTTTCCTTGGCGGAACGCACCTGGGCTTCGTTCTGTTTGATTCTGAATTTAAGGGCCTTAAGGGAAGAAAGGGAGGATTTGAAATCCGCCTCTGCCTTGAGGAATTCCTCCTGGGAAATTATCCCCTTGGAGAAAAGTTTTTTGGCCCTCTCGTAGTTCTTCCTGGCAATTTCATAGGCAGCCTCGCTCTGGATAAGTTGGGCCTCAGTGGCCTTGAGGGAAGCCTGGGCCGATTCCAGTTCGGCCCTGTAAAGGGAGGGGTCTATCTGGAGGAGAAACTGTCCCTTTTTAACCCTGTCCCCTTCCCTAACGCCTATCTTTACTATCTTTCCGGAAATGTCAGCGGAGATCTCCACATTTTTAGTGGGCTTTATCTCCCCGGTCCCCTCCACTATGGATACCAGGTTGGTTCTTTTTATCTTCTGGACCCGGACCTTAACCCCGGAATCGGACCTTTTGACATTGAGAATTATTACCGCTACCGCCAGCAAAATCCCTATGGAAATCCAGATGGCTTTCTTCATGGTTTCCTCCTATGGGTTTTTACGAAAAAATGCTACCTAAGTTTTCTTCCTCGGCCATCATGAGTAGCCCCATGATCATCAGAAAGAGAAATATTCCAGGGAATATGCTTAACCACGGAGCCTGGAAAAGAAAACCTCTTCCCTCGTCGATCATTGCCCCTAAGGAGGGGGTGGGAGGTTGAAAGCCCAGACCCAGAAAGCTCAGAGAGGATTCAGCGAGTATAACCCCGGCCATTGAAACCACCGCCTGAATCCTTACCACCGGGAATACATGGGGAAAAACATGGTGTCTCAATATCCAGGGAAAGGAGGCCCCCAGGGCCAGGCTGGAGAGAATGAATTCCTCTTCCCTTAATTTAACCGCTATCCCTCTGGAAAGGCGGCAATAGGAGGTCCATCCCGAAAAAGAGAGGGCGATTAGCAGGTTTCTAAATCCTCCACCCAGTAAAGCCACAAAGGTCAGGGCGAGAAGGAATCCCGGAAAAGAGAGGAAAAGGTCCACGGTTCTCATTACTGTCTCGTCTAATAATCCTCCCCTTAAGCCTGCCAGAGTTCCCAGGGCGGTTCCCGTGATAGAGGTTATAAGAACCACCAGGAGAGCGAGACCTAAGGAGAGGAAAACGCCCACAGCCGCCCTTTTAGCCACATCCCTTCCCAGAAAATCTGTGCCCATGGGATGGGCCAGGGTGGGGGGTTCAAGCCTCTCCCCCATATTTACCTGCCCGGGGGAATAGGGGAGGAGGAAATAGAGAAAAAGGGAAAGTACCACTGGTAGCAGAAAAAGGAAAAGGCCTATTTTACCTTTTTTCAAGGTCCCCCCCCAGTTTTATTCTCGGGTCTATGAGAGGATAGGAAAGGTCAACGAGAAGATTTATAAGAACATAAACGGCGGCTATGAAGAGAACCAGGCCCTGAACCAAGGGATAATCCCTTTCCCCTATGGCCTTTATAAGGAGGGTGCCTATTCCAGGGATGGAGAAAACCCGTTCGGTTATTATGGTTCCCGTGAGAAGGGCCCCTGTCTCAAGTCCCACTATGGTAATTATAGGAATCATGGCGTTGGGAAGGATGTGATAAAGAAAGATTCGGTTCCTTGAAAGGCCACGGGAACTCAAGGCCAGAATATAGGGTTTATTGCTTTCTTCTTTAATGGATTTTCTTATGATTTTTACCAGGTAGGCGGACAGGGCGGTGGCCAATGTTATGGCGGGGAGTATGTAGTGGGCAGGAGTTTCTGCCCCGGAGACAGGAAATATCCTCAATTTTACGGATAAGAAGAGAATGAGAAGGGGACCAAGCCAGAAATTTGGTATGGCAAGACCTGCGGTGGATACGATAAAGACCGGTAGGTCTGCCTTTTCCTTGATGGTTGCCAGTATTGCCAGGGGAAAGGATAAGAGAACAGTGAGAATTATGGCAAACAGGGCCAGGGTGCCGGTATAAGGAAGATGTGAGAGAATGAGGTCCGTCACCCTTTCGTTGGAGATAAGAGACCTCCCCAGGTCTGCCCTTGTGAGGCCCGAAAGGAAATTGATATATTGAACCCAGAGGGGTTTGTCCAGCCCAAGTTCCCTTTTAAGTTCCTCAATTTGTGCGGGCCTGGCGTTTTCCCCTAAGATTATTTCCACAGGATCCGAAGGAAGAAGCCTCATTAAAAAAAACACAAAACTTGCCGAGGCCCATAGAATTAGAACTCCCAGGGCGAGTCTTTTCAGAACATACTTCATTTTAACTGGAATTTCTTTATCAATTTATGAAGGTGTTGCCTGGATATACCGAGCATTGAGGCAGCCCTGGAGACATCTCCTCCGGTAATTTCCAGGGCCCTTGTCACATAGGCCTTTTCCCACCGCTGGCGTGCCTCTTCAAGGGGGAGGAACTCCTGGTCCCTGGAAAAATCCAGGGGCAGGTGTTGCGGAAGAAGCGTGGATTCCCCCTCTTCCATCATGTTAACGGCGTATTTTATTACCCCTTGAAGTTCCCTCACATTTCCCGGCCAGGAATGACTCAGAAGCACTTTCCTCAGGGAGACCGAGAGGTTTACGGGCCTGCCGGAAAACTTCCTGGCGAATTCCTCGCTTAATGTAATTATATCCTCGGGTCTTTCCCTTAGCGGGGGGATTTTTATCACGAACTGGGAAATGCGGTAATACAAATCCTTCCTGAACTTTCCCGCCTTAACTTCCTCCTCCAGGTTACGATTTGTGGCAGCGATGAGTTTGAAGGTGGATTTTCTTTCCCGCACATCCCCCAATCTTCTGAAATGACCATCCTGAAGCGCCCTTAGAAATTTGGCCTGGATTTCCCTGGGCATTTCTCCCACTTCGTCCAGAAAAAGCACTCCACCGTCCGCTTCCTCCAGCAGACCCCTCTTATCCCTGTTTGCCCCGGTAAAGGCTCCCTTTTTGTAACCGAAAAGTTCTGATTCCATTAGTTCGGAGGGAATGGAGGCACAGTTCAGGGCCACAAATTTTCCTCCATAAAGGGTTGAGATGGAACGAGCCACCAATTCCTTTCCGGTTCCGGTTTCTCCCAGGATCAATACAGGGTCCGAATTGGAGGAGGCTCTTTTTATCTTGGCATAGACTTTTAACATGGGACGGGAGCTACCCCTGAGAAGCATAAACCCTTCCTTCGGTTTAATGGCCCGGGAAGCCTTCCTGAGCAAAAATTTGAGGGTTTCCAGGTCCCCCGGGGAAAAGCTGTTCTCCTCAGGGGAGGAGACAAATCCGAGGATTTTACCGGAAAGGGATTCTTCCGAAGCCAGAATAAAACTTTTAATCCCGGCCAGAAACGCTTCCCCTCTCTCTTCCGGGTCGGTAATATCCTCCAGGGAATTAATCAGCCTGTTTTCCCTGTGCCTTCTTAAAATAAGCCATGGAACAGGGGGGGAGATTTTTTTTGCCAGGACCTCCCCCTCTGAAAACAAAAGAAAAGCAGAGGGGAGATCGCCCCAATTTTCCCGGGCCAGTTCGTGTAATTTTGAAAGTACCTGCTCTTCTTCAGCCCGGGGGAAAATTTCTTTTTCCTCGGGAAAGGATGTAATGTCATGAAGAATTTTCCACCGGAAACAACCCCGGGATTTATACCAGCGCAGGGCTTTTCTCAGCCTAGAAAGGTCGCTCCTGGCCCAGAGGTTTTCTCTGGCCATTAAATAAGATACCCAGTGGGCAAGGTCTTCCCTTCCCATGGATAGAAAGGTTTTGTGGGCGGAGGCGAGATTGGATTTTCTCCTCAGCCTTAACCCCCTCAGTAGCAGTGACCATGGATCCTGAAGGGGTTCAGGCTCTTTGCCCCTCAGGAAAGCTTTAATTGCCGGGTAGGGATGGGGCAAATTTACATTCCCTTCCATAAACAGTGAACCTTCTTCTATGGAAATTTCCGAAACCTTCCAGGCCAGGTCTTCCAGTTCCAGGTTGTTGCCCGCTCTGAGAAATATTTCAGCCCCTTCCCTCAGCAGACTTTTTCCTTCTTCTTTTTGGCCCTTTAAAAAGAGGAGGTATCCCAGGGAGATGGCATCATACCCGTGTGAGAGACCATCTTTCTCCCTGGAACTTCTTTCGTAACTCATCCGGTAGAGTTTTTCGGCTTTATCCCAGGCCCCTTTCTGGAAAAAGACCTCAGCCAGGTTGAAAGCGGAAATGGTAAAGGCTTTTTCGCTTCCCCAAGATGAAAGGAGCATCATGGAGCGGCGGAAAAAATCTTCTGCCTGTTCAAGGTTTCCATTCCTAAAGAAAAGGGCTCCCAGGTCGGAAAATGCCCTGCCTGCAGTTTCCCCATCAAGGTCCTCCAGGGCTTTCCTGTAGGCTTCCCGGTAATAAGCCTCTGCCAGCAATGGATTTCCCCTCTTTTCCTGGGCCTTTCCCGCCCACAAAAAACTCAGGGCAGAATCCCTGTCCGAGGGCAAAAATTCTCGTCCTTCTATGTAGGCCTTTATGGCCAAACAGGTCCTGGACCTGCACCTCTTTATGAGGTTCAGGGCCTCTTCTCTTTTCCCCAGGCCCAGGAGGTTCTCCACCTCCCTTTCTTTTCCACTGGTTTTAATTCTTGTGAGTTTTTCCTCTTTTGTGGCTATTGCCTGCACCTTGCCCGAAGGTTTCCCCATGAGAGCGGATATAAGCCCTCCCGGGGTCACCCCCTCTTCTACAAGGGAAAGGGCTTTGCTTTTCACCTCTTCGTCCAGAAAAACTAGTTTTTCCCTCCAGGTTTCAGGATTTAAGGGGCTCAGGTTGAGGAAAAAACTCCCATCCTCTTCCCCTTCCAGAAGAAACAGAGACCGGGGAAAGGAGGAGAAAAGAATTTTAAAGGCTTCCCTGGCCCTCGTTCCCTGATAATTTTCCAGGCCGATAATGTCCCAGGGTCCGTTCTTGATGACCCATTCAAGGTGTCGCTCAAGCATTTTGTGGGAGGCATCCAGGAGGATTGAGTTGGGTTGAAGGCTTACCGTTCTTCTTATGAGGTAAGACTTCCCGGAACCGTCTGGCCCCAGTATTGAGACCACCCCTGTTTTCTTTCCTTCTTCCGCCAGCCTTAACAGGAATAGCAGTTCTTCTCTTTTTACTGGGTGCCAGCATAGCCTGGAAAAGAGAGGGGAAATTTCCCTTTTCTCCGGCGAAACCTTTCCCTTTCCCTCCCTGATGGGATAGGCATAAAGGAAGCCAGGGTTGGAATGCTCAAAGAAAGCGTTTACCTCGAGATTAAGAGCCTTTAACAGGCAAAGTTTCAAAGATACTCTCTGCTCAGATATCCCCCAGTTTCCGCTGTGTTTTCCCTTTACGAGAAATGTTCTCCCACGAATAGAAATGCGATCCATAAGGTTGGGATGTATTATTGGAGGAAAGGAAAGAACACGATTTACCGGGAAAAAGGGGAGTCTCAATGGAGGAAATCAGAGAATTTCTCCACCTTGTCAATGTAATCCGGGTCCACCCTCTTAATTTCATCCAGCAGGCCCCGGGCCTCTTCCTGGTTTCCAAGAACCTCATAGACCTTTGCAAGATGGTATTTAAGGCCTAAATATTTTTCCGGAGAATATCCCTCTTCATCGAGCCCTCTCTTAAAAGTCTCTATAGCCTGTTCGTACAAACCCTTTTCAAAAAGGCATATTCCCATCAACTCCAGGGATTCCAGTTTTTTTTCAGGACTTTTGGCCGAGATCTGAAATTCCGCAAGGGCTTCGTCAAACATTCCCATTTTAAAATATGCAACTCCTAAATCAAAATGGGTCTGATAGTCCTCCTCCTCAATGGAGGCGCTCATGGAGGAAGATAATTGTTTTATAAGTTCCATGTCCTCCCTGGAACTTTCCTTTATCTCCTCTTCTCCCAGGAAATCCATAGCCTCCAGTTCCTGGGTTATTGCCTTCGCTATGTCTACAAGTTCCTCCTGGGAAACCTCCTCTACTTTCTTTTGAGAAGAAGATTTTTCCGGTTTTGAGATACCGAATTCCTTCAGAATTTCCTCAAGTTGGGCATCTATGGAAGGTTTTTCCCTATCGCCACCAGGCATTTCCTTATCCGCCTGCGCTGGTTCTTCAAGAAACGCTTCCCATTCTCTCTGCGTTTCCTTCTCTTCTGAAACAGATGGCCCCTCAAGGTCTACATTAGTATCTATATCCGGGGAGGATTCTAAAGGAATTTCCAGGCCCATTTCCATATCCACATTAGTGTCTGCTTTCTTTTCCTCCAGGGCTTCGGATTCCGCTTTCTTTTCCCCGAGGGTTTCGGATTCTGCGACCTCCATGTCAAGGACAGTCTCCTGGGCTTCTAGGAGTTGTTCCTCTTCTAAAAGAAGGTCCTCGTTCAATTCCTGTATTTCTTCCAGTTCCTCCTCCGGTTCTTTAGAAACGGTGGCCAGGGAAGACAGGAGAGCGTCCAACTGTGAGAGTTTTTCAGTGTCCCTTATTTCCATTCTTATGGAATCAGCAAGGCGCTTGGTAGCCTTTTTATCTCCTTTTCGGATGTATATTTCCAGTAATTTAAGCCTGGCTGGCCAGTAATCCGGATACCTGAGAAGGATGTTTTCAATTTCGGCTTCGGCTTTCATCCATAATTGCAACTTCATGTAGTTCTCCGCTTCTTCCATGTGCATTTTTATGAATTCCTCAGGACTTTCCTCCTCTTCTCCAGTGAGCATGGCGAATTTTTCCTGAAAGTAAACATTGCCAGGATCAAGACTCAACAGTCTCTTAAGCGTTTCTATCAAATTTTCTCTTTTTCCCGTTCCCTCGTATATTTCGGCCAGGGTTGTAAGAACCGCAATTTCGTTGTGCTTCTTACCGGATCTTTCGTAAATCTGGGCTATTTTTTCTAAGGTTTTAGCGTGGTTTGGGTTTGCTTTTAATATGGGATTAAGGACCTCCACCGCTTCCTCCTCTTCCCCCGCCTTTATTAATTCATTCGCTATGGGTTGTAAAAGTTCGAAGGCCCTGTCAAATTCTCCCTGAATAAGAAAGATGTGAGCCAGTTTCCTTTTTGTTTCTTTATCTTCGGGATTTTCTGCCAGGAGTTCTTCGAGGAGCGCCCGGGCTTTTTTGAGGTTCTGAAAATCCAGGTAATACTCCGCAAGAATCCTTTTAAGCTCCGGTGTTGGCCTCTTTTTAAGCAGGGGCAGGGCCAGTTGCTCAAAGAAGTCCGAACCTGTGGAGGCGCTTAATCTTTTGGCCAGTTCCAGTGTTCTGAGATTTTCGGGCTGAAGTATCATAGCCCGCTTTAATCTTGCTAAGGCCTTTTCTATTTTACCTTCCTGAATTTCCCTTTCTGCCAGATTAAGCAAAAGTTCAACACCATTGTCCTTCTCTCCCTGATTGAGATAGAGATTAAGCAGGGCTTCCTTCACCTTGGGATCGTCAGGCACGATGGAGGCCAGCCTTTCGTAAACCTCTATGGCCTTTTTGTAATTTTGTTTCCTTATGAGGGTTTCTCCCAGGTGTATAAGAAGGTTTTTGGCGTTTACCAGAAGTCCGAGTTTAACATATAGATCGGCCAGGGTAAGCGAATGGTCCGGATTCTGGGGTTCCAGCATGTAGACTTTCTTGAAAATAGCCAGGGCTTTTTTCAGAAATTCCCGCTCCAGGTAGAAGTTCCCCAGGCGGGTGAACATCCTTATGGCCTCATCCTTTAGACCTGCCCTTTCGTAGAGTTCCCCCAGTTTTCTCATTAGATATTCGTCCCGGGGTTTTTTCCTCAGGGCTCTTTCGTATATACGTATGGCCTCTTCTATTTTTCCCTGACGAACCAGCTTTTCAGGTGAAGAATCCCGCATATTACCCCTCTGTATATTTTAGGACAAATTTCCCCCGGTGAAAAGGGGTTGGCCCAAGAAAACTTAAATTCCTTCTATGAACCATCGTGCCATAGCCCATGTTCTTTTCCAGGCTGAACCCCGGGAAAAGATGAGACATCCTGGATATTATACGGTCTCTTATAACCTTTGCCAATATGGAGGCTGCCGATATCTGGGGAATAAGCCTATCCCCGTGTATAATTGGCTTGATAAGGTAACCATCTATTTCCGGAGCGAACGGCCCGTCCACCATTACCAGGTAGGGTGAAGGGTTTAACTTTTTTATGGCCCTCCCCATGGCCTCAAGGGTGGCCCTTAAAACATTTTTCTCCTCTATTTCCTCCAGAGAGCCCAGGGAGAAACTCCATGATATTGCTGAGCGAATAATTTCCCTGAAAAATATTTCCCTTCTTTTAGGAGAAAGTTGTTTTGAGTCCTTCAGCCCGACTATTTCTTTCCGGGGCAGAATAACTGCCGCCACTACCAGGGGCCCAAATAAAGAACCTCTCCCTGCTTCATCAACCCCTGCTATCAGCCCATCACTGTTGTTTTGCCGCAATTTTTCTTTTCATCTTCTTGGAACTTAAACCACGCAGGAAGTAGAGTTTTGCCCTTCTTACCCTACCTCTCTTTACCACTTCAATTTTTTCTATTTTCGGGGAGTGCAGGGGGAATATCCTTTCCACCCCGATTCCGAAGGATATTTTCCTCACGGTAAATGTCTCCCTTAAACCGCCACCCCTGCGGGCGATGACAACCCCTTCAAAGACCTGGATTCTCTCCTTGTCTCCCTCCTTGATTTTCAGGTGTACCCTTACGGTATCGCCAGGGCGGAAATCCGGCAGGTCCTTCCTTAAATAATCCTTTTCAACTTCCCTTATCAGCTCCATGTTTCCTCCTTTTTTCTATGAGTTCTGGCCTGTTTTTCATAGTTTTTTCCAGAGCCTTCCTTTTTTTCCATTCCTCTATTTTACCATGATCTCCGCTAAATAAAACCTCCGGAACCTTCATCCCCCTGAAATTCCTGGGTCTTGTATACTGAGGATATTCCAGAAGACCCTCTGAAAAACTCTCCTCCCTTGCTGATTCTTCCTTTATAACCCCGGGAATCAACCGGGCAATTGTGTCCATTATAATAAGTGCGGCTGGTTCCCCTCCTGAAAGCACGTAATCCCCTACGGATATTTCCTCGTCAACCAGATTTTCCGCTACCCTTTCATCCACTCCCTCGTATCTCCCACAAATTAATACTATGTGTCCCTGTCCAGAAAGTTCCCTGGCTTTTTCCTGGGAGAAGAGTTTCCCGCCGGCAGAAAGCAGTATAACATGGGAATCCGGGGTTTTTATGGCAGAGAGCGCTTCCCATATGGGGCCTATCTTCATTATCATGCCTGCCCCTCCACCAAAGGGCCTATCGTCCACGCTCCTGTGGAGGTCAGAAGCAAAATCCCTGAGGTTGTATATTTCCACTTTTATTTTGCCCCCCTCAATTGCCCGGGATAATACACCGTATTTGAGGGGGGATGAGAAAAAGTCTGGAAAAATGGTAATTATTGAAAACTTCAAAGCTCCTCCAGGCCAGGGGGTAAATTCACCTCCACCATATCCCCTTTCTCCGCGCAGAATTTCATAGGCACGAGAATCTCTCTTCCTGAATCTGTCTCTATCACAACAACGGGGTTCATTGGAATTTGAATCACCTCCTTAACTATGCCGAGCAGGCGGTCTCCAGCCATAGCCTTTTTCCCCTCAAGGGTTTTTGCCCTTTCACATTCTCCGAAGATTTCAAAACCCCGAAGACCCTCAGCCTCCTGCAGGGAGTTGATTTCCTCAAATTTTATTATTAAATACCCGGGCCCCCTTCTGATTTTTTTTATTTTTAAACGCAGTTCCCGGTGTTTCCGTTTGAGAATTAAAGCAGAACCCGCCTCTTTTTTGTGGAGGTCAAATTCTATGGGGAGGACCCTAACCTCCCCCTTCAAGCCGTGAGGCTTAAGGACCCTCCCCAATAAGGTCAACTTTCCAGAATCTCTAAGACATACCTCTTCTTATCCCTCATGCCTGCGGCAGAGAGGATGGTTCTTATAGCCTTAGCGGTCCTTCCCTGTTTTCCTATTACCTTTCCGAGGTCAGAGGGAGCAACCTTGAGTTCCAGTATGGTGGTCTGCTCTCCCTCTACCTGATGAACCTGCACCTTGTCCGGATTGTCCACCAATGCCTTGGCAATCATTTCCACTAACTCTTTCACGGCTACCTCCTTTAATTATTTTTTTGAGCCTGCTTTTTAACCCTCTTTATCAGGGACTTTACCGTTTTAGTAGGCTGAGCCCCGCGTTTTTGCCAGTATTCAAGTTTTTCAAGGTCTATTTTCAGCTGAATGTCCTCGGGCAGCGGATTATAATAGCCTATTTCGTCCACTGTAGCCGTCCTTATCGGGCTTCTCTTCTCTACCACTACTATGCGGTAGAAGGGCTGCTTCTTCTTTCCCATTCTCATCAACTTTATGCTGAGCATCTCTACCTCCTGTGTTCTTATATAGATTAACCAAGAAAATGCTATATGTCAATCCCCTTTAACATGTTTCGGACCTGTTTAGATTTTAACATCTTTTTCATCTGGAAAAATCCCCGAAGGAGCTGGTTTACCTCGTAGACGGGTCTTCCACTTCCCCTGGCGATTCTCTTTTTTCTGCTGGCCTTTATTATTTCCGGCCTTTCCCTTTCTTCCGGGGTCATGGAGTTTATAATGGCCTCCATGTGTATCAGTTTCCTGTCGTCAAGGGCACCCATACCGGGCATTTTGGGGAGGAAAGGGATTATTTTTTTCAGGCCTCCCAGTTTCTTCAGAAGTCGTATCTGCTCCTTAAGGTCGTTTAAAGTAAAGGCATTCTTCCTCAGTTTCGCAGCCAGTTTTTTTGCCTGCTCCTCCTCCACCGCCTTTTCGGTCTTTTCTATTAAACTGAGGAGGTCTCCCATTCCAAGTATCCGGGATGCCATCCGTTCAGGAACAAAGGCTTCCAGGTCTTCAAGTTTTTCCCCTACCCCGATAAACTTTATGGGTCGGGATGTGGCATAGGTTATAGAAAGAGCCGCACCTCCTCTTGCATCGCCGTCCATCTTGGTCAGTATTACGGAATCAAAGCCCACCTTTTTGTTGAACTCCTGGGCCACCCTTACCGCTTCCTGTCCTGTCATGGCATCGGCCACCATAATGACCTCCGTGGGGGAAAGTTTCTCCCTGGTTTTTCTCAGTTCTTCCATTAACTCCTCATCCACATGAAGTCTGCCGGCGGTGTCCACAATGATGGCCACATATTTACCCGACCTTCTTATCTCCCTTATGGTAGAAAAAGCCCTATCCAGGGAAGTAGGGGCAGGAATGAAATCCGCTCCGGCCCATTTGGCTATCTTCTCCAGTTGCTCCTGGGCGGCTGCCCTTTTAAGGTCCAGGGATATCATGAGAACCTTTCCCTTCTGCATAAGGATGTGGGCCAGTTTTCCCGCGGTTGTGGTCTTTCCTGCTCCCTGTAGTCCTATAAGCATGTAAAGGTCAGTTCCCGCTAAGGTTTTTAACTCTCTCTTGCCTTCTCCTCCGAGGAGGGCTGTGAGTTCCTGATGGACTATTTTTACCACAGTTTGATAAGGGGAAAGGGAGTTCCTTACCTCCTCTCCAAGAAGTTTTTCCCTGAGGTCTGAGACGAAGTTCTTAACCGCACGATAGTTCACATCGGCCTCAAGAAGGGCTATGCGAATTTCCCTCAGCGCCGGCTCCACGTTTGATTCAGTTAGATGAACTTCTCCCTTTAATTTTTTCAAAAACCTCTGGAATTTATCGGACAATCTATCAAGCATAGGGAAATTTTAACATGTTAAAATAGAGCCATGGATAAGTGGATGGAAATTGCCCTTCAGGAGGCGGTGAAGGCCGAGAAAGAGGGAGAAGTGCCTGTGGGGGCTGTTCTGGTGAAGGATGGACGACTTATAGCCTCGGCCCATAACCGGAACATCTTCCTCTCTGACCCCACGGCCCATGCGGAAATACTCGCTCTGAGAGAAGGGGCAAGGAGATTGGGAAATTACCGCCTTGAGGGAGCGGTGCTATACGTTACCAAGGAACCGTGTTTGATGTGTTTAGGGGCCATGATTCACGCGAGAATAAAAAAACTGGTCTTCGGGGCTGAGGACCCCAAGAGCGGCGCCTTTTCTGCTTTTTCGGTGGACCTTTCCAGGGCCAACCACATGATTGAAGTGGTAAGCGGGATTATGGCCGAAGAAAGCGCAAACATCCTAAAAAAATTCTTCCGGGCCAGGAGGTGACTTGCTCTCCTACGCCATAATAACCGTGTTTCTGGTGCTTACAGGATATCTCTTTTCCCACCTTTCCGGCAAGGCCCAGCATCTCCTTAGTAAGGAAACTGCAGGTTTTGGCTATATGGTTCTTTCTTCCCTGTTCGGAGGAAAAATACTTTCGGGAACAGTGCTCCCTCAGGTTACAGGATACCTTTTCCTGGGGATTTTAGTTGGGCCCTCTTTCCTCAGCATTATAGACCGGTCTACTCTTATTCACCTTTCTTTCGTGGATGAACTGGCCCTGGCTCTCATTGCCTTCGCTGCTGGCGCCAAGGTGGATGTTAAAGTCCTCAAGAGGGACATCAAGGATGTTGTGGGGGTTATAATCCTTCAGATTCTGGCAGTGGTCGTCCTGTTTGGAGTTACCCTTCCCGTTTTCTTAAATCTTCTTGGCATAAAGGGTGATTTTTCCCTTTACTTCCTGGTTTCCCTTGTAATAATAACCGGGGCCATAGCTAAATCTCCTGCCACCACCATAGCGGTTATTATGGAAAGCAGGGCAGAGGGAAAATTTACGGATATTATAGTGGGCATAACGGTGTTAAAGGATGTGGTTATAGTTTTTCTTTTTACCATGGTAATTGCCCTGATTTCCGCAGGGACGAAGTT
>JALVRF010000041.1 GCA_027025175.1 Candidatus Aminicenantota bacterium | reverse complement strand
CCCTGGTAAAGAGGGGAATCGATAAGACCGTGGAAAAGGCCATTGAGGCCCTTAAGGGTTTCTCCAGGGAAGTTAAAGAGGACGAAATAGCCTATGTGGCTGCCATCTCCGCCAACAATGACATGGAAATCGGCGAGATAATCGCCGAGGCCATGAAGAAGGTTGGGAAGGACGGAGTGATAACTGTAGAGGAAGGAAAATCCAACAAAATAGAGATGGAAGTGGTGGAGGGAATGCAGTTTGACCGCGGATATCTTTCCCCCTATTTCGTCACCGACGCTGAAAGGATGGAGGTAGTTCTTGAGAATCCGTATATCCTGATCCACGAGAAGAAAATAAGTTCCATAAGGGAATTCCTCCCGCTGCTTGAGCAGGTTGCCAAGACCGGAAGGCCACTTCTGGTAATAGCCGAGGATGTGGAGGGCGAAGCCCTGGCAACCCTGGTGGTTAACAAAATCAAGGGTATTTTCCAGTCCTGCGCGGTGAAAGCCCCCGGGTTCGGCGAAAGGAGAAAGGCCATGCTCCAGGACATCGCCATCCTTACCGGAGGAAAGGTGGTTTCCGAAGACCTTGGTGTGAAACTGGACAAGATAGGCCTTTCCTGGCTGGGACAGGCTGAAAAGGTGGTGGTTGACAAAGAGAACACCACCATCATCGGAGGAAAGGGCAAGGAGGAGGACATAAAGGCCAGGATTGAGCAGATAAGGAAGGAAATTGAGGAAACCACCTCCGATTACGACAGGGAAAAACTCCAGGAGCGTCTGGCCAAACTCGTGGGCGGAGTGGCCGTTATAAAAGTGGGTGCCTCCACTGAGCCCGAAATGAAGGAAAAGAAGGCCAGGGTTGAGGACGCCATGCACGCCACCAAGGCCGCCGTTGAAGAGGGAATAGTCCCTGGAGGAGGAGTTTCCTACCTCAGGATGCTGGAGAAGATTAAGGACTTCAAACTTGAAGGGGACGAAAATCTGGGAGCCGAGATCATTAAAAGGGCGCTTAGGGTTCCTGCCCAGCAGATTGCGGCCAATGCAGGGTTTGAGGGCTCCGTGGTGGTAGAGAAGATCCTTGAAAACAACAATCCCAACTATGGCTTCAATGCCCTGAAGGGAGAATACGAGGACCTCATAAAAGCCGGGGTGATTGATCCTGCCAAGGTTACCCGCATCGCTCTGGAAAATGCCGCTTCCGTGGCAGGTCTCCTTCTCATGACCAATGCCTTAGTGGCTGAAATCCCGGAGAAGGAGGAAAAACCCATGCCGGGAGCAGGAATGGACATGTACTGAGGAAAAACGGGTAAATTTTACCCGGTTATATAAAAGGGGAGGCGCCAGCCTCCCCTTTTTTTATTTATTTAAAAAATGGCATACATTTTGCTTTAAAAATTACGAAATGAAGCCAAGGAGGATAAAATGAGGCGTAAATTTTCTTGGTTGGCAATATTATTGTTCTTTCTCCCTCTGCTCTCCACGGATACCCCTACGGACGACAGGGTTTTCTTCACCATGCACGCAAAGCCAACTTTGCTTTTCATCCTTGATAATTCAGGCTCTATGACAAGTCAGGATGTTTATGTTTCCGACTGGAATAGTTTCAAAACTTACACCACCAGCGACGGTATAACCTTTGACTTTATGTACAGCCAGAACAGTGACCAATGTGATAACTGGGGAAACTATGTTTGCAGGGAAACCGCTGCAAGAAGAGCCTTTATTGAATTATCTGACCAGTTCAGAAACGAACTGAACATAGGTCTCATGGATTTCTATAAGTCCGCAGGAAGCGGAGGAAAAGTGGAATATCCTGTTTCCGATATATCTGATACCCAGTACTGCTCAGGCGGAAATTGCACCCAGATGAGACATCAATTATGGGACACCGTTTACAATATGAGATTCAATACATGGACCCCTCTTGCAGAAACCCTGGACACCGCATACTGGTATTTTAAAAACCAGGAAGGGGGACTGTCCTTTCCTTCCGACAGGTGCGTTCACGATACTTCAAAGTGTGTACACTCCCCAATAAAATACTGGTGTCAGAAGAACTTCGTTATTCTTCTTACTGATGGTTCCCCAACAGCGGACGCATTCAATTGTTACAGTGGCCTGGGAAGCGATGGTTTGTATTACCCCAAGATTCCTCCCTTACAGGGGAACAATTGCCCAGGAGGCCCAAACGATTACGATATAGACGGCGACGGAAGGTCAAGTGATAAAAAAAGCGATTGTTATGGTTACGGTTGCTACAGTGACCTTCTGGACGATGTTTCCTATTATGTCCACCAAACCGATTTAAGGCCTGATATGGACGGAGAACAGAACCTTACCGTTTATACGGTAGCGCTGAGGGGAGGAAATTCAAGTCTTCTTCAGAGGGCAGCCAACAACGGTGGCGGCCTTTATTTCAACGCTCAAAACTACGACGAACTGGTAGATAGCCTCAGGCAGGCCATTCAGAGCATTCTGGAAAAAGCCCTTTCCTTTGCTCCTATTTCTCCTCCTAAAAGGATTTCATCCACAGAAAGATATGGGTTCATAAGTTGGTTTCTTCCTAAAGCAGGAAAAAAACTCTGGGAGGGCCATCAGGAAGCCTATGAACTTAACGACCAGGGAGAATTTTATGTGGACAACGATGGAAATCCCACCCATAAGATCTGGGACGCTGGACAGGTATGGACCGATTATGTTAAATCCTTCAATCTTTCCTCCAACGGGAAAAGGAAAAAAATCCTGAGGAATTTTTACACCTTCCTCTATGCAAAAACCTACAACCTGGGAGACATAAAAAGTGATGTTCCCTGGAGGTATCTAAAAAAATTCTACAATATACCCTCTCCGTACAGGTCTAAGAAAAGGAACGTGGATTCCATAAACGCATCCATTCTGGGTTGCAGACTAGAAACTTCAGGAGATTATCTTAATGTTCAGTGTAATACCAGCGACCCCCACTTCTGGGCCCATGGGGATGTATTTCATTCCAATGTGGTCATGGTGGGAAAACCCTTTGCTTTTCTAAAATACCTTCCAAACTACGGGGAAAAATACGCAGAGTTCTATGACCAGTGGAAGGACAGACCTTCCCTGATTTATTACGGAACCAACGATGGGACTCTCAGGGCAGTGACCGTTCAGACAGAAAACATAGAGGGGAAGAATTACGAAGCCGGCATGACGGTAAGGGCTTTCGTTCCCACCAATACCCTGCCCACTTTAACCAGAACCGCTATAAACAACGCATGGGACTATTTTGTGGATGGTTCAATAACCGCTGTGGATGTCCGGGTAAACGATACCTCCATGGCCTTTGAAGACAGGCCCTTCTTTACACTGCTGACCTTTGGCCTCCGCCAGGGCGGAAAGAGGTATTACGGAATAGATGTTACGGACCCTGCCAAGGGATATTCCGAAGATGACAACGGCAATGGCTTTGGAAGGGTGCTCTGGGAATTTCCTGCAGCACCCGAGGTAAGCGGGATAAATTGCTCAGACTTCTGGAATAGTGCCGGCGGCCCCTCACCGGGTCAATCCGGTCCTCCTTATTTCCAGGAAATTTGTATCCCATCACATGACGACCACTGGAAAGGAGAATACTGGCTTCAGTTCATGGGACAAACCTGGGGAAAACCCAGGGTTGGTCTAGTTCCCCTTGGTTCGGATAAAATATATGCTGTGGTGGTTACCGGTGGCTACCCATCGGACTACGAAGCCTCTGACTGGGGTTCCATAGACCAGGGTGCCGGGCTTTTCATCCTTGATGCCAGTTCGGGGGAGGTTATCAAAGCCTTTGTAAGAAGTCAGCCCGCCGTCAGGGTTGGACAACACGGTAACCAGTATGTTTACATACACCCCCCTGCTGATCAGTATGAGGTGGTTCCAGAACTGAACTCCCTGGTAGGAACTCCCACGGCTGTTGACCTTAATTCCGACGGACTTATAGACACCATCTATGTGGGGGACACTAAGGGGAATATCTGGAAGGTAGATCTAAGCAGTTTCGACAAAGATGAATGGCACATGGGAAAACTGGCTCAACTGGGAGACGACCAGCCCATTTTACAGAAGGTTGTGGTGGCTAACGACTCCTGTGGAAGAAGATGGGTCTTCGCTGGAACTGGAAGAAGGGACGAACCCCTGAATACTGACGCCACATGGCACATGGTCGGGATAATTGATACCAATGGCATCCCATCCAGTCCTATAACCATGGGTGAACTTCAGGATATAACCTCCATAGTTACCGATGTAAGCGATGTGTTTGATGAAAATAACACCCCCCCACAGGTAACCCTTTCTACATCTGCTGCAGGGTGGAAGATTAAATTTCAGGACTTTGGGGAGAAGCTCTTTGACGACCCCATAGCCTTCGGTGACCTTTACTTCACCACTTATACCCCGACTCTTTCCAGTTTAAATGACCCATGCTCTTCAGGGGGCCTTATGAGAACATATCGAGTAACCATTCCAGGATGCGGAGGGGATATATCTTCCACAAGACAGGAAGGAAGACTTGGAGGAGGCGGAGTTTCCTCCCTGGGTGGTTATGAGATTTACATAACTGGTTCATCTCCTGGCTCCAAGAAGATCGTCGGACAGAAGCAACTGGCTCTTCCCACCACCTTCGGGCCCATTTACTGGAGGTTAAAACATGAAGAATAGAGAAGAACTGGGCATCACTTTTCTGGAAATCTTAGTGGTGGTCCTTATTTTTGGGGTAATCACCCTTATAGCAGTGAATGCCCTGGGGAAATCCAGAGTAAACTGGACCCTGCGGGGAGAGGTGAACAGGGTGGTTAGCCTGATTTACAGGGCGAAAGCCACTGCGGCCAGGGACGAAAGGGTTGTCAGGATAAGGTTTGATAATCCTGATTCGGTGACCAGGTACTGGTTAGAGGAAAAAAATCCCGGCAGCAACTCATATACTCAGATTTTAAAAATACCTGTGGAAGTTCCATCTCAGGCCAAAATGTACATATCTCCACCATATTCCGAAATTTATTTCTATCCAGATGGAAAGATTATGGTAGCCAGTGGTTCAGCAGCCCCGATAATGGACATAGTGGAAATTTTCGTCAGCCTTTCAACCAATACGGATCATTACATAAAAATAAGACTCTACCCCCTGGGAGCCCTTGAAACTCAGAGACACTTCGTGTATTAAGGAGGAAAAGATGGGCAAAAAAAATGGATTCATAATGCTGGAAGGTCTCGTGGGAGTGGCTGTCCTTGGCCTCGTGATTCTTTTCGTCATATCTACCTTCGGATTGAGGATAAACATGGATAAAAGAAACTCCATAAGGGCTACTGCCTTTTATCTGGCAGAACAGGGGCTTGAAAGGGTAAAGGCAAACCCGGACGGCATTTCTGCAGGCTATTTTACAACGGAAAATTTCGGCACCATTCCAGGTTTCCCGAATTTCAGCAGGGAATACTCATTCCAGCAAGTTTCCGTAACAACAGCCGCCATAATCTGGGAAGTTAAAGTTGGGGTAAAATGGAGAAGGAATTCGTCTTCAACTCCCTGGAACGCCCTTCAATTGGTCTCTTATGTAATCCAGAGGCAGTAAAGGAGGTAATCATGAAGGAAAGAGGAATGACTCTTATGGAAATCCTCGTTGCCCTTACAATTTTTGTCCTTATAGGATTGGCCTTCAGCGTGGTTCTGGTCTTCCATCAAAAGAGTTTTGTACGGGAAAATAAAAGGGTGCTCCTGCAGACCCAACTCAGAACAGGCCTTCTTTACATAGGGGATAAATTGATGTCCGCCGGAGCGGGCATCGGGGTGGCCTGCACTCAGTCTTACATGGGCAGCGGAAGCGGAAATGGGCTTACCCAGGGGACTTGTTCCTTCAGGGGAATCATTCCGCTGAACAACAGCAACGGTCCCGATGGCCTCATATTGGCCTACGGGAACACTTCCACTCTCACAAGACTCGCCCCCACCCAGTCCTCCTGGAATCCTTCCAATACTTCCCTGGCACTGGAAAAAGTGCTTGATACATCCCAGGCCACTCCGGTATCAATGTGGAATCCCAATGATCTGGGTATGGTAATGAGTTCCGATGGTTTCTATATATTCAGGGTAGTGGATGTGGATGTAGACAACGCTACCCTTCAGATTCGTCCCACACCTGTTTATTACTCAGGCCTTCTTAATTTTTCCCGGACCGGGGAAATTTCCATTTCATACACGGACCAGCTTCCTACTGTAACCAATTATTCTTCTCCCCAGACCGGGGACACCATAACATATTTCCGCAACACTTCAGTGGTTATAAAACTTGACTTTTTTGCCATATTCTTCGTGGATAAAATACCCAATACCAATTCGTATTACCTGGTGGCGAGCCTTGACACTATGGGCTCTGCAGACCCGTGTTCCGGAGGAGTCGCTTCTCAAAAATGCGTGCCCTTAGGGAAAAACATAATTGACCTCCAGGTGGAATATTTTGAACCATCTCAGGGAAAGGTTTATTGCTCCAAGTCCTCGGACATCCCGCAGGGTTATACTGCTGAGGAATGCAATTCCTTCCAGGACTTATATCAGGGTATAATCACCAAAACCATAACAGGCCTGAGATTGAGCCTGGCAGGGGTAACGGAACAGTTCACAAAGAAATATCAGAAAAATAACTACTTAATTTTGCCTTTGCTTGGCGATAGGGTTGAAAAGTACCTGAACGGGGAACCCTGGGTTAAAATGAAACTGGACACTTCTATGGTAACCATAAGTCCCAGGAACATGTTCATAGTTTACTAAGGGAGGATGAAATGAAAGAAAAGGGAAGTGTTTTAATTCTGGCCCTCATAACCGTAGCCGTCCTGGCCATCATAGGAATGGCCGGCATCCTGATGAGCCAGCGGGAAATCTCTGCTGTGGTCTCAGCAGAAAGGTCCACCGCCGCAGTCCAGATAGCCGATGCCGGAACAAATTATATCTACAGCGCCCTGGTAATGGACCCCATGGCTGCCCTTGGTGATTTTTCCAATATCTCCAGCATTTCCAAGGAAATAAATTTTTCCTCGGAATATGCTCACAGAATGAAGGGGAGATTTTTCCTTCCCTCTTCCCTTCCCGATGGAACATCCCTGACGGGAAGGAACCCCAGGATAATGGCAGAATTCATGCCACCCTTCCCTCCGGGTGTTGGGATGGGAGAAGGAATTTACTTCCTGGCCATTCAATTCTTTGTAGAAGGAGACCTTACGGATATATCAGGGAATTTAATATCCTCAAAAATAGTTGACACGGCAACCCTGGGTATGTTCTTCGGAGAGTATTGAAATGAAAAGGGCCATTTTGTTCTTTCTTTTCGTCTATATGGTCATGGGCCAGAAAATTCAGCAGGTGTCACTGAAACCAGCAAAAATAACCCAGAAGACCGATATTATGGCGGTGGTGGTGCCCGCTGCTGCTCCGGAAGGTTACAGGTATATATACACATGGTTCGTAAACGGAAAGCCCATTCATATAAGTTCTCCTCTCCTGCCTTCAAGTTACTTCAAAAAAGGGGATTTCGTGTGGGTAGCCATAAAACTTGTGGAAAAGGCAACGGGAAAGACTGTGGATTATGCTGAAAGCCTCAGGGTAAAGGTTCTGAACCTGCCCCCTGACATAATTTCTTCTCCTCCCTCTGCCAAGGGATTAAAACCCGGGGACACCTACGAATACCCCATTGTTGTTAAGGATGAAGATGACCCCCCGGACAGTATAGAAATAAAATTGGTGAAAGCCCCGGAGGGAGCCATTCTGGATGGAAATACTCTCAAATGGAAACTACCTAAAAAAGCCGGTAAATTTCCCTTTGTAATTGAGGCCCGGGATCCCTATGGTGGTAAATGCACCATCTCCTTTGAAATTTCCATAGGAAAGAAGAAAGTTTCTCCTCAGGAAACAGAGTAAAGGATTTCAGCCCCACTCCAGGGCCCTGAGAATAAAACAGGTCGGTTTATGTTATCTTGAAGTTCCTTTTCTTTTCCCTTCAAAAGGAGGGCCACGATGAAACCCCCGAATCCCGCTCCGGTGAGTCTCGCTCCGTAAACGAAGGGTAGAGAGGATATTTCCTCCACCATCCCGTCAATTTCCGGAAGGGAAACCTCAAAATCCTCTGACAAACTATGATGAGCCAGTTTCATGATTTTCTCCACCATACACAGGTCCCCGGCCCTAAGAAAATCTGCCAGATGGGAAACCCTCTGGTTTTCAGAAATTACATGCATTGCTCTTTTGAAGGCGGTCTCATCCATGAAATCCCTTGCGGAAAAGAGCATTTCTTCGTTCACCCGGGAAAGATTTTCCACCTCAGGAAATATTTTCCTTACCCCCTCAAGGGCCCTTTTACATTCCTCCCTCCTTTGGTTGTATCTGGAAGAGGAAAGGCTCCTCCTTATTCCCGTATCCACCATGGCCAAGGTCAATGAAGATGGGAAGGGTATGTATTCGTGATGGAGGTTCTGAGTATTTAAAAGTATAAGATGCTCCTTTTTGGCGAAGAAGGATACAAACTGGTCCATTATACCGCATTTTACCCCCACAAATTCGGATTCTGCCATATGACAAACTTTTACGATTTCAATTCCAGAAATTTCAAGGGAGAAAATTTTTTGAATGGCCACTGCAAAGGAAACCTCCAGGGCAGCAGAGGAACTCAGTCCGGAACCCACTGGAAGGCTGGATTTTATGTAAATTCTCATGCCCTCTGCCGGGGCATCCATGAACTTCAAAACTCCCCGAAGATAGTCTCCGAAACTTTTCCTCTTCTCAAAACTACCTGCCTTCCATTTCTCCCAGCCTGCGTTTTCCGAATAAACCTCTATTCTCCCATCTTCGGCTCTGGAGGCAGCCACATAGGTCCCATATTTTATGGCTGCTGGAAGAACAAGGCCCCCGTTGTAATCTGTATGCTCTCCGATTATGTTCACTCTTCCCGGGGCAAAACTAATAACTTCAGGGTCCTGTCCGAAAAGGGCTGAAAATTCACCCTTTATCCCCTCAATCATCTTCCCCAACCATTTTCACGAAGGATACTTCCCATTCGTCCTCTATTTTCACCTTCTTTAAAAAGGCGAAGGGGCCAATGATGCATTTCTTCCCCACCCGGGTTCCCTCGCCCAGGTATGTGAAGGGGTAAATAATCGTGTCCCTGCCCACATGGACATCAAATTCCACCACCGCCGAAGAGGGAGAGACGAAACTCACCCCGGACTCCATGAGGGCTTCTATATTCTTCCTGTTGAAATATTCTGAAGCCTCCGCCAGGTCTTTTCTTGTGTTTATTCCCTTGGAAAGCAGCGGATTGTCTATTCTAAGGGCCGAAGTTTTGAGCCCGTTTTTATAGGCTATTTCCACAATATCAGTAAGATAATATTCGCCCTTTCTGGGATTTTGTTTTATCCGGTGCAGGAGGGATGAGATGGTCTCCCACCGGAAGGCGTAGTAGGAAGAATTAACCTCCTTTATCTTCAATTCCTCTTCGGTAGCGTCTATCTCCTCCACCACCCTGCTCACCTTTCCCTCTTCATCCTTAATTATCCGTCCATAGGGGGGAGGTTCCTTAAATATTGAGGAAATAAGGCTCAGGTCAGATGAGGTTTCCCGGTGGAATTTTAAAAGCATGGAAAGAATCTCCACATTAACATAGGGAGAATCTCCCACCAGAACCAGAACATCCCCCTGAAATCCCTCAAGGAATTTTTCCGCCTGCCAGAGGGCATGGGCAGTTCCCAGAGGCTTGGGCTGAAGGGCAAAATTAACTTCCCCGGGAAAAATTTTCCTGAAACCCCTTATGTTATGGGGACCCGCCACAACAATTATGGGCTCGGCCCCAATTCCCTGGCAGGCCTCCACAGGAAATCTTATTATTTCCTTTCCAAGGATTTTGTGAAGGAGTTTGTTCCTGGATGACTTCATACGAACTCCCTTGCCTGCTGCAAGGATTACTGCTGCAGTTTTCCTTTCCATTATTCTCCTCCTCCAATGCCTCCAAGTGCCTGGTCCAGGTCCGATAGAATATCCTCCACATCCTCAATTCCCACCGAGAGCCTTATGGTTCCAGGCTCTATGCCCAGGGCCTGTCTCTCTTCATCGGTAAGGGCATAATGGGAGGTATTAAAGGGCATGGAAACCAGGGATTCCACACCGCCCAGGGAAGCCGCTTCCTTTACAATCTTAAGACCTCTCATGAATAACACCCCATCCTCATTTCCTCCCTTTATCTTGAAGGTAACCATGCCTCCACCGCCTCTGAAATGCCTCCCTGCGTAATCCGGCTCATAATAGTGCTCCAGCATGGGATATATGACCCAGTCCACCCCGGGATGCTCATCCAGGACCCTGGCTACCTCAAGGGCGTTGGAATTGTGCCTTTCCATCCTCACATGGAGGGTTTTCAGACTTCGCTCAAGAAGAAAACAGGAAAGTGGGTCGGCAGTGGGGCCCAGGGTTACATAGGTCCTCCACACCCTTTCAACCTCCTCCCTGTTTCCCACCACGACACCGGACAGAAGGTCAGAATGCCCCCCCAGATACTTGGTGGCAGAGTGTATTACGAGATCCGCCCCGTATTGAAGGGGATTGAAGTTATAGGGGGAAAGGAAGGTATTGTCAACTACGATTTTTATTCCCCTTCTTCTGGCAAATTCCACAACCCCCTCCATAAGAAAGGGCCTGAGAAGTGGATTGGATATACTCTCAAAAAAGAACAATTTAGTCTCAGAGGTAGCAGCATCTATTATTCCCTCGGGATGGTCAGGGAGACTGTAACTAACCTTTGTTCCGAACCTTTCCTCCAGCATGGAAATCAGCCCCAGAGAGCCTCCATAAAGGTGTTTGGAGGTTACCATGTGATCACCGGGCCTTAAATAGGTAAAAAGAACCGAAGCCACCGCTCCCATCCCTGAAGAAACCACAAGGGCATCCTCCCCTCCCTCCAGAGCGGCTATTTTCTCCTCCACGGCCCTTCGGGTAGGGTTTCCGTGCCTTGTGTAAATCCAGACATCCCTTCCTCTTCCTTCAAGGAAGGCTTTATAAATTTCATCGTCCAGAAGATAATTGGATGTCTGAAAAATCGGGGTTATAACTGGTTTTAATTTCTCAAGGGAAATTTCCCCGCTATGAATAGCCTTTGTTGCGAATTTCATTTCTCCTCCTTATTCTCCTTGTGTGAGGGAAGGAAAAATTTATCCTTGATTATCTCGTCTTCTTTACCCACAAGGGCCTCCCAGGCAGATTTGGCCGCAGAATACATGGCTTCCTTTTTGGAAGAACCCTCACCGTAAAATTTCCTTCCCCCCACATCCACCGCCACGGTGAATTTTCTGCGATGGGGTGGTCCTTCCTCCTTTACCACTGTGTAAAGCGGGGGTTCCTCTCCCCTGCCCTGAAGAAATTCCTGCAGGGCTGATTTATAATCAAAGGTGAGCCCTCCTTCCTGCAAAACTTTTTTAAGTTCAGGCTCTAAGGCTTCCATTACCACTTTCTTAGCCTCCTCTATGCCCCCATCCAGAAAAACCGCTGCCACATAGGCTTCAAAAACATCGGAAAGGATGGAATCCTTCTCCCTCCCTCCCATCCTCTCCTCTCCCCGGGAAAGCCTTATCATCTCCTGGAGCCCTATTCTCCTGGACGCCCTGGCCAGAACCTCCTTGGAAGAAAGGGCGGCCTTGAGTTTTGACAATTTTCCCTCGTCCATCATGGGAAAATTCTCGTAAACCCAGTGGGCGAGAAGGAAATTTACGATGGAATCCCCGAGGAATTCAAGCCTCTCGTAATTAAACCTTTTGTCCTTGAGTCTCTCATGGGAATAGGATGGATGGG
This sequence comes from Candidatus Aminicenantota bacterium, assembly GCA_027025175.1. Taxonomy (GTDB): domain Bacteria; phylum Acidobacteriota; class Aminicenantia; order S016-38; family S016-38; genus JALSNJ01. The sequence goes on along the minus strand of JALVRF010000041.1, from coordinate 6,733 downwards.
TAAGGGCTTTTTCCAGAAGTTCCGTTCTTTTAAACTTATAACTCACACAATCCTCCCAAGGAAAATTGCTATGTCGTCCGGGGGAACTTCCCTCCCGGAAAATGCCTCGGCTTCCTGAAGAATCCTTGACATTATTTCCTTTGGAGAAAGCCTGTGATATTTTCTCAGGACAGCCCCAATTCTTTCAATTCCGAAAAGTTCCCTGCCGTCCTTGGATGGTAGTTCACTAAGGCCATCGGTAAAGAGAAGGAGGGAATCACCCTGGGAAAGGGAGAATTTTGAGGTCTCAAGTTTTCCCCTTAGATCCTCCACAAGGCCTATGCCCATTCCCTCGGGCGTCAGGTATTCCAGCCTATCTATTCCGCTCTGGCTGAGGGGACGATGTATTATCAGGGGAGTATGTCCAGCCCTTACATATTCAACCTCTCTCCCTTCTATTTTCAAGATTGCAAGGGTAATGAAATAATTGGGTCTCAAATAGGGAAAAAGAAGAGAATTTACCTTCACCACCGCTTCTTCAGGGCTTACTCCCCGCGACAAAAGGGACAAAAGGGTTCCCTTGAGCATGGCCCCATACAGGGAAGAATGCAGTCCCTTCCCCGATACATCGGCCATGGAAATATACCACCCTTTTCCCCCTTTTATTATGTCGTAAAAGTCGCCCCCTACCCCTTTAGCTGCGAGGGTTATGGCAGCGTAATTCATTTGCGGTATGATAATTTTCTGAGGGGGAAGGAGTTTCAGTTGTATTTTTCTGGCAATTCTTAGTTCCTGGGCCATCTCAGAGGCGGTTTTTTCCTTTTCAACCAGTTGCCTCAACCTCTCCACCATGGCGTCAAAATCTCTAAGGAGCATCCCTATCTCGTCCCTTCTGCTGGTCTGAATTTTCACCGAAAGGTCCCCTGCTTTTACTGCCTGTACGGCGAAGGAAAGTTCACTCACTGCCTTAGCCACATCCCTGGAGATCCACATCCCTCCTATTATTGCTCCCAGGTTCACGAAGGAAAAAAGAACCGCAAGAAACAGAAAGAGAAAAAACATCCGGGTTCCTATCACGGTCTTCCCCTTAAGAAGGCCGTTTACCAAGGAGGAAAGGGTTGCTTTTACTGGAAAGAAAACCCCAGCGTACTCCCTGCCCGTTTTCACAGAGTAAGCCTCCAGGCTTAAAATCACTGGCACCGTGATTCCCCTGACCTCTGATGCCGGGCTTGCTCCGGTAAACTTCAGTTTGCCCTTTTCATACCAGAATAAAATGGGAGGAAAAACCACGTCTACAAGATACTCCCTCCTGAAGAATTCGGGCATAGTTTTATCTATTTTTATGCCGTGTTGTTCTTCATTAAAAACCACCAGGTAATAACCGTTTTTACCCTCCACTATCCCCTCAAATCCCTTCCTCAGGGGAAAATGCAATATCTCGCCGCCACCACTCTTTAGATATTCCATCTTCAGGTCAATCCAGCCCTGTATGAGGGAATTGGAGAAGGAGGCCAGCATTATGTAAAGGAAGAGAAGAATGAGGAAAAATACCAGAATTGTGGGAATAACGCTGGCGAGAATATGGGAAAAGAAAAGCCTGTTTTTCAGGGAAAACAGGAATTTTGACAGCCACGAGGGAAGGAAAAATATTCCCAGAAGGACCGCCCAGCCTAAGGTCAGAAGGAAAAAACCAGTAATATCCCTGGCCAGGATTACCAGGGAGAGCAGGTAAATTCCGGTAATAAGATAAAACTTCTTCACTTCATGGCCCTCAGCAAAAACTCAGAAAGGTGTAAAGATGGAACAGGAGAAAAACTACCAAGAAACATTATACAACCAGGACAGGCGGTTATTAAAACCTCGGCCCCGCTCTCCTTTATGTATTTTCTTTTCTCCTTTCTGAGGGAGAAGGATATCTCCGGATGGGAAAGAGAGAAACTTCCCCCGAACCCACAGCAAAGTTCGGGTCTTTCCATTTCCTTAAAACTGGAAAGGCTGGAGAGCAATTCCCTTGGCTGGGACCATATTCCCAGTTCCTTTTTAAGGTGGCAGGGGTCGTGCCAGGCGGTGCGAAGTGGAATTTTATTGAAGTTTCCCTTTCCCTGCAAAACTAAACTGGCCAGGTCCCTTACATTTTCGTAGCCGTAAAACCTCCTCAATGTGGTCATTCCCGTGGGGCAGGTTGAAGTTATGAAGTCTGGCTTAAGGGAATCAATTATCCTCCTGTTGTGCGCCATGATTTTTCTGAACTCCTCCTTTTCTCCCAAGGAAAGATACGGAAACCCGCAGCAAATCTGGCCTTTGGGCACGAGAACATCGTATCCGCTGTGGGAAAGAACCCTTACCGCTGCCTCAGCATGATTGGGAAAAAACCTGTTTGTCAGGCAACCCACGAACAGGAGCACCCTTCCCCTTCCTGCTCCTGGATAGAATTCCTCAGCCCTTGAGAGGAAGGGTTTTAAGGAAGGGCGGAAGGGGAGTTTTTCCGGGAAAAAGAGCGCCCCTAAGGAAGTAAAAAGGTGGGCGGGGAAAATTCCCCTGGCAAATCCTGCCACCAGAGCCTTCTTTAAAAGGCTTCTGCCCCACCTGCTTCTTGCTTCTGCGAAAATATCCAGGGTTCTTATCCCATTGGGGCATACGCTTTCGCATCCTCCACATAGGGAACAATAGGAAAGAACCGGGGCTCCCTCAACCGGGGGAATTCTCCCTTCCTCCATGGCCTGAATTACTGCTATTTTTCCCCTGGGGGAATAGGTTTCGTCCCTTAACGTCAGGTAGACAGGACATGAAGAAAGGCAGGAACCGCAACCAGCACAGACCTTCAGGAGATCAGAAAGATTCGTGGACAACCTCTCCCTCTACCATGGTCATAACCACAACTCCCCTGAGCCTCCAGCCGTGGAAGGGGGTATTTTTGCTTTTTGAGGCGAATTTTTCCCTGTCCACCACCACTTCTTTCTTGGGGTCCACAACCGTAATGTGGGCGGGATATCCCTTTTCTATTTTCCCGAATCCCCGCAAGCCCAGGATTTTAGCAGGGTTAACCGAGAGAAGTTCCGCAAATCTTTTAGGACTTATGAACCTTCTGCGAACCAGTTTGTCCCAGATCAGGGAAACGGCGGTCTCCAGGCCCACCACCCCGAAGGGGGCGGCGTCAAATTCCACCTCCTTGTCGTCGTAGGTATGGGGAGCGTGGTCCGTGGCAATGGCGTCAATTAGTCCCTCCCTTAAACCCTTAACCAGGGCCTCCCTGTCCTCAGGGCTTCTAAGCGGTGGGTTCATCTTAAAATTGGGGTCAAAGGAGGAAACATAGGTCTCATCAAGGAGAAGGTGGTGGGGAGTTACCTCACAACTAACCCTTATTCCCCTCTCCTTAGCCTCTGTCACCAACTCAAGTCCCCTTTTGGTGCTTATGTGCTGTATGTGAACCCTGGCTCCCACGAATTCCGCAATAAGGAGGTCCCGGCTTATGGCCACGGCCTCTGAAACCCAGGGTCTTCCCCTGAGGCCAAGTTTTGCGGTAAAGGGACTTTCGTTCACGAAACCGTCCTGGGAAAGTTTGAGGTCCTCGGAATGGGAAAGATAGGGAAGATCCAGGGCCAGGAGGTATTCAAGCCCCCTCCTCAGAACTAAGGGATTCCTCACAGGAAGGCCGTCGTCGCTAAAGGCTATGGCTCCTTCCTCTGCCATGAGGGCCATTTCCGTAAGTTCTTCCCCCTTCCTTCCCCTGGTGAAGGCCCCTACGGGAAAAACGAAAACCCTGGCGGAACGGGCCTTTTCCACCACGAACCTAACCCTGAGGGGGTCATCAATGGGAGGGGTGGTATTGGGCATCATGGCAACGGCCACAAAACCTCCACGGGCCGCTGCCTGGCTTCCAGAGGCTATATCCTCAGCGTCCTCCCTTCCAGGCTCGCGAAAGTGAACATGCATGTCTATAAGGCCAGGGAAAACATATTTCCCTGAAAGGTCGTATTCCCTGCAGTCGCCGCAGTTTACCTTTCCTATTTCCTTTACCTCCCCGTCCTCAATAAGTATGTCAGCCACCGTGTTAATTTTGTTTTGTGGGGAAACCACCCTTCCACCCTTCAGGAGAATTCTCATGCTTCACCTCCAAGAAGAAGGGAAAGAACGGCCATTCTCACAGCCACGCCCTTTTCCACCTGATCAAGAATCACTGACCTTGGGGAATCAGCCACCTCGTGGGAGAGTTCAATCCCCCGATTTATGGGCCCTGGATGCATCACAATTCCATCCGGCTTCATCCTTGAAAGTCTTTCCTCAGTTAACTGGTATCTTGCCCTGTATTCCCTGAGGCTGGGAAGAAATCCCCCCTTCATCCTCTCCATCTGGAGCCTAAGCATTATAACCACATGGGCGCCATCCACTGCCCTGTCCAGGTCGTATTCCACCTCAGCGGGCAGGGCCTTAAAATAGGGAGGAAGAAGGGTGGGAGGACCTGAAAGAACCACAGAAGAGCCCATTTTGTAAAAAAGGAAGAGGTCAGACCTTGCCACCCTGCTGTGGAGGATGTCCCCGACGATAACCACCTTCAACCCGTCCAGCCTTCCTTTGTGCTCCAGCACTGTCAGGGCGTCAAGAAGGGCCTGGGTGGGGTGCTCGTGGGCCCCGTCCCCTGCGTTTATAACTGCGCTACGGCAGAAGTTGGTGAGAAATCTGGCAGCGCCGGGAGAAGGATGCCTTATAACTATGAGGTCCGTCTTCATGGCCTCTAAGTTAAGAACTGTATCCTTAAGGGTCTCGCCCTTCCTTACAGAGGAAACCGAGGCTGAAAAATTCATAACATCCGCAGAAAGCCTCTTGGCCGCTATTTCAAAGGAGGAACGGGTTCTGGTGCTGGGCTCAAAGAAAAGGTTAACCACCGTCTTTCCCCGAAGCACAGGAACCTTTTTTATGGGCCTCCTGGAAATTTCAAGGAAACCCTTGGCGGTGCTCAGGATTTCCTCTATTTTTTCTTTCGGAGTCTCCTCTATGGAGAGAAGATGCCTCATTTATTCCTCCGGTTCGGTAATTACCACCTCATCCACCCCATCGTGCTCTTTAAACCTCACCCTTACCCTTTCCCTGCGGGAGGTGGGAAGAACCTTCCCCACATAGTTGGCCTGTATGGGAAGTTCCCTGTGACCCCTATCCACGAGAACCGCCAGTTGTATGGTCCTGGGCCTTCCCAGGTCTATAATGGAATCCATGGCAGCCCTCACGGTCCTGCCAGTGAAAAGAACATCGTCCACTAAGACTATGTCCTTTCCGTCCACAGGAAAATCTATCTCCGTTCCCTTAACCTCAGGGGCAATTCCCTTTTTCGGTATGTCGTCCCTGTAAAGGGTTATGTCAAGAATTCCCAGGGGTATTTCCACCCCCTCCAGTTTTTTTATGGCCTCCTGGAGTCTTCGGGCAAGATAAACTCCCCTGGTTCTTATGCCCACGAGGGCCAGATTGTCAATATCCCTGTTTCTCTCAAGGATTTCAGTGGCCAGACGGTTTATCACCCTCCTCATGGCTCTCTGGTCCATGATTCTTGCCTTGAGTTTCTCCTTAGCCATTTTTCCTCCTTTGAAGCTAAATTATATCAGGGAAGCGCAGGGGGCAGAAGCTCCTTAAGCTCCTCCCTCCTTTCCTCCACCTCCGCCATCATTTTCTCCCATTTTTCCCTTAAGTTCAGGTAATCCCCAAGCACAGGCCTGCCCCTGAACGGATTTTGATATGCAATGGAAACATTCTCCAGGGTTTGCCGGGCATCCTCCGCCTTACCCTGGGTCAAATATTGCAGGGCAAGAAGCTGTGAGGCCTCTCTGACCTTGTCCTCAAGGTCCTCCCTGAGGAAGGCTCCTGGATAGGGGTCATAGTCCTCTGCCTTAAGCCCTGCCTGGTTTATTTTTTCCCTTTCGTAAAGGAACCTGATTATGTCCTCCCTCATTCTCATCCACAGAGGATGGGGTTTCGGGGGAGGAAGATGCCTTATGCTGAGCTGCCTATCAAGGAAAAAGCTATACCCAGCTATTTCGGCGTTCATAAGGTAATCTATATCCTCACCCCTGGTTATGGATGGGTCAAAGGGTATTTTCGTGAAAACCTCACTGTGAAGGACCGCATTTCCTCCGAAAACGAAGGGGGTTCTTTTTATTCTTGGCCCTGAACCAATATAAACTTCAAAAGCCCGGTTCATCTGCTGGAGGTTGTCCCATACTCCCATCCAGGGTTCAAACTCCTTTTTCAAAAGATAACCCCCGTAGGGCTGTATGTAATAACCGGCCTTGGCTAAAACCCTTTTTCCCTCAACCTCCTCACCCAGAAATTCAACGGCCTTTTCCATGAAGTGCGGGTCCTCAAAGACCTCGTCGTCGTCAATTAAAATAACCACATCCGCTCCAAGAAGGTGAGGAACCCATAGGCACATATTCCTTATGGGGGAATATCCCCTGAGGGAGAGGAGCTCAGTGGGAAGAGAAATCCTATCCTCAAACCTGCGAAGATCGGAATGGGAGAAAACTAAGGTTGGAACAGGAGGTTTGGAGTGGCTCACAATTTCCTTCACCTTTTCCTCCACCTTCTCCTCTATTTCCGGGGAGGTGGCAGCAGCGATAATAACTAAGGTAAAATCCAGGTCCTTGAGTATTTCTATACTCTTTATGGCCCTGGCTAAGGTTCCCTCCTGGTCTAAGGGGGTGGGATGGTCATATACAGCATCTCCGGGTTTCCATCCCTCGGCAGAAGGCCTCGCCCAGTAGGTGGG
>JALVRF010000040.1 GCA_027025175.1 Candidatus Aminicenantota bacterium | reverse complement strand
AATCTGGTATACAGGTGACTCTGCCAATGCCCTTATGGCCCTTCCCAATCTTGTGGCCCTTCTATTCCTGGTCAATGTGGTGAGGAAAGAAACCGCCGATAAACTATACAGAAGAAACCTCTGGTGAGGCCACGGAGTTTTCCAGAACTCCAACCCTTTCAATTTCTATTCTTATCTGGTCGCCTTCCTTGAGGAAAACCTGGGGTTTTCTGAAAAATCCCACCCCTGCGGGGGTTCCTGTGCAGATTATGTCTCCCGGGGAAAGGGTTATGTCCCTGGAAATGTAAGAAATAATGTAATTTACGGAGAATACCATTTTTGAAGTAGAAGAATCCTGCATGGTCTCTCCGTTTAAGTCCAGTTTTATGTGAAGGGAATGGGGGTCTTCCACTTCGTCCGCGGTGGTTATAAAGGGGCCCAGGGGGAGAAAGGTGTCAAAGGTTTTACCCCTTACCCATTGTCCGTCTCCGAACTGACAGTCCCTGGCGCTTACATCGTTGCCCACGGCGTAGCCTAAAATGTGCTTGTAGGCTTCAGCGGGCTCAATTCCCTTCCCTCCCTTTCCTATAACCACCACCAGTTCCGCCTCGTAATCCACCATCCTGGAACTCCTGGGAAGTATTATCTTTCCCCTGTGGCCTATTAGAGCGTTCCTGTATTTAGCGAAAATAACCGGGTTTTCCGGAGGCTCCTTTCCCTGTTCCTGGCAGTGGTCTATGTAATTTCTCCCGAGACAGATAATTTTCTCCGGGGAGGGCACTGGGGGGAGAAATTTAACTTTTTCCTTTTCATAGAGAAGGTCTTCATCAGGCTCCTCCAGAATATCCCATAGGCGGCGGAGGAAGGGAACGGTTCCCTCGGTTTTTATGAACTTTTCAGCATCTGCTGCGGGGACGGAAATTCCCTGTCTTTCCGCAAAATCCAGGACATCCACCAGTTTATCCTTCCAGGGGAATACCGGCCTTTTTCCCCTTTCGGTAATTATTAAACCGAATTTCATTGTTCCTCCTTTTTCCCGATGTAAAGAACCACTGTTCCCATGGTGAGTTTAAAATAGTTTACCGAAAAACCTGTTCTTTCCATAAGTTCAATTACTTCCCTCGGTTTCAGGAAACTCTCAATGGAGTGGGACAGATGAAGATAGGCTTCCCTTTTTCCGGTTATAAGCCCTCCGAGAAGGGGAACCAATTTTTTGAGGTATAGCATGTAAAAGGGACGGAGAAACCAGGAGGGTTCCGGGGAAAATTCGAGTATGGCCAGTCTTCCACCTGGCCTGAGCACCCTGTAGGCTTCCCTGATTCCTGAGGCAGGGTCCTTCAGGTTTCTAAGCCCAAACCCCATTACCGCTGCGTCAAAACTTCTCTCCCTGAAGGGAAGGCGGAGGGCATTTCCCAATACAACTGGAAGGTTCTTGAGCCTTTTTCTTGCGATTTTCAGCATGGAATAACTCAAATCCAGGGCCAGGGGTTTTGCTCCATATTTGAGAGCCAGGGCAGAAAGGTCTCCGGTGCCAGCGCAAATGTCCAGTATTTTCTCGTGCTTTTCAGGGCTTATTTCCTTTATGGTTTTTGCCCTCCAGTGGAAATCAAGGCCCAGGCTTAGAATGTGGTTTAGCAGGTTGTATCTCTGGGCGATGGAGGAGAAAAGTTCCGCTATTCCCTTATTTTCCATCCCGGGCCACAAGATAAACGAGAATATAAAGAAGTAAATTAAAAAGAAAATAGGGCAGTATTGTCCGGGAGGTCTGGAGGGAGAAATCGTAGGCCCAGTGCAGGAAAGGGGGAATTATCACAGTGGCCGTGAACCATAAAAACCTGGGCCTGCACCGGACGGTCTGATAGAAAAAGAGGGCCATGAGGGCACCAAGGCTCAGGTGTATGGGGAGGAGATTCCTCAGGGCGAAGGTGGAAAAGCCGAATCTTGTCCCGTAAAGATAATTTTCCAGGGAACCGAAAATAGCACCAACCGAAGCCCCTGCCACTATGGAATCCTTCCTGTTTCTGATCTTTCCCAGCAGAAACAATATGAATATGTTGACAAACTTGAACCCCTCCTCCCTCAACCCCACCTGCACGAACCTGAAAACGAAGGGTTCCCTTACGAGAACGAATTTGAGCAGGAAGGGCAGGGATAAAAGGGTGAGAAGGTATGCCTGTGGCCATAACCTCATGGGTGCCTCAGGCTCAAGGAGAACCACCAGGGAGGTGAAAACTATCAGGGAAACCAGGCTGGAGGCCAGATGGAATTTTCCTGTGAAGGAATAAATCACCGAATAATAGATTGAAAACACGAAAAACAGGGTGATAATGTTGAATATCAGGCTCAATCGCTCAGGCCTTTCTATCCTCTCTCTTATGAGGAGAACGGCCAAATACTTAACCAGGAAATAACCTATTCCCAGGGCCAGGGCGATTCTAAGGAGCATTTTTTAACCTCTTGGCCAGGATGATAAACCCTGAGTATTTAGCCGGATTTCTTCTGGCCATTGAAAGAAACCTGTTCAGAAATCTGGTGTAATATTCCCTGAATCCCAGGGAACGATAGGTAATACCCAGGGCTAAGTAACATAGGGGAGCAGAGCATTTCTTAAAGGTGGTGGCAAAGTCGTTAGCCAGTTTCAGGTTGGATGGGAAATTCTGGGCCAGGGAGGACAGGATCTCAAAAACCCATCTGGTCCTTAGATTTTCTTCCCTTTCCTTCCATAGAATGTAGAAGGAGGTATATTTAAAAAGCGGATAGTAAAAGTCGTAATTGAGTAACTCAAGGGAACGGGGAATGTATTTTCCCATCTGGGCGAATCTGTTTTCCTCCCAGAGGAGTTTTAAAACATAAGAAAGGGGGTCAAAGGTAAGGGGAGGGTAGGGGGATGCCAGGGAAAGGGAAGTTCGGGCGTAAATAAGGGCCCTTTTTCTGTCTCCCTCCCTTTCCTTCAGGCTGGCCAGGGCCAGAAGTATTCTGCTTTTTACTTTGGGATTGCCGGTTCTTGCCAGGAGTTCCCTGAGAATTTTTTCCCCTTTTTTGATGTTGAGCCCACCGAGACTGTAGTAAAGTTGAATATCCTGAAGCTCAGCCCTTTCTTCCATGGAAAGGCCTTCCTGGCTCCAATCGTAACCCACCAGTTCCAGATACCCTGAGTCAAAATAATAGGAAACCAGGAGTTTTTCGGGTTTCCCCACTATGAAAGCTCCCCCTTTAAAGGAAGGGGGGGAAACTGGTTTTTTCAGGGAAAAAAGGCCCATGAGTATGAGCAGGGAAAAAAGCACCAGGAAACCTGGAAACAGTGAGTCCCTTCCTATGCGTTTTGCCATTTCCTTACGGGCCCTCTTTCTCCTTTCCTCCTCCATCTCTCCCAGAAGGGAGTCAGGGAATTCTCCCCTCTTTATGAATTCCAGGAGTTTTTCCAGAAGATAGATTTCCCTTCTTTTGAGGTAAATGAGAATTCTCCTTTCCCTGTCCATGGCTCAGAAGTTAACCACCGGGATAGTCCCTGCCACCGAACATCCGTAGACGAAATACCAGCCTTTATGAATGAAAGAAACGGATACCACGAAGTTTTCCTGGAGGGCCTCTTTCATTATGGAAGAGGCCAGATTCACGCCTTCACTGTCCAGAATTATTATGAACATCCCCCATCTGGAAGGTTCCCTTATGTCCCAGAGTTTTTTTATCCGGGAAATTAAAAAACGGGGTTCCTTTAGTGTGGGTTTCAGATTCTTATGTTCCCCGGGAACGAAACCCACGCAAAAAACATCCCCCCGGGTTCCTTCCCTTACCGGTTCTATGTCAATATTGGTCAGGGAAATGGGAATCCCTTTAAGAAGTTTCTCCAGGTCCCTCTCCCTTAGAAATTCTGCCCCCTTTCCGGTTACGAAAACGGTTATTCTTTTCTGAACATCCCTTTTGCCTATGTAAATTGGCAGGTATTCCGTTTTTATTGCCTTTACCGTTCTCTTCTCGTGCCATGAGACCATCACCAGAAGGGAAAGGAGAACGAAGAATACCCCCACCATGGTGACGGATAGGTCTGCGAAGGGGGTGAAATCCGGCTCTATTCTGTCCATAGCACGGAGACCTTGCGGTAAACCTTTTCTTCCATGGGAATATAACTCAGGGGAAGAAAACTATTTGAATTTTTCAGAAGTTGCCATACTTCTTTTTCAAAGGACTTTACCCAGGCAAAACCCTGGGGAGGTACCATAAAGACCACCCCGCAAAGGTTCTTTTTGGGAAGGTCTTTCTGGTTTATCTTTATGCATTCCCGTATTTTCCTTTTTACCTCCTGCCTTGTGATAAGAGAAGGATGACCCTGGGGGGATAAATACTTGACTCTTTCCGAAGAGTCCACTATAAAGACCATGGGCTTAAGATTGAAAATGAAGTCCCTTTTGGCTTTTATGGTGGTTATCTTCCCCTTTTTTACCACAAAACTATAGTATTCCCGAAGGAGCCTCTTGGCTTCCTGATATCTTTTCTCCTTGGGCATGGAAGCAAAACCCCATATGAGAAACAGGAGGATTCCCGTGAAGGAGAACATCAGGTCCACTATGGATACCAGGTTAAAATTCCCGTTTTTCCAGTTCATTTAGGAGATTTTCCTTCTCCTTCTCCCCCAAGGAAAGGAGAAGGGCCCTGGATATGGTTGCCAGGATTTTTGCCCCTTCCTCCATCCTTGATATTATCCTTTCCATTCTCTCCTCAAGTTCGGAGAGGTTAAGACTCAGAGTCACGGGTTTTTCCTCGGGAAATTCCACTGAGGGAATTATCTTCTCCATTAGAAATCCCTGAAGCAGGGTTATGGAGGAATTCACCTTTTTCCACGCTAAGGAATAAAGGAACATAAGTATAAGCACGAGAACCAATCCAAGAAATGTGGTATCAAAGGCCGTGTAAAGCCCCTGGCTTACCTTTGAAAAGGAACGAACGAAGGACGAACTTCCCTCCCCAACGCGGAACCCTGCAATGGCCATGGTTACTCCCACCACTGTCCCTATGAAACCCATAAGGGGTAAAGACCATATAACCACCCTGGTCAGGACGAAGCGGTCCTCTGCCCAATTTCTGAAGGAATTAAAGAAGGATGAGGTCATGGCCACCAGTTCTCCCCGGTCCTTTGCCCTTTCTGCAAAGTGCAGGAAGGGGGAAATAAGGGAGTTTAACATTCCCCTGAGTTTTTTATCCTTTAAACATTCAATTTTTAAGCAGTTGACCAGTTCTCCTGTGCGAAACAGCTCATGGAATTCCCTGTATGTTAACCACAGATGAAAAATCCCCACGAGAAAAACCAGAAAAATTATCTTGGAGTAAATCTGCCCTGCAAAGACTCTCAGCAAATATGAATTATCAGGGAAAAGTGGCAGAGGAAAGAGGTAATAGAAAACCAGCCATACCACGGCTGAATAGAGTAAAATCCTGAAGTTTTTCCCCTTCATCCCGGAAAGTTTACCAGAAATGAATAAGAGGATAAAATTCCCCTATGCTTTCCTATTTTCTGGCCATTTTTGCCGGCGCTGCCCTGTCCCTTTCCTTTTCCTTTTTTACATGGCAATTTTCTCTCCTTGCCTTTCTTTCATATTCCCTGCTCTTTTCGGTCATGGCAGGGAAAAGGAATTTCATCGTGGGATTTGTGGGGGGAATTTCCTTCTTCCTCCCCTCCCTGTACTGGATAGTCCCCACCCTGAAGAAGTATGGGGGAATTTCCTATTTTCTCGGCTCGATTGCCCTGTTCGCCCTTGCTGCCTATCTTGCCCTCTATTTCGGCCTTTTTTCCTGGTCCTTGAAATTTTTAAAGGGGAAACGGATTTATTTTTCTCCCTTCCTCTGGGTGGGGCTTGAAATTTTGAGGGAGGCATTATTCACCGGGTTTCCCTGGGGAAGCCTGGGTTATACCGTTTCGGCGGATTTGCCCTTTCTCCAGTGGGCTTCCTTAGGGGGTGTATATTTTCTCAGTTTTTTAATGGTGGGGTTTGCCCTGCTCCTTCAGAGGAAAAGGCTCCTGCTGGCACTTTTTCTGCTCCTTCTTTTTCACCTGGGAGGTTTCCTTATGATAGGGCCCTATGTCAGGGGAACCATAAAGGTGGCGGTGCTCCAAAACCGGTGGGATTTTTCTCCCCCTATTACTCCGGCAAAGGCAAGGGAAGTGCTTTCCCAATACGAGAACCTCGGAAATAAAGCAGTGGAAGAAGGGGTTGACCTTCTGGTTTTTCCCGAAACCACCATTCCCTTTATTCACTTATCCGAGACCTACTGGCAGGATTATGTGAAGGGCCTTTCCTCCCGCTGGGGAACATGGCTGGTTTTCTCAGCCACATGGGTGGAAAAGGGGAGGTTCTACAATTCGGTTTTTTCCATATCTCCGGATGGAAGGATGTGGAGATACGATAAAATCCACCTGGTTCCTTTCGGGGAATACAATCCATTACCTTTTCTCAGAAGGATTATTCCCAGGATAGCCATGGAGATAGGGGATTTTTCCCGGGGAAGAGGGATTTCTCTCCTCCGTTTTCAGGGGGAAAAATTCGCCTCTCCGGTTTGCTACGAGGCCATTTTTCCGGAACTTGTGAGGGAAATGGTTGAAAAGGGAGCAGAATTTCTCGTCAATGTAACCAACGATGCCTGGTACGGAAAGACCTCTGCACCGTGGCAGCATTTTTATCAGGCAAGGTTGAGGGCAGTGGAAAACAGAAGATACTTAATCAGGGGCGCCTCCTCCGGGATAAGCGCCGTTGTGGACCCCTACGGAAGAATTCTTCAACGGTCTCAAATATACAGGACCGAGTTTATAAAGGGGAGCATTTCCCCCAGGAAGAATCTCAGTTTTTATACTATTACCGGTAAATACCAGAGGATATTTTATCCCGCCTTTTCCCTTTTCCTTTTTGCTTTCCTTCTGGTCAGGGGAATTTTCAGGAGAAATCCTATATAATTTAATCAATGATTGAGTTCCTGAGAATAAAAAATCTGGCGGTGGTGGAGGAAGCGGAACTGGAATTGGGGGAAGGTTTCGTGGTTCTCACCGGAGAAACCGGGGCTGGGAAGTCCATCATAGTGGGTAGTCTGAAGGCCCTGGTGGGGGGAAGACCTGACCCGGATGCCATAAGGACCGGGAAGGAAAAGGCGAGAATAGAGGTAATGGCCGAGGGGAGGATTTTTACCCTTGAAATAGGGAAAAAACGCTCCAGAGCCCTCCTGGACGGGCAGATGGTTCCCCTGAGAAAATTGTCCCGGGAGGCCTCCCGTTACATAGACATTTTCGGCCAGAGGGACCATTATTTTCTTTTAGAGCCGGAAAGGCACCTTGAGTTTCTGGATTCCTACATCGGAGCCCTGGGTCTCAGGGAGAAGGTATTGGGGGCCTGGGAGGAATTTCAGAATAGCCTCAGGAAGTTGAAGGAAGCGGAGGAGAGGAAGGAAGAGGTGGAGAGGGAAAGGGAACTTCTCAGGTTCCAGATTCAGGAGATAGAAAGGGCCAACATAAAGCCCGGAGAGGACCTTGAACTGGAAAAAAAGAGGGAATTTCTCCTTGGGAAGGAAAAGTTGAAGGAGGCCCTTTTGAGGGTAAATGGGGAAATGGAAGGGGAAGGAGGGCTTTACGAGAGGCTCTGGGAGGTTAAAAAGGCCCTGGAAGATCTCGGACAGGCTTTCCCGGAGTTTAATCCCCATCTGGAGGACGTTCAGAACTTCCTCTCCGCTCTTTCGGACCTGGCGCGGCTGGTTACTGAAAAACTCGCCTACATAGAGGAAGAGGACATAAGTCTTGAGGAAGTAGAAGAGAGGCTGGCATTTCTTGAGAGGCTCAAGAGAAAATACGGTCCCACCCTGGAGGAAGTTATTTCCTACAGGAAAAAGGCAGAGGAAAAACTCGCCCTCTTAGAGAAAAGTTTTAACCTTGAAGAACTCAGGGAGCAGGAGAAAAGGTCAAGGGAAAAATTCTTAGAACTGGCTAAGCAACTTTCCGAAAAAAGGAAAAAGGGAAAGGAAAAGATGGAGAAGGAGTTGATTTTCCGGCTTAGAAAACTTGCCCTGGAAAAGGCGAGGATGGAATTGAGGCTAAGGGAAGTTTCGCCATATATCCATGGTCTTGAAGAGGGAGAATTCTATTTCTCCGCCAACCCCGGAGAGGAACTCAAACCTCTCAGGAAAATAGCCTCAGGAGGGGAGTTGTCCAGGATAATGCTTGCCCTGAAGAGCCTTTTTGCAGAGAGGGGAAAAACCTTTGTTTTTGACGAGATAGACACAGGCATTGGTGGTAGAACCTCTTTTGAACTGGGTAAAATGCTGAGGGAGTTAGCAAGAACCAATCAGATTATCGTGGTTACCCACCTGCCTCAGGTGGCCGCCTTTGCGGAACAGCATTTTCTGGTGGAGAAGGAGGTCCGGGGAGGAAGAACCTATACCAGGGTCAGGGAACTATCCAATGAAGAAAGATTAAGAGAACTGGCGAGGATGCTTTCAGGGAAGGTTTCTCCCTCCTCCCTGGAGAACGCCAAGGAACTTATGGAAAGGGCTACTTCTTCAGGGCTTTAGATAAAATCCCTTCCAGGGCCCTCATATCCGCTCCCACAACCCTCTCTCCGTTATCAAGGATAAATGTGGGAACGCCGTTTATTCCCAGTTCCCTGGCCAGGGTATCGGTCTTTTTGAGTATCTCCTCTCCCTTGGCGCATTTTTCCTTGGCCGGATTCGCCTTTTTCTCCCATTCCTTGGCCAGATAGGTATCCAGGTTAAGGCCCTTGCAAATGGCCACGGCAGCCAGGTCCGTACCTTTGGGCCTGTGGACCGGATAGAAGAGAACCTTAAGTGTTACGTTATATCTTTTGGCTATTTCCTTTATGCTTTTTTCGGCCCTGGCGCAATAGGGACATACAGGGTCAGTGAACATATAAAGGACCCTTCTGGCTGAGGAAGAGGGTTTATAGACCATAACTGTCAGACTATCAGCCCTGGCCCTCAGGCTTTTGAACTTGGATTTTAAAAGGGTGGCTTCCTTTTCCTGAACCTTCTGGTAGTTCTGGCTGGTTATGCTATTTCCCAGGGAGAAGAGGTTGCCTATTATCACATACCCCCTACCCACGTAAAAGGGATAGGGTTTTCCGCCCAGGTCCACTATAACCTCACAGAGGTTAAAAACCGCTTTTTTGGACAGAATCTTTCCCTGGGGCAATTTGGGAACATGTTTTTGCAGGGTAGCGTAGGTCACCCCGGTGCAAGGATTCTTGACCTTCGCGAAACCAGGGGCAACTAATACAAGCACGAATAACAGAATGACAATTTTCTTCATTGAAACCTCCTGGAGGGATTTTAACAGAACGGCGGTTTTAAGGCAAAACTACCTCAACCAGCCAGGGGGAATTCCGGCCTTCCTGGCCTCCTCGTAAAGTTTATCCAATTCCTTCCTGGCCTTCTCCAGGTCCTTTTTTGCCCTTTCCAGAGCGCCCTTGGTTTTTTCCAGTTCATCCTTTAATCTCTGATGCGCAATGGGTCTCTGCTCTATCAGGAACCCGGTGGTGAGGGTGTTAACCTTTTTCTGAAGTTCCTCTATTTTCCTCTTCAGGGATGCTATTTTCTCCTCAAGTTTCTTTTTCCTGGAGACCCACCATTTTCTGTCTTTCTTTCTTGGTGATTTTACCGCCTTCCCAATTCCTTCCTCTGGTGAAGGAGAGTAACGAGCCCCTGAAATACTAACGCTGGGAGATGGAGCTTTACCCAGATCCTCATTGGTTATGACCTTTACCGCCTTCTCCTTTTTTCTCCTCTGTTTTTCCTTTTTGGATAGTTCCACAAGAGGGGATTGCCCCAGAAGGAGGCCTGCCGTAAGGATTAATGAAATCCATTTCATGATCAACCTCCCTTTAATTATACAATTCTTATGCTTAAAATTTCATCCTGGGTGTTCATATCCCTGTTTACCTGGTTCCACTGGCTCCTATCCTTTATATCAAGGCTCAGGTATATGATCCCGGTTCCATCTCCAACGGCCTTTCCTTCTATTCCCGTTACATTTATCCCATATCTGGATATAAGGTCCAGTATGTCTTTTAATATTCCCGGACGATCTATTACCCGAACCTCCAGGGATATGCTCTGTTTCTCATCCTCCCCCTCTACCCATCGGGCGCTCCTTATCCTGGAGGAATCCAGCAGGCCCTGAAGGTAAAGGGGACAGGCCCTGGAATGTATTTTAATTCCTCTTTTAGTAACGTAGGCGAAAATGTCGTCCCCCCTAATAGGCCTGCAACACTTGGCAAATTCTACCTCTATGTCCTGCAGTCCGTCCACTATTACTGAAGGTTTTTTTCCGGGTTTTTTCTTTTTTCTTCGCTCTTCCTTAAATTTTTCAGGGAAAAGTCTTCTCAGGAGACGGGAGGATAGGGTTATGGCTTCCTTACCGAGGAGGTAGAAGAAGTAATCAGGATCCTTTATGTTAAGGTGTTTTAATCTTTTTTCCAGATCATCCTCTGTCACCTCCCCCAGGGTTTTTCTGTTTCTCTGAAGGAATTCCTCCCACATCCTCCTTCCCTGGGGAATTAGTTTGCTTTTTTCGTTCTTTCTAAACCAGGTTTTTATTTTCTGTCTTGCCCTCTGGGTCTTTACGAAGTTAAGCCAGTCCATGGACGGGGTGGCCTTGGGATCAGTGATTATTTCCACTACCTGTCCGGAGCGAAGGGGTTTCTTAAGGGAGTATCTCATTCCATCCACTTTAGCTCCTACAGCGTGATTACCTATTTCCGTGTGGATTGCATAGGCGAAATCAAGAGGGGTGGAGCCTGCGGGCAGTTCTATGGTGTGGCCCTTGGGGGTCTGGACATAAATTACCTCCCTTACCTCAAGGCTTCTTCCTATGTTTTTCATGAGTTCCCCGGCCCTCAAATCGCTCTGAAGTTCCCTGACGAAGTCCAGGGCTTCCTTTATATAACTTCTGTCCTCCTTATAGGTCAGGTGGGAAGCGGAACCCAGTTCTGCCTCCCGATGCATTTCCTCGGTTCTTATCTGAATCTCAAATTTATCCCCATCCACGATTATTGTGGTATGAAGTGAGCGATATCCGTTGGGCTTGGGGCTTGCTATCCAGTCCCTGAGCCTGGCCTGTATAGGAGTCCAGTTTTTGTGCACTATACCCAGGATCTGATAGCAACGGTCCACAGTGTCCGTGATAACCCTCAGGGCAAGTAAATCATCAATACTGGTAAGGTCCACCCCCTTCCTTCTCATTTTTCTGAAAATGCTGTAAAGTCTTTTGACCCGGGACTGAATTCTAAATGGGATTCCTTCCCGTCTAAGCACACCTTCAAGCATGGCCTGCATTTTCCTCAATTTCCCCTGAAATTCAGCCATCCTTGAGGAGACAAGTTTCTCCAGCCTGGAATATTCCTCAGGATAAAGATATCTGAAACTGAGGTCCTCCAGGTCTCCTTTCACCTTTCCCATTCCCATCATGTGGGCAATGGGCACATATATGGTGAGGGTTTCCTCGGCAATTCTTTTTCTTTTATGGGGGGGCAGGTACTGGAGGGTCTTCATGTTATGGAGCCGGTCCGCCAGTTTTACTTTTAATATCCTGGGTTCCTCCATGGATGAGAGAAAAAGTTTCAAAATGGAGGCAACCTGCCTTTCCGAGGAGGAAAAGCCCTTACCTTCCGATTCCGGAATTTTTACCCTGGACAGTTTGGTGAGGGCGTCAACTATGAAGGCCACATCCTTTCCGAAGAGTTCTTCCAGTTCCCTTTTTTCCACCCCGGCGTCCTCTATCACATCATGCAGTAAGCCGGCAATTACCGTAATGTAATCCGAACCCCATTTGGCCAGGGTATAAGCAACCTCCAGGGGGTGGGTCAGGTAAGGATCACCGGAAGCCCTCCACTGATCCTGATGTGCCCTGGCTGCGAAAAGCCATGCCCTTCTTATTAGTTTAAGATCCGCTTCCGGTTGGTTTTTTAAGACAAGATCCTCAAGGTCCTCGTAGCGAATTTGCAATTTTCCTCCCGTTTGTTAACTATAATATATATAATAGTCTATTGTGGTAGAATATCCAGTGGAGGGACAGGATGAAACTGAAGGAAAACAGATATCTTTATACACTTAAGGTGGCCAAGAGGGCCAGACAAATTCTTGAAGGGGCTAAACCATTGGTCCAAACCAACTTCAGAAATCCCATAAAAATAGCCCATGCGGAATTCCAAACCGGTAAACTTGATTCATCTTTAATAGTCATAAACCCTGTGGAGGATTTCTCTTTCTACAAGTGATCTAAACCCCAGATTCTTCACCTGAATTTCCTCCTGAAGATATTTAAGGGTAATGGGGATATAGCGTGAAAAATATTTCTTCCCCCTTTTTATCTGATAGGCAAAGGTCCCCAGGGCCTTCATGTGTCTTTGAAGGGAAACCAGAATGTAATTTTCTGAAATCAGTCCCCTTTCAAAATCCCTCCTCTGAGAGGGGGAAAAATATATGTAATTGTCCCTCAAAAGAGAAACATAATCATAGGGAACCGGCCCCATCATGCAATCCTGGTAATCAAGAATGAAGATTCTTCCATCCTTTAAAAAGATATTCCTTGAATGCAGGTCCCTGTGATTGGGGACCATTTTTCCGTAGTCTATTTCAGAGACGAGTTCTGAGAAGGCTTCCTTCCAGGCAGTTTCTGGAACCGGGGAAATTCCCTTTATGAAATGCTGGTAGGTGAATTCCAATTCTCGGGTAAACCTTCTCCTGTCAAGCGCTCTGGTCTTTACGGGATGGTTCTCAGGAAGGAGCCCGCTCCCGTAGGTTTGAAGGGCCTTTATAAGGGAAAGAAGATTCCGGTAGATGGTCTCCCATTTTCCTCCCTTCTTCAGGAATTCCTCCAGGGAAAGGTCTCCGGCATCTTCCATGAGGATGGCTCTCCATGAGGGGAAAACATCGTAAATTCTGGGAAGGGGAAGAATGGCGGAGAGGAAGCGATGAACCCTCAGTTGTAAATCCAGCCCCTGGCCGGAAAATTTCATGAGCACAAAACTCCCCCCTCCCTTTCTGAGTCTGTAGAATTCTCTCTCCGATGCGTCTCCCTTGAGTTTTTTCTCTAAAGAAAAACCCCTATTTTCCAGAAATCGGATAAATTCTTCCATCTATGAAAATCGCCCCTTCTATGAATTCTCCCGCAGGAACCCTTCCCCTGACGACAATGGAATTTATAACCGCTGCTCCTCTTTCCACCACCGCATCCCTCATTATTACCGAGTCTTCCACCAGGGCCAGGGGATGGACCTGAGCGCCTTCTTCGGACCATAGCCCATTCCCGTGGGCTGCCAGGTAAGATGCGGGGTCAGTAAATTCCAGGGCTTCGGCCCTGAATCCCTGAACAGGATGGCGAACGGCAAAATCAAGAACTAGGTTTCCTTCCGGTGGGAATTCCTCCAGAATTTTCCGGGAAATAATCATTGCCCCACAATAAAAATGCTCCCCCTGGCCCAGAACAAGCCTGTTCTCTCTGATGCTAACCCTGGTATATCCTTCCCTGTAAGGGCAGAGGGCCAGGGTTATGGGCGCCTTCCCCTGGTGGTGTGTATCCAGAAAATCGCTGTAGGAGGATAGGAAAAGGCTGTCTCCGTTTTGAACCAGAATATCCTCCCTTATGGAGAAAACCTCCACCATCTTCCTTATCCCACCGCAGGTTCCCAGGAGCCTCTCTTCTAACGAAAAGGCCAGGGAGAAACCCTCAAGGGCCCTCACCACTTCCCAGGGCAGGTGGTGGAGGTTTACCCCCAGGGCTTCCACATGGGAAGTGAGGTCAGAAACTATCCTTTTTACAATGGGAACACCCTTAAAGGGGAGGGAGGGTTTTGCCCTTACCTGGGTGAGAGGGAGCATTCTTTTTCCCTGTCCCGCTGCTAAAATAAGGCCCCACATCAGAATTTCATGCTGGAAAGGCCTTTCTCTAAGGCCATTTCCACATAGGTCTTTTTGATGTATTGACTTCTCGTGAAACCCAGACTCCTGCAGATTCTGTCTATTTCCCCGACTTCCCCTTCTACCTCCACAAAATTTCCCAGGGGAGTTCTGTCCAGGGAAACGAGAGCATCACCCACCAGGTAATTTTTTCTTTCCTTCTCGTAATAAAAGGAAATCCTAAAACCCAATTTTTCCAGAATCTTCGCCATGGCATCCGGGGAGGAGATGCCAGTCTGAATTTCCTCCCTGACCTTGAAGTTGGGGTCCTTTAAGGTTTTTCCTTTATATGTCAAAACAGCCCTATCATTACAAACCCTCAGCCTCAGGGCTTCGCCCCGCTGGAAAAGTTCCCCATCCCTGTCAAAAAGGTAATTCCTTTCAAAACACTGGTCCTTAAATCTGGCTCCCATTTCCAGAAGTTTTTTCTCAATTTCCCCCAGGTCTTTCACACTTAATTTTATTTCCCGTTCAAATTCCATAAAGGCCTCTAAGATCAAGATGTTTGATTATTACATTTCTCCAGAAGGAAGCAGGGAAGGAATTTAGTATTTCCCTGGCTCTGTTGAGGTATTCCTCCATTACAGAGAGGGCCCTTTCCACTGCCCCGCTTTTTATAACATCTTCCCTTATCAATTCAAAATCAATGGGCTTTTTCGTTCGGAAGAATTCAAGGATTTCCCCGGAATACCTGCCTCCTCGCTCAAGATAGTAAATGTATGGCAGGGAAAGTTTACCTTCCCTTAAGTCAGAAAGGGTGGGTTTCTTCAATTTTTCCCTGTCCAGAACTATATCTGCCACATCATCTAAAATCTGGAAAGCCATGCCGAAGTTTTCCCCTAACTCCCGGAATTTTTTTTCAGCCTTTTCGTCTCCTTTCAAAATCGCAGGCAGGGAGGCGCTCAGGGAAAATAACCTGGCTGTTTTACCGTTTATTATTCTAAAATAATCCTCCTCGCTCAGGTCTTCCCTGAACAGGTTGAGACTTTCATCCATCTCACCGCTTATCATACCCTCAACTTCCTCCGCCATAATCTCAATCACCCTCACATTGTTGAACTGCGTGGCTATGGAAATTGCTTTAATGTATAAAAGATCTCCGAGAATTACCGCCTGGTCAGTCCCGAAAACCAGGTGGGCGCTTTTGAGGCCCCTCCTCTCCTCGGCTTCGTCTATTATGTCATCGTGGTAAAGGGAGGCTGAATGAATCAGTTCTACCGATGCCCCAAGTTTTATAAGGGGGTCTTCCTCACATTTCAAAATCTTACCCAGGGCAAAAAGCAGAAGTGCCCTTATTCTTTTCCCCGACGAACGGGAAAGATAATCTACCTGTTGAGGAGTAAGTCCTTTTATGGTGCGGTAAGTTTGGCCAAGAAACTCTTCAACCTTCTCCCGCACTTTTTTAACACGATTCATAAAAAAGTTTTATCAAAAGGGAAAGGGGTTTGCAAATCCCTGTGTTTTTTTCTAAGATTTTCCCATGATAAAGAGGATAGGGGAAATTTCTGTTTCCAAAGAGGACCTGAAAAAATATGTCCAGGAAATAAATCTTTCCCAGAAGGCCTTTCCTATAAAGGAACAGAGGGAAGCCATGGTGGCTCTTTTAAAGGCCTGGGACGAGGCTACCAACAGGGAAAACATAATACTTCTTTCCAGGGATTTCGGTGAGGATTACCCCAAATTGAGGGTTTACGGGGTTTTGTCCCATGACTGGCCAGGACTGGCGGATACCACCATGGGATTGTTCCACGAAAAGGGATGGAATATCTATTTTATTAAAGCCTTTTCCATGGAGCACCTGGGGCAGGATCTGGGGATAATTCTGATAGCCATAAGGGTGGAAACCGAAGATAAGATGGAAAAACTCCGTCAGGACGAAGAGGACATACTGGGAAACATTGAGTATGTGATAACAGGCTCCCTTTCCAAACAATCCCTTATAGCGGAGGAAATAAAGAAACTCAAAATTTACGGCAAGATTGTGGAGGCCATAAAGAAACTTTACCAGGGCCCTTACCTCAAGGAAATTATTGAGGAGGAAGCGGTAAAATTCGTTTCAGCCCGTTCCAGGGAGTATCTTGAGGAAAGGAGAATTGAAGACCTTGCCCGGCTTGTTATAGACAACAGGGTCTTCGTAGAAAAGGTCCTTAAGGAGGAAAAACCCCAGGTTAGAATAAGGGACCTGCCCACGAGGAGGGGGATTTTTACCGCCCTGACTGCCTTTGACAGGATTGAAAATCTCTCCATGGAAGACCTCATACGCATCATCTGGCATATTTATCCTGAGCACAGAATAATGTTTTATAAGGAGTACAAAAGAAAAGGGGTGGCGGTAGTTCACCTTGAGGTGGTGGACGAAAATTCAAATCCTTTACCGCCAGGAATCAAGAAGAAAATAGAGGAATTTCTTTCAAATCCCTTCCTCATAAAACAGGCCCGAAGGGCGGGAAGAATACAGAGGATTGGAGGGTTTGAACATTATGCCAGGGCAATAATACCGGTGCTGGTAAGGGAAGCCCAGAATACTGGCCTGCCCCAGGTGTTTTTCTCCGTGGTAGGCTCCGATGAATTCTCCATACATTTTAAATTAATAATAGTGCACAGGGAGGAGGTCACCTACCGGATAATAGAGGAACTACAGAAGATAAAGGGGGTGGAAATAAGGGCCGCTAAGATTCCCAGGCAAATGGGAAACTGGTATCACACTGTAATAGATATCAGGGTTGCTCTGGAGTTTTTCCCTTCAGTAGAGGATATTTATTCAAGGTTAAAGAATAGTCTTGAAAAGGTTATGGGCAGATTCAGGGATTTTGATAAGGGCATGAGGGAGATGGAGAAAACCAAGTTTTCCCACATTTCCGCCACTCTTAAAGAAATTCCGGACAGGATTATCAGGAGTTTTTACTTTAGCCTGGAGGATTTCTATAGGGTGAGCGCCCCTCAGGAGGAAATTGAAGACCTGATGAGAATGGGCTGGGAATGTTATAGTTCTCAGGGAATTCCCTGCTATAAATTGAAGGTGCAGAACTCTACCGGCCTTCTGGTCCTGAAGGTGGAACACGACCCCCGGATCCTGCCTGAACTCGCCGAGGTCTTCTACTCCAACACACCAATAATATCCAGGGCTGAATTTGAGGCCTGGGACATAATATTTCTTGTTTTGAGGGATTGCAAAGGGGAAGAGGAACTCAAGGCTAAACTTAAGAAATTAGTGGAAAAAGGGGAAGGCCGATTTTGAAGTTCTGATATAATATTTCGGTAAAAGTAAAGGAGGAGAGCATGAAAAAAGGAATACATCCTGAATATTACGAATGCGTGGTCACCTGTGCCTGCGGGAATACCTTCGTTACCAGATCCACTAAAAAGGAAATTCATGTGGAAATTTGTAATCTCTGCCATCCCTTCTTTACCGGAAAACAGAAAATAGTGGATTCCTCTGGAAGAGTTGAAAAATTCCGCAGGAAATACGGTGAAGACTACGTTAAAAGGTGATGTTTGAGCACTTAGAAGGGATAGAAAGGAAATTCCAGGAGATAGAAAAAAAATTAGCCTCCAGGGAAATAATTAAGGACCCTGCCCGGTTCAGGAGTCTGGCCAAGGAAAGGGCCGAACTTGAGCCTATAGTATCCAAGTTTCGTCAGTACAAGGAGGTCCTCCGCAGGATAAGGGATGCTAAGGAAATCCTAAAAGAAGGGGATAAGGAACTCAGGGAACTTGCCGAGGAAGAACTCAAGGAACTTAATCTGAGCCTGCAGAAAATTGAGGATGAACTTAAAATCCTTCTCCTCCCCAGGGACCCTAACGATGAAAGGAATGTAATCCTTGAGATAAGAGCAGGGGCCGGGGGAGAGGAGGCCGCTCTTTTTGTGGGTGATCTTTTCAGGATGTATACCAGATACGCAGAGAGAAAGGGCTGGAAGACGGAAATCCTGGATTCCCACCCCTCTTCCCTGGGCGGGTTTAAAGAAGTTGTAGTTCTCATCAAGGGTAAGGGGGCCTATAGCCGATTTAAATTTGAAAGCGGGGTACACCGGGTGCAGAGGGTGCCAGTTACGGAAGCCGGTGGAAGGATTCATACCTCAACAGCCACTGTGGCGGTTCTTCCCGAGGCAGACGATATAGATGTGAAAATAGATCCCAAGGACCTCAGAATAGAGGCCTTTGGCGCATCGGGGCCCGGTGGGCAAAATGTAAACAGGAACTATACGGCCATAAGGATAACCCATCTCCCCACAGGAATTGTGGTTTCCTGCCAGGACGAAAAATCACAGCACCGCAACAGGGAAAAGGCCATGAAAATTCTAAGGGCCCGGCTCTACGAACTTGAGAGGAAAAAACAGCAGGAGGCCATAAGCCAGAGCCGCAGGGCTCAGGTGGGGAGCGGTGAAAGGAGCGAAAAGATAAGAACCTATAATTTCCCCCAGAACCGGGTCTCGGACCATCGCATCAACTACACCGTCCATAACCTTGAAGCGGTCCTTGACGGGGAACTTGACGACATAATAGACAGGCTCATCGCCAACCACCAGGCAGAAAAACTTAAGGAAAAGAATCTGGCTTGAAAATTTCCGAAGCCCTTTATTTCATAAGGGATGAGTTGAAGAACTTCCTGGAAAATCCCTATCTTGAAGCAGAACTTCTGATCAGGAAAATCCTGAACTTAAGCCGGGAGGAAATT
>JALVRF010000039.1 GCA_027025175.1 Candidatus Aminicenantota bacterium | reverse complement strand
TTACGAGGACATAGAAAACGGAGGGGTTAAGAAAGTGGCGGAGCACGACCTTGTTGTCCTATCCGTGGGTCTTCTACCCAATCCTGAGATAGCCAGGATCTTCAAGGAGGAAAAACTTGAACTGGATGAGTTCTTCTACATAAAACAGGTGGAGGAAGACCTCAGTCCCGCAAGAACCAGTATAGAAGGAGTATTTGTGGCTGGAACTGCTGCAGGTCCCAAGGATATCCCGGATTCCATACTTACCGCCGGGGCTGCCTCCGCTGAAGTAGCAGCCTATATTGAATCCAGAAGGAGGGGAAAATGAGTAAGAGAAAAATAGGAGTTTACATATGCCATTGCGGGGGAAACATCTCCGATTATGTGGATGTAGAAAAAGTTAGACAGGCCATAGAAAAGGAAGAGGATGTGGTGGTGGCCAAGACCACCATGTTTGCATGCTCCGATGCGGCTCAGCAGGAGATGATGGATGATATAAAAGAGAAGGGACTTGATGCCATAGTAATAGCCTCATGCTCCCCAAAACTTCACCTCTTTACCTTCCGTTCCATGGCCCAGAGGGCAGGACTTAACCCCTACCAGTATGTGCAGGTAAACATAAGGGAACAGGACTCCTGGGCCCATACGGATGATGTGGAAGGAGCCACGGAAAAAGCCATAAGCCTTGTTAAGGCCGGAGTTGCCAAGGCCAGAGCCACCAAGCCCTTGGAACCCATCCGGGTGGAGACTAAAAAGAAAGCCCTAGTTGTGGGAGGGGGAATTTCCGGCCTGAGGGCTGCCCTTTCCCTCTCTGACATGGGGATATATGTGTTTCTCATAGAGAAAGAAAAGGAATTAGGAGGGTGGGTTGGAAACTTCTCATCCATGTATCCCCACAACAGAAGTGGAAGGGAGATAATAAAAACCCTGGAGGAAGAGGTAAAAAAAAGGGAAAGGATAACCATTTTCACCGAGGCCGAACTTATAGAAAAGAGCGGAGTTCTCGGGGATTTTCAGGTTAAGATAAGGACCAGGGGCGAAGTTATAAACCTGGAAGTGGGCTCCATAATAATCACCACAGGTTTTGAGGAATACAGGCCATCCGAGGGAGAATTTGGGTTCGGGCTTCCCGGGGTGATAACCCTCCCTCAGTTTAAGAAAATGGTGGAGGAGGCCAAGGGTGAACTCAAATTCAACGGAAAGAAGGTCAATACCGTGGCCTACATATACTGCGTGGGTTCCCGTCAGAGGGAAGGGAATACCTATTGTTCCCGGTATTGCTGCAATGCCACCCTCCACAGCGCTATTCTTGCCTCTAAAATCTCCCCCTCTATCCGCCAGTTTCACCTTTACAGGGACATAAGGACCTACGGAAAGAACGAACTTCTTTATGAGGATGCATCAAAACTTGGCTCTGTTTTCCTCAAATGGTCCGAGGACCAGCCACCGCAGGTGAGTCCCAACAATGGACATTTGAGGGTAAAGGTGAAGGACCTTCTCACCGAAGGAGAGGAGGTTGAAATTGATACGGACTTAGTGGTTCTCGTTACCGGGATGGTTCCCAGAAAGAACGAAGCCCTTACAGAGGTCCTCAAACTTCCCACGGGAAGGGACGGTTTCTACAACGAAATCCACCCCAAACTCAGGCCCGTAGAAACCGTAATAGATGGTGTTTACATAGCAGGAGCTGCCCAGGGGCCCAAAAACTCCTACGAGGCGGTGGCTTCCTCCCTGGCCGCAGCCTCCAAGGTGGCAACCCTTGTGCTTAAGGGATTTGCAGAACTGGAGCCCCAGGTGGCAACGGTGGACCCGGAAAAATGCGAATGGTGCGGTCTTTGCCTTGAAGCCTGTCCATATAATGCCTTTGAAAAGGTTAGCCATGGAGGAAAGGAGGTGGCTAAGGTTATAGAAGCCCTGTGTAAAGGATGTGGTGGCTGTGTTCCTGTGTGTCCTGTGGATGCCATAGATGTAAGGGGTTATGAAGACGCCACCATAAAATCCATGATAGAAGAACTTCTTGCCGGGGGTGAAGAATGAGGGATAAAAGGGAAGTTATAAGAGAAGAAATGGTGATGAGGAACAGGATAATGGAGGTTTTGAAGGAAGGGCCAAAAACGGTTCCTGAGGTTGCTGAAGCC
>JALVRF010000038.1 GCA_027025175.1 Candidatus Aminicenantota bacterium | reverse complement strand
GGAAATTTTTCCGCCATGGAGGAAGAAAAATAAAGGGGATGGAGGTCCGCAATAACCCTATCTGGGACGAAATTCCTCTCCTTCATCTGCTGGATTATAAATTCCCTGTAATGCTGAGCATCCTCCAAGGAGGAAAGGGGAGCCCTTGAGGAGAAAAGCACAATTTCGTTGTCCCTTCCCAGGGCGAATCCCCTTTTCATATCTGCCCCCAGGGCTAAACTGGGAAGAACCTTCCATGGGATTTCCATTTCTGTCTTATCCATGCCCTTATTTTAACATGGTCGGGATTAATTCAATGATTTGATTCAAAATTTTGAACATTAAAAATCCACGGGGTTTACATTGCGGACAAACAGGCTTAAAACAACACTTCAGGAACCTCCGGTATGGCATAATTTTTGCTTTTTTACTAAAAAACCTTCTTAGGAGGTGTGTATGCGAAAATTTGTAATTCTGGTCGCCCTTTTGACCCTTGTGGCCCTTCCGGTCATGGGTCAGGTGAGGACCGGAAATATCTACGGGAAGGTGGTAGACGCTACCAGCGGACAGCCCCTTCCTGGAGTTGCTATTACCCTCACCGGAGAAAAAATCGCTCCTATTACAACCATATCCTCCGCTGAGGGTAACTTCAGGTTTCTCTCCCTTCCCCCAGGAACATACGCCATCAAGGCAGAACTCCAGGGATTCAAGACCGTGGTAAGGAAGGGAATCAGGGTGGTAGTTGGCGCTGATGTGAACATCGTCCTAAAGATGGAGGAAGGAACCATCAAGGAAGAGGTTACCGTAACCGCAGCCGCTCCCGTAGTGGACACCAGAAAAGCCACCGTTGCGGCTAATGTTACCAAGGAAGCCCTTCAGGAACTTCCAACTGCCAGGGACCCCTGGGTTATCTTAGAACTCGCCCCTGGTGTCATGGTGGATAGGGCCAATGTTGGAGGTTCTGAGTCCGGACAACAGTCCAACTTCACCAGAGGCGGCGCCATGAGCGACGATAACCAGTTCAATATTGACGGTGTTAATATAACCGACCCTGCAGCCGTTGGTGCCTCTCCGATGTATTACGATTTTGATATGTTTGAGGAAATGCAGATTGAGTTAGGCGCCAACGATGTCACTGCTCCCACCGGAGGAATAATAATCAATTTTGTTACCAGGAGAGGTGGAAACAGAATTTCTGGAGGAGCCAGGGTATACTTCACCAACAAAAACTTCCAGTCCGAGATTCCCATTTCCAAGGATAATTTCATGGTAGTAACTCTTCCGGACAAGACAATCTACAACACCGGGAACAAGATCAACAAGATAGCAGACTACGGATTCAATCTTGGAGGCCCTCTCATCAAAGATAAGCTCTGGTTCTGGGGCTCCTACGGTGTCCAGGATATAAGACAACTTGCCATAACAGGAGATCCTGACAACACCTGGCTGGAGACCATAAATGCCAAGCTAAATGCGCAGATAGGCCAGCACAGGATTGAACTTTACTACATCTGGTCCAACAAGGAAAAACAGGGAAGGAGGAGAACTGGCGGATATGTGGATGCCAGGGAAGCCACCTTCAACCAGACAGGTCCCACCACAGTTTACAAGTTCCAGGACGAATTCACCATAGGCAATTTCTTCGGTTCCATTAAACTCTCCCATGTGGGGGGCGGCTTTGAGCTTGATCCTATAGGAGGTAAGGAAAATCCAGTATTCTATTATCGTTTAGCTTCCGGCGTAAGTAGAATGGAAAATTCCGGTTACTATTATTACACCGAAAGGCCCCAATATGCAGCAGAATTCCTTGGCGATTACTTCATAGAGAACCTTGCTGGTGGAAACCACGAAATAAAGTTCGGTGTTGAATACAAGACCTCCCACATAACCTCCACCTTCTATTTCGGCGGAAACACTCTTTTCTATCATAGTTACTCTTATCCTGACAATCTCTATATAGCTATACTATTTCCTACAGACTTCATCGATTACACAATAAATCGCTTTGCAGCTTATGCTCAGGACACCATGACCTACGGGAGACTTACCATTAACCTGGGTGTTCGCTACGACAAACAGTGGGGCTGGATGAACAACTTCACCATTCCCCCCTCCAATGCCTACTGGCTCCCTGCGGACAAGCAGTTTACCGGAGCTGAATTTCCCAAATCCGATGGACCCATTTGGAACTTCATATCCCCCCGTTTCAATATAAACTATGACATAAGCGGGGACGGAAAGACCGTTGTCAAGTTGAGCGCGGCCCTTTATGGCTCCCAATACAGCGCTGGAGAGCTCTACATAATGGACCCCATTGACTATTACTATCCTGAGAGGGATATGCTTTGGATTGACGCCGATGGAGACAAGATAGTGGATCCCGGTGAAATAGTGTCTGACTGGGGAGTTTATGGACCTAAAAATCCGGACGGTTCTGTGAAATATTACTGGAGCCCTGAGGATGTTATAGATCCTAATCTTACTTCTCCCAAGACTCTGGAAGTCCTTTTTGGGATTGAGCACGAGCTTCTTCCCAACTTCGGAGTAGGGCTTAATCTCAGTTATAGAAAACTCTGGAATTTCACCTGGGGAAAGATGCTAATCACTCCTGACCTGGCAAACTATAGGTTCGCCCAGCCAGAAGATTGGCAGGTCGTTGAATATGTAAACGGAATGCCATACTATGATATAGTCACAGCTGACGGTGCATGGTATATGTATGATTACTTGACCAATAGACCCGATTATTATCAGGACTACAAAGGTCTGGAGATAATATTCAACAAGAGACTCGCCAATAAATGGATGCTCAATGGCTCCCTCACACTTATGGACTGGAGAGTTCACTTCCCCACCAGAGCCTCCTATCAGGATCCCACCAACCACGAAACCCCGGATGGTGACCTTTACGACAATCAGCCTGCCGCAGAGATTGCCAGGGGTTCCGGTGCTGTTAACGTTCATATGAACGCCCGCTGGATGTTTAAGCTGGGTGGACTTTACCAGCTTCCCTACGATTTCAACATAAGCTTCACTTTCATAGCCAGAGAGGGATATATCACACCTCAGGTAGCCAGTGGAGAGACCAGAACGTATAGGGCCAAATATGACTCCTATGCTTACGCAACTGTTTTAGTAAAACCCTATGGTTCTCACAGACTCCCAACCTACTGGATGCTCAACCTCAGGCTTGAAAAGAAGATCAACATAGGAAAAGCAGGAAGGGCCTATCTCTCCCTGGATGGCTTCAATATCACCAATAACTGCATAAAGCTGGCGGAAGTTGGGGATGTGAATTCCGAGAACTACGGCAAGTACCTTGCCAACATGTCCCCCAGGGTCTTCCGTATCGGCTTCCGCTACGAGTTCTAAGCTGAACCTCTGATACACGGCCCCACCCTATAGGGGTGGGGCTTTTTATTTAATTCCTCTTTTTCTCCGAAAATTAAAAAGAGCTTTTCAATTCGCATCCTAAAAATTGCCCAGGAAGTGTGAAATGTCTTTATTTTCTATATTTCAGAAAGGATAAGGCTGATATTAGTTCCAGCATAAAAGAGCCTCCTGGGGGTATAATTAACTTATGAAGAAGATATTAACCTCGTTGTTTTTCCTTTTTTTCGCAGCAATACTCTCATCATGTGGAAGATATAAGCCCAGGAAATTTAATGTCCTCCTGATTACCATTGATACTCTCAGGGCGAATCATCTGAGCTGTTATGACCCTTCTCACGCAAAGACTCCTAACATAGATGCCCTGGCTTCAAAAGGAGTGGTTTTTACCCATGCATTTGCCCATGTACCCATGACCCTTCCTTCTCATACTTCTATTTTGACAGGAACACTCCCAATCTACCATGGAATTCACGACAACAATGGGTTCGTTCTCTCTACCAGAATAAAAACCCTGGCAGAAGTGCTAAAAGGAGAAGGCTATAGCACAGGAGCCTTTGTAGGAGCCTTTCCACTGGATTCAAGGTTCGGTTTAAATCATGGATTTGACATTTACGATGACAAATATGCTTCAAAAAATCCTTTCTCCTTCTTTTACCCGGAAAGAAGAGCAGAACAGGTGGTGGGCCTTGCCGTTGCTTGGATGAAAAGAGTTAAAAGGGGTAAATGGTTTCTCTGGGTTCATGTTTTTGACCCCCACCAACCTTACGTTCCTCCAGAACCTTTTAGTTCCCAATACAAAAATGACCCATATTCTGGGGAGGTTGCCTATGTGGATTTTGCTCTGGGAAAGCTTTTTGAGTTTTTGAAAGCGGAGGGCCTTTTAGAAACAACCCTTATTATAATAACCGCAGATCACGGGGAAAGTTTAGGGGAGCATGGGGAAAAGACTCATGGTTATTTTGCATATAATTCTACTCTCCATGTTCCACTTATCATCTCCCTTCCGTTTAAGTTTAAGCCCGGAAGAAATTCACAGTTTGTTTCCCACATAGACATATCCCCCACCGTTTGTGATATTCTAGGAATAAAAAAACCAGGCCAACTTCAGGGAATATCCCTTCTTCCAGCCCTACTTGGCGGGAAAATCAAGGAAGGCCCTATATACTTTGAATCACTTTCCCCTTATTACAGCCGGGGATGGGCTCCTTTGAGGGGAATAATATGGAAGGGATACAAATTCATAGATCTCCCCATCAAGGAGCTCTACGACCTTAAAAGGGATCTCAGGGAGAAGGAAAACTTAGCGAAGAAAATGGACTGGAGCAGATTTAAAAGAAAGCTTGAAAGGATAATGAAGGAATACCGATTAGAAGCCAGCACAAGGAGGTTTAAACCAGGCACTGAGGAAAAATTAAGGAGCTTAGGGTATCTGGCAGGGAAAAATTTACCGAGGAAAAAGCAATTTAGGAAAGAAGACGATCTTAAGAACCTGTTAAAATATCACAATTTGCTTTTAGCTGCGGTGAAATTAGCCTCAGAAGGAAAGTTTAAAGAAGCCGAAGATAAGTTAACTAAAGTAATAAGGGAGCGAAAGGAAATCGCCCAGGCCTATTTAATTTTAGCCAATCTTTATAGAAATCAGGGTAAACTTAACAAATCTTTGGATATCCTTAAAAAAGGGTTAAAGGCATGCGGGGAATCCTATTCCTTGCTTTCCAGTTTGGGAATAACCTTAGTAGAATTGGGGCAACCCAAAGAGGGGATTAAGGCCTTAAAAAAAGCTCTTAAAATAATAGATTACGATCCTGAAGCGTGGAATTATTTGGGAGTTGCCTATTGGCGATTAGGAGAATACGACAAAGCCTTAGAGGCTTACAAACAGGCCTTAAAACTGGATGGGGACTATGCTTTGGTCTACAACAATTTAGGTTCTCTTTTCCTTTCCATGAATATTCCCCAAGACGCTATAAAATACTATAAAAAAGCCATATCCTTAGATCCCCAACTTGCTTCCGCTTACAATGGACTTGGAGGATGCTATGAGTATCTTGGTGAAAGGCAAAAGGCTATATATTGGTGGAAGCAGGCCCTGCGAGTTGATCCCAACTATGCTATGGCGATATATAACTTAGCTATTAACCTCGCAAAAATAGGCAAATATAAAGAAGCCAAAAAATATGCAGCTCTTTACATTCATATCATGGGAGACAGAATTTCATCCCTTGATAAAGAAAAAATGGAATTTTTATTAAAAAACTACTAATAGAAACTAGTAATTACCATACCCCACACTCAAGTCAGATAGTTTTTGAATCATTCAGAAGAATAGAACCTGCTCCCCAAATTTTGGAACGGGCAAAGGTTCATTAACATAAGGCGTGGGTAGCTTTTCCAGAACGGATTTTCTCACATAGTTTATAGATACATTCCGCGATCAATGCTTTCGGGACTATGAATATAAAAGCCCGCCTCAAGGGCGGGCTTTTAATTCATTTAGGACAGGGAGTGCAATTACTTCTACAAGATCTCCACTGATTATGACATCCTTTTTCACAGGAAATAAACCAATTTAGACAGTTTCTTTGACAAGTTGGTCTTTGAGATGGAGGAAGAGTGTTACATCTATTCAAACAACTATCTTTGTCCAGCTCACAATTAATAGAGCAGTCTTGAAGTATAGCATCGCACATGCAGCATGAAATCTGACCCGTGGCATTCAAAGTTAAGGTCGAGAGTAAAGGAGAGAGCTCAGGAGAAAAGTAAGCATAAGAGGAAATTTGATTACAAGAACTATGCGAGATGTCTGTATTGCCATTTACCCCTGCATATAAAACACCTACGAGAAGCCCCATAGCCAAATAAATCAAAATCCTCGAAGCCTTCATAGCTCACCTCCTCTTTAAAATTTTCATACTAATCATATTATAATAACATAAATATGTCAATATATTTTAATATTATAACTATAGTTAATTCAACTACTTAAATTTCCTTAATAAAGCATATATTATTTATATGGAGGTCCAGAGGATTCTCAACCCCACCGTCTTCGAGTTCGGTATAAGGTTCGAGTTCTAATCCCCCGCATATAAACTTCGCCCGCCCCATCCGGGGCGGGCTTTTTTTCTCCCCCACTTTTGGGGACAGACCCTTTTCTGCTATAATTCCCCCATGAGATTAGCCCGCCTTTACCAGAAAGGCCATTGTCCTGCACACTACCATCTTATGGCCCATCTTCACCCTGCCCTCGGCTATCTTCGTTCCCAC
>JALVRF010000037.1 GCA_027025175.1 Candidatus Aminicenantota bacterium | reverse complement strand
AAAAAACCTTGAAGGAAAAATCAGGCAGGTGGTAAAGGAAATTCCGCTTCAGATAAACCTGAAAGATGGCGAAGAGGTGGAACTTATACTTAGGTTCAGGATAAAGGTAAAAAAATCAGGAGAGAAATAATTCCACTGGTTCCCCAATACCAGCCTTAAGCACCTGGGAGGCGGAGCCCATTTTAGCCCCTATTTCCAGAAATCCCATGCTGTTTACTATAAAGGAGAGTTCATTGGGGGGGATGTCCATGAAGGTCCTGGCCATCCCTGAAATTTTAACTCCCTTTATGCTCCCGAAAAGAATCTTTTTCCCTTTAAGGTCTTCTTCTCTTATATTCAGAGCAAGGTTGCCGAAGCGGTCCACGTGGATTACTATTCCCTTGATGGTGTTTCCCTCTATCCTGGGCTGGGGCAGTTTGAATTTTCTGAAGTTTTCCGTCCTTTCCCCGAATCTCTCCACCGGTATTTCCCTGGAAAGCCAGGCTGCCACAGGCGCCATTTTGTCCCTGGCTTCAAAGGTGAGACTGGGATTTGGCAGGAAGAAATGGGGTTCTTTGACCTCGTATACCGTGTATTCCTCCGCATACTGATAAACAGGGGCAAATACCCCGTTGTCCGGTCCTATGTAATACTTTCCCTCCGAAGAAATCAGCAGAATCTTCCTGTCCGTTCCAACCCCTGGGTCAACTACTGTAAGGAATATGGTCCCCCTGGGAAAATAATTCATGACACCTAAAAGAACGTAGGCGGCTGAGATGGGATGGAAGGGTATTATCTCGTGGGTAATATCCACTATTTTTGCCTCGGGGTTTATGTTTAGAATCACCCCTTTTAATGCACCAACATACGGGTCTTTTGTTCCAAAATCAGTTATAAGAGCAATGGGCCGCATGAGTAAATACTAAAATTTACTTAACTTGAAATCAAGTCCTGTTTTGATTAAAGAAGAGCCTATTTCAGATTCACTATGTAAACATCCCTTAAGAGGGACAGGTAAAGAAAAGCCTTAGAATAGGAGCGGTTGAAGATAACTATCTTGTTGTCCTCCACATAAACCGGATATATTGCCCTTTGCTTCATCATGTAAACCGTGGTGGTGGGGTCCTTCAGTATAAGATGACCGTTTAATTCTCCGGCCCTGGTCCAGAGATAATCGGTGAGTTTTTCCGTGTCGTCTTTAGTTATGTCGTAAAGATAGAGCCTCTTTTTCCCCTCATCGTCCCCGGCTATGAAGTAAATTTTCCCGGCAAGATATACAGCATCCCCCATTTTCTTCTCTAATTTCTTGAACTTCCCGCGGTTTTTCCAGTATATATAACCCCTTCCGTCCTCGTTTCTGCAAACGAATCCGTTGAGATCGGGAATCCAGGTTAGAAATTCGTATTCTTCCTTTCCTTCCCTTATTCTCAGGGAATGCCAGTTTCCATCCTTTATGTAACCCAGGAGAAATCTCTTTCCGGTGTTAAGGCGGTACACAACGGCATTTTGCGAGTCCAGAAAATCTATTTTTACCGTTTCGCTGGCTACTGATGAATGGGAGTCTATTATGGAGCGAAATCCCGGGCTTTCGCTGTAGATTTTTTTCAGAAGAAGGTACCTGTCAATGGACTCTGGAACGAAGGGCAGGTTCCTTATACTTCCGATTTTCCTTGCCCGCCTCCTTCTCAAATCGTATTGGACAAAGAAATAGGGAAAATTGCTGGAATAAAGAGGATAGTAATTCCTGATGTTAACTATTTTTTTGAAGGGAGAACGGAAGGGCAGGGTGAGAAAGTCTTTTGAATATACGAGAAGAATACCATCTCTAATTTCCCCTACGAATCCCTCTCCAGTAAGGCGGAGAACCACGGTTTTTTTAGGCCTCCTTTCTCCGACCTTCCAGACATAAAAACTCCTTTTTCCCC
The DNA here is from genome assembly GCA_027025175.1 of Candidatus Aminicenantota bacterium. Lineage (GTDB taxonomy): Bacteria > Acidobacteriota > Aminicenantia > S016-38 > S016-38 > JALSNJ01. The sequence continues at coordinate 4,740 of JALVRF010000037.1, read as the reverse complement.
GAACTCTGTCTATGGTGGAAATAACCAGGCTCTGACCGTCCTTCTGGGGGAAGAAATCTTCCACCTCAGCCCTCAGGGGAATGAGAAATTTGGTCCCAGCCTCGGGATTCCAGAGATAAAGACCGTAAATATCCTTTCCGGACAATCTTCCCAGGAGCACCAGATTGTCCTCGCCCAGCCACTTTGCTTTGTCTATTTTTAAAACTCTGTGCTTTTTTACCCCGAACAGATTGGGAACTTCCCCGCCGTTGAAAAAGGAAAGGTACAGGTATTTTAACCTTTTCTCCCTTTTCTTCTCGCATTTTGCCAGCCAGTCCCAGATATGATAATCGGTGGGTCTGAAGAGAGAGAGTTTTTTCAGAATTTTTTTCGCCTTTCCGCATTTTCCCTTTCTGACCAGAAAATAGGCCTCGGTTTCCTTCAGCAGTTGTTCATCTGTAATATATCCCTGGACCTCCTTTACCATGTAATCCCTTTCCAGAGAAAAAGCCAGGTCTGCCATGGCTTCCACTACTTTTTTGTTCCTGGGAAGCGACTTAAGTATTTCCCACGCCTTGATTTCCTGGCCGTTTTCCCTGTAGGCCTTAGCAAGTTCAAGACCCAGAGCCGGGAATCTGTAAGTGTTGAATATTTCTTCCGCCTTTTCCAGTTCGCCCTTCTGTATATAGAGTAACCCGAGGAAATACGAAAAGACCCCGTCCTTTAATTTTTTCGTAGAGGAAAGGAGTCGTTTTTCCGCCCTTTTCAGCCTGCCCATCTGCAGGTCAAAGACCCCCTGGACAAAGGTGACTATAGGGGATGATGGGGCAAATTCCCTGGCCTTTGCTGCAAACCAGTCCCTCTGGAAATACCCTATGTCTGAAACCGCCAGGGAAAGTCCCAGGTATTTTAACCATTCATATTTCCCGTAATAAGCGTATCTACTCTCCTTCCTGTAGGAGTTGAAAGCCACCGAGGCCTCAACGAATTCCCCCTGAGCCAGTTTTTTGAAGCCTATGGCTATGGGGTCCTGTCTTGAAGAAAAGTATTTTTCCCAGAGAAGGCCGGCATTTTTCAGGTCTCCCTCCAGGTAATAGGCTATCCCCCTTTCAAGAAGGCCTGCAGAAAATAGGGTGGCGGTCAACAGAAGAAAATATACTGCTTTTCTCATAGGGAAAGTTTAGAAAAAACACTAATTTAAAGTCAACCTCAATTTTTTAGGGAACCACCGTTTTTGATATACTTCCCCCATGACAAGGGAAAAGGCATTAAGGTTTTTCCTTTTGATCCTGGTCCTTGCTGGTCTTTTGAGAGTAATCGGGCTTTTTACCTACGATTACAAGAGGCTTCCTTCCGAAGGGGATGTCAGGCTGAATACCGCATACATGTGGCAGAGAAATACCCTGGAATTAAGGGAATATGCCTATCCCTCCCTTTATTTTTACATTGAATTTGCCGTTCAGAAGGTCTCATACTATACCCTCAAAATTCTGGGGGTTACCCGTTCCAGTCTGGATTTTCTGTTTTCCGGAAAATTCTGGGATGTCCTTTATACCACCGGAAGAAGTCTCTCGGTTCTCTTTACCCTGCTTATTTTCCTGCTGATTTTTAAACTTTCCTCCCTGGAATTTTCCCCCTTAACCGGGATACTCGCTTCTATTTTCCTTAGTTTCCCTCTTATTGATGTGGTGAATTCCAGGCTGGCCAAGCCCGACAGCCTCCTCAATTTCCTTCTTTTCCTCACCGTTTACCTCTCGGTTGAATTTTTTAGGAAAGGAAAGACCAGGTTCCTTGTTTTTGCCTCAGTGGCCGCCGGACTCTGTGTATCCTCAAAGTATTTTTTCATAGGGGCTCTTCCGGTTTTCTTTGCGGTAGTTTTAAGGGATGAAAATCTTAAGGGAAAAATAAGAAATCTGTTTATTTCCGGAGCCATTGCCCTGGTGAGTTTTGCCATTACATGTCCGTATTGCATACTTGATTATCAGGAGGTCCTTAAGACCTTCAGCGGTGCCCAGAACTTCAAAAAGGGCTATATAGTTCCGGTCCAAAGGGCTTACATACAGGTTTTTTCTGATCTTTTAAAATACACGGGGTATGTTGTTTTCTTCCTTTTTGTGGTTGGGCTTATTATGGCCTTTTTAAAGGACTGGAAACTCAATCTGGTTATTTTTTCCTTTCCCGCAGTATATCTTTTGATGCTGGCCGTCACCAAGGTTTACGGTCCAAGATATCTGGTTTATCTTTTTCCCTACATTTCCCTTTACGCCGGATATTTCCTGTCAAGAACCCTTAGAAAACCCGCTCTTGCGGTTATAACAGCATTTTTGCTTTCCATTCCCATGGCCTCCCAGTCCTTCAGGGCCATAAACTGGCTGGAAAACAGGATGTCAAACCGGGAGATAATGACCGATTTTATCCAGAATAGCCTTCCCAACCCACGTCTTGTGGTTTCCTATCATGCTTACTGGCTCCCTACCACCAGGTATTCCAATTTCCCCAGGTTTTCAAAACACATAGGGGAACCCCTTTTTTTCATATACGGATACCATGAAAAATACTTCTGTTCTCCAGGAAGCCGATTTCTAAAGTGGTGTGGTCCCCTCTTTAAAGCCCTTCCTCACTACTGGGAGGTCCTTTCCCTTCCGCCTCCTCCTATTCCCTATGCCATAGATTTTTCCATGAGCCTTCTCAGAAAAAGGCGTAAGCCTGGTGAGCCTGTAATGATTTTTCCGGCCCTGCCCAAACTCGCAGGGTATGGGAGACTGCTTTTTCCTGGAATTCCATATGTAAGAGATGCCATGGTGAAAAAACTCCCTCCCCTGGGTGGTGTTGAGAAATATTACTTTTATCAGGGCAGGGGGGAAATTTGCCTTATGGTAAGGAGGATTTCCCGGAAGGGGAAATACCAGGTGGGAATTGATGGGAAAAGAATGTTCCTTAACCGCAGGGTTTTTTACCGCTGCGAGGTCCCTCATTCGGATTTCGGCAGGGTGTGGGTAAAGTCCAGGGGAGCCTATCTTGAAGTCCTCATGACCACCTCACCAGTGAACCTGGCCCAGGTTCTTATGAAATATTTTCCCGGGGAGGCGGAAAAATTCCTGAATTCCCTGAAAAGGAACAGGTATTATTCCTTTGAAGCCAGAAGAATGCTCTACCTCCTTTACCGTCAAAGGGGAATGGAGGGGGAAGCCAGGAAATTAAAGGAGGAATTAAAGCCCCAGGTTGCCTTCCTGACGAATCTGGTTTCGGAAAAATTCCGACCCCGGTACAGAAAAGCCGGCTTTGACCCTGGATATCTTTCCCTTTCTCAGAGAATATATCCGGAATTTGAGAGGGGAAAACCCAGGAGCAAGAGATTTTATCTCTTCCCGGGAGTATATATTATGAGCAGGGAGTTTCCCTGCCATCTTGAAATGGATTACGGAAACCTGAATTTTGAAGATGGTAAAGTATTAGTCCCTTCCCCCGGGTGGGCAAGATTGGTTCCGGATGAGAAAAAAATCCCCCTTCATTTTCACCTTTACTTCTCCCCTAAGGATACCCTGCTGCGGGAACTGGATGAGATTTCCGGGGAGGGCCAATGAAGATATCGGTGGTAATTCCCGCCTACAATGAGGAAGAAAATCTTGAGAGGACATTAACAGTAATTTCCAGGGAACTTTCAGGCCAGGGTATAGAGCACGAGTTCGTGGTGGTGGACGATGCCTCCACGGATAGGACTCCGGAGATTCTTCAAGACCTCTCCTCCAGATTTCCCCTTCGTTTTTTCCGAAACGAAAAGAACATGAAACTCGGATATACGCTTCGCCGGGGACTTGAACAGGCCATGGGAGATGTGGTCTTTTACACCGACTGTGACCTTCCCTGCCTTCCCTCAGTAATAGTTTATGCTTTGAAAATAATGCAGACCTACGAGTGCGACCTGGTTATAGCCTACAGACTTGACAGAACTGCAGAGGGTTTCTTGAGGAGGCTTTATTCCTCCCTATATAATTTCATGATCAGGGTTCTTTTCGGCCTCAGTGTGAGGGATGTGAACTTCGCATGTAAAATGATGAAAAGGAAGGTTCTGGAGAACATAAAACTGGAATCCACCGGTTCATTCATTGACGCTGAGTTACTTATAAAGGCCAGAAGAAGAGGTTTTACTATACTCCAGTTTGCTGCGGATTACTTCCCGAGGTTGAGGGGGAAATCCACCCTGGCAGGTCCAGGGGTGATAATTAAATTATTAAAGGAAATGTTTTCCTTCAGGCTAAGGCTCTGGTTCAAAGGAGATTAGATAATCTAAGAGCCAGTTTTATCGCCGCCAGCATGCTTCCTCCGGAGGCTTCTCCTTTTCCTGCTATGTCAAACCCTGTCCCATGGCATGGGGAGGTTCTTATCCAGGGTAGGCCCAGGGTAATCTCGGCCCCATCCTCAAAATGGAGCAGTTTAAAAGGGCCAAGTGCCTGGTCGTGGAAGAAGGAAAGAACCCATTTTCCCTCTATTTCCGCCTTTAAAAAAACGGTATCCGAGGGAAAGGGTCCCTCAATGGCGAAATCCTCTAAAACCGGCCGTATAACTTCCTCTTCTTCCTTTCCCATTTTTCCCCCTTCCCCGGCGTGGGGATTAACCGAAGCGGAAATGAGTTCCTCTCCGGGAAAGAATCTCTCCAGATAAGGAAGGAGGTCGGTTATAAAATCTTTAAGGTTCTCCTGATTTACCATATCCAGGGCTCTCCTCAGGGGAAGATGGTGGGTAAAGAGCACCACCTTCATC
>JALVRF010000036.1 GCA_027025175.1 Candidatus Aminicenantota bacterium | reverse complement strand
ATAAAGTTCAAAATAAAGGAAGGGATAAAGCCGAAACTTGCTCTTTTTAAAATCATAGGCTCTGCCAGTCAGCGGGGAAGGAAACTAATAAGAGATTACCTGCCCTTTATCCCAGGAAAGCCCGTGGACGGAGTAGCGGAGGAGGAGGGAAAACTGAAACTGGAGGTCATGGGAGTATTCACCCTCCTCGAAATCAGGGAGAACATCTGGGACGAAGACCACATGGACATAATAGTGAGGGCTGAGCAACTGCCCTCCTATGTTTACTCCTTCGGTGTAGGATGGGAGACCAGGGGCGGGCCCAGGCTCTCCCTGGAGTTTTCCACCAGAAATTCCATCTTCGCCCCCATGTTCCTGAACGCCAGCGTGCTTTTAGGAGGAAGCCAGAAGGTATTTGGACTTACCTCCGAAACCCCCAGGCTCTTCCGCCAGTGGGACTTCCGCTCCACCGCAGTTTACGAAATGGGAAACATGACCAGTTACAGTTACAAAACCTCCAGTTTATACCTATCCCTTTTCAGGGAAAGGCCGATGGGCTGGGACCAGATATCCCTGAGAATAAGCCGGGTGGAACTCACGGAACTTCTGGTTCCTCAGTCCGAGGTGGACCGGGAGTTTTTCCCCTCATACATAACCTCCCTTTCTTATTTTTACGCCTCTGACCAGAGGGACGACCCCATAAATCCCACCAAGGGATGGTTTTTTTCCTCCTCCTTTGAGAAATACTTTGCCGTTCTGGGAACCAGGGTGGACGGGGCCAAGACCTACCTCCACTTCCAATTTTTCAAACCCATAGGAGGCCAGATCCTGGGGATAGGGGCCAAATTAGGCCTGGCCAAGGGGAATCTTCCTATTAACGAAAGGTTTTTTGCCGGGGGGCCCATGAGTTTCAGAGGGGAAAGCCTAGACAGGCTGTCTCCTGTAAGCCCAAAAACGGGAATGCCCCTGGGAGGTATGGGCCTTGCCATAGTGAATGTGGAATACAGGATAAGGGTTCTCTCGGATTTCTCCTTCGTTATTTTCTACGATGGAGGGGAAGTCTCCCGCTACATGCACGAACTTTCCATTAATAAATGGGAAAACGCCGTGGGAATAGGGATAAGGTATGCTACCCCCTTCGGTCCCATAAGGCTTGAGGCAGGATACAATCCCAACCCATCCTACGGGGGAAACCTTAAATTCTTCATTTCCCTGGGAGAGATTTTATGAAAATAATAGCTTTGCTGGTCTTTGCCTTAGAGGAGCTCATTGTTGCCACATCTTCTTTAGGTTCTGTAAGCCTTTTAGAGGTCAAATGGGCAAGGGAAATGGGCCTGGTGGATAAGAAGGCACCGCTCCAGGAAGTCGTTAAGGAAATAGTGGCATCCCGCTTGGTGGCAAGAAGATACGGCCTTCAGGTTAAAGAAGCCCCTCCAGAACTCCTGCGAAAAGCTCAGAAATTGGGCCTTCCCCCCTCCTTCTCTAAGGACTTCATCCTCAGGCTCCTGAGCCTTAAAGCCTTCATAAAAGAAAGATTTGGAAACAACCTTGAGAATTACCGCAAGTGGAGGGACGAGGAACTTTCCCGCGAAAAATTCCGGATGATTTACCCCATTTCTCGCTTGACTTTTAGGATGGATTCCAAATATCATTAATAGGATGCTAATAAAGGACAAACGCCAGGACGGAAAGAAAGAGAGAAAATCGGGGGACATTAAATATATGAAAATGCAAGAAATAACCGAACAGGACTATAAGAAATTCATCCAGGAAAACGATTTCATTATCGTGGAGAACACGAAGGTAAAACTTCAAAAAAACTGGAAAATAAATTCCTACGGTCCGCCTGAAAATTACGAGCCAGAACGCACAACAGTCTGGAGTTTTCCTGATCGGGGGAAATGGGCCACCCATAGGGGAAATTACAGGGGTAACTGGTCACCTTATATTCCGAGAAATTTAATTTTAAAATACACAGAAAAAGGCGACTGGGTTCTTGATCAGATGATGGGAAGTGGAACCACATTAGTAGAAGCAAAATTACTGGAAAGAAATGCCATAGGAGTGGACATCAATCCAGATGCAGTAATGCTAACAAGAGATAGGTTAAATTTTTCATATGCTCCTCTTTTAAAAGAAGAATACACAGAACCGACAATTAAAACATATTGGGGAGACGCGAGAAATCTGGATAAGATTGAAAACGAAACTATTGATCTCATTGCAACGCATCCGCCCTATGCAAACATAATCTCTTACACAAAGAATAAAAAACTCAGTGATGACTTATCTCAATTACCCTTTGAAGAATATCTCAAGGAGATGAAAAAGGTTGCGGAGGAGTCCTTTAGAGTGCTCAAACCGGGCAAAATATGTGCCATTCTCATCGGAGATACCAGGAAACATAAACATTTTGTTCCTATTTCATTCCGTATTTTACAAACTTTTTTAGAAGTGGGCTTTATCTTAAAAGAAGACATAATAAAGTTGCAGTGGAATATGAAAACGACCAGGGAAAAATGGCGGGCGAGGGAATACGAATTTTATTTAATCGCCCATGAACACATTTTCGTTTTCAGAAAACCTGAAAATGAAAAAGAGTATAAAAAACACAAATTCAGCATAAAGTGGTGGTGAGATGGAAATGTCCCAGGAAAAACTTAAAGAATTTATGAGCTTTAAACGCCAGGGAGAAAAAATAGAGCCGTTAAGTGTTATAAAACTAAACGATAAATTTATTTTAGCTATTTATAAAGGGAGGAAAAGTCCTGCAGACATCCTCATAAAGTACAGACAAAAGTTAAAATCTCAAAAATGGTCCAATATCAGAACCCCCAAACATATTCATTGGACGGTGGACATATTGATAAAAATGTTTCAAAATGAAGAATTAACGAAGAAATTTTTAAAAGAGCTATTGGATATTTGGGAAAGGGAAGTTTATCCTATAACGAAAAAAGAAAGAGATGAACTTGAACTTTCAGAATTGTTAAACTACGATAAAGAAACTTTAGAAAATTTCAAAGAACTCAGTAATTACGGTGAGTATAATGTCAAATTCCTTTTATTGCTCGCTAAACTTCTAATGTTTCAGGAGAAGACTAATTATCCCAAGGGTAAAATGTTTCAAGGTCTGCTTAAAAAACTAATGGAAGGAGAGGATATTTTCAGTATTCTTCAAAAAGCCACTTTAGGAAGATTAGGATAAAGCTTTAATTTTTACTTCTTCAATAACCTCACCTTTCTCACGAATATTCCAGGTGGATAGGGGGAAGGGGGCATGGGGCGGAGATTTACAGGGTGGCGGGTTTTTATAATGAGCCGCACAGGAGCAAGTCTTTCCCGGTAAATAAGCCAGGGAATCATCTCGCCTTCCCCTTCCTTTTTAACCACAATTTCGTGCCTTGCCTTCTTCAGCGGAAGCTTATACCAGGCCCAGGAGTTTTTCTGAAGTTCCACCTCAGGTTTTACCTCCTTCCCATTCTGAAGAAAACTAAGGGAAGGAAGGGAGGCTCCATTTCCCTTTACCAGTATCGCAAGGGTCCCTCCAGAGGTTCTATCCCCTAGCAGAAGTTCAATCCTGTAATTCTCTCCTTTGCGAAGGCGGTAACTGACCTCCGCCGATTTTCCCTCAGGGGCGGGAATTTCAGAAATCTTGATCTTCTTCCCCCTGTATTTAACGGAAGAGACAACCCAGGGATTTAAAATCACGGGCCTGGCTTTACCTCCGTAAATTTCCACCTCAACTTTGCTCTTTCCCAATTTCTTCAAAGAGAACTCCGCCCCGGCCACAAGGGGAATCCCAGCATCCCTCAGGGGGTAAATTTCGTAAACTGCGGTTTCGTAGCCTGACAGGGAAAATTCCACCTCATCGCCGGCAGAGTAAAGCACCGGGGAAACCCACCGGTGTGGATAAACCCTCTCCAGGACCAGTTCCTTTGCCCCCTTAGCAAGGCCAAGAGCAGGGGAAAGTTTTACCCTGAGCCTCTGCGGTTCCATTACAGGATTCCTGAGGGCTATGATCCCTCTCCTTCCCTTGAAGTGGACATATCCGTAGGCCTGGCCCTTTCCCGGGTCCCCTCCCACCATTACCGTGTAGTTGGTGAGAACCTTAAATCTATCCTTCGCCCACTTTACCGAGTCGGCGATGGCCCTCCACTCCTGCCCTGTGAGAAGGTCCGGGGATATGTAAAGTTCATACATGGAAATTCCCCGGGCAAAATAAAGCACGGCGTTGTGGGCAAATTTGTCTATGGGCTCGCTTTCACCTCCCAGCCTCTGAAGGTGGCCCTTAATTATGCCGTGGGTCATAAGATTTGCCACAGGAAACCAGAAATCCTGCCTCCTAAGATCATCGTAAAGCACATAATCCCTGTAGGTCATCGCCCTATCCCGCCTGCTTATAGAGGGCACCCCTGAATATCCGTAATCGTAGCCCTGCATCCATATGGTATTTGCATAGAGAAGCCACCATGGACTGAGCCATGTGCCTGAGGTTATGTTGAGGAAAATCTCCGGGTTCTTAGCGCTGACCGCCCTGGCAATTTCTATGAGCCTTCCCAGAATGGCCTGCCTTGAATAAATCCCCACCGGATGACCGTGGTCAGGCTCGCTGCAGGAAAATTGAAAACCGTCCCATTTGTAATAGCCTACCCCGTATTTCTCCACGAACTCCAGAACCCTTTTCTTGAAAAGTTCACCGTAATGCTTTCCTCCCAGGCAGAGTTCGTCCCCCACTACCTCGTATCCGTGGGCCTTCATCCAGGAAACCCTCCACTCCCTGTGGGAATAACCGCCTATGGGACCGAACCATATTCCAAGTTTGGTGCCCGTCCTTGCAAGAAGGTCTGCAATGGGTTTAAGTCCGTGGGGAAACCTCTCCCTGGAAAGCCTCCAGTCGCTCCGGTAATCGTCCCATCCGTCATCAATAACGAAGGCGTCCAGGGTTATTCCGTAGGGACGGGTCATGTTCTTCTCAAACAGGCCAATTATTCTCCTGAGATTCTTTTCGTTTAGCACATTCAGGGGCGACTTAACCATCACTGGGGCCCTGAGGTCATACCATGTATTGTAAAGAAGATAGGGGCGAAGCGGAGCAACCCTTATCCTGTCAAGATAACGGAAAAACCAGTATTTAACCCTCTGGTCAGGGGTTATGCCGAAAACAGCGGGCTCGCTCCATATAGTATTTCCCGTAATCTTTTCTCCAACGAAGTGGTAAAGAATAAGGCTTTTTCCATTCAGGTGGTTTTCTCCCGCAGGATATTCCAGTCCCCAGAAAGCTCCTGCCCTGGCGGAGCGGACCGCCACGGGCTGGCCGTATCCCCCATTTTTCACCGGGGAAAACTGCGAATTTAACTCCGCCCTGTAAACGAGAATCCGCCGGAGAAAGTGAAGTCCAAACTTAGGATCGTAAACCCCGAGCCTGCGGCGGACGAAAAACTCCCCTTTTCCGAGGGAATACTCCAGAACGAGTTTTATGGGGTTTCTTCTCTCCCTGGCCCTGAACCTCAAAATCAGTTTTTCAGCGTTCCCTTCATTCTGCCTTTCACTTCCCTTCAGGACAAAATCCCTGTCAGTAAAAAGAACGAGATTTTCGGAATTGTTGGCTTTCCCTGGCGCCCTCCATCCTGTCCACATAACATCAATGGCAAAGCCTCCCCTGGTGGACATGCTGAAACCGCTGGCTTTATCCCAGAGGGTTTCCCTGAGGAGTTGCCCGTTTTCAAAAACCAACTCAAGTTTAACCCTGGAGTTTTCTAAGGAAAAACTCCGGGTTCCTGCCCAGAGTCCCAGGGAAAATAAAACTAAAATAAGTGCTGCCTTCTTCATTCTGTCCTCCTTGAGGAATTATTATAACTGCAAGGAACTATCTGATAAAATAACACCGTGAGGATAAGGAAGGCTGTGCTCGAAGACCTGGAGGCCATAGCCGAAAACAACATGGCCATGGCCCTTGAGACCGAAGGGAAAAGGTTGAACAGGGAAAAAGCCCTTGAGGGTGCGAGGGCCGTTCTTGAGGGAAAGGCCGATGCGGTTTACTATGTGGTGGAGGAAAAGGGACGGGTGGTCTGCCAGTTGATGATAACTAAGGAGTGGAGCGACTGGAGGAACTGCTTTTTCTGGTGGATTCAGAGCGTTTATACCCTGCCCGCCGAAAGGGGAAAAGGACATTTCAGGAGGCTTTTCTCCTTTGTCCTGGAAAGAGCTAAGGAGGAGGGAGCCTGCGGCCTCAGGCTTTATGTGGACAGGAGCAACACCCGGGCCATGGAGGTTTACGAGGCCCTGGGCATGTCCCCCACCCACTACGAACTCTACGAACTGGAATTTTAGGGAATGGAAGGATGGGCCAACGATAAACCCTTCTGGCTGACTTATCCTGAGTCAACCTTCCTAAGCCCAGATTTATTTCCATTCTGTGCTCCCCATCACCTTTGATTTTTCTCCCCTTTTTTGGTATATATAAGGGGATGATGAAATAAGTCAATGGAATGGGTAGGGGAAATAAATAAAAAGGTTTTAATCTAAAAAATAGGAGGTGATAAATTATGACGAGTTATTTAATTCCATATGTAGACCCAAGAAAAATAGAAGGTCACGAGGATCCAATGTTTGAAGAATTCACCTATGGAGATGAAAAAAAGAGGGGTAGAATTCTCAGAGAAAAAGTTCGGAAGGAC
>JALVRF010000035.1 GCA_027025175.1 Candidatus Aminicenantota bacterium | reverse complement strand
TCTTAGGAACCTCAATCAGGGCACCCTCCTCAGGACATACATAGGCACAAACTCCACAGGAATGGCAGAGTTCGGGAAAGAAAAGGTCCTTCTTTGCCGGCGGTGGAATTATCACAAGAGCCTTATAGGGACATGCCCTGGCACAATCCCCGCAATAGGTGCACTTTTCCGGGATAATCTTGGGCACAGGCTCGGTAAAATCCTCCTCCTTTTCAATCTCAGGCTTAAGGAAAATACTCCCGTTGGGCTCTTCCACATCGGCGTCCACATAAAGGGCAGGGGCTATGGCCCTGGCAAAAAGAAGGGAAAAGGTGGTCTTTCCGGTCCCTCCCTTCCCGCTGGCCACAGAAATTATCATTTGAGTTCCTTCTCCAGTTTCTCTGCAACTTCCCTGGGGGTTGCAGAGCGCATCTGCTGAAGTTCCCCTTTAAGGAAAGCCTCCACCGCCTCCTTTACCGTCTGGCCATCCCTTGCTCTGAACATGGGAATTTCCGCAGCCTTAAGGACCTCAAAGGCATTGGGACCAAAGTTCCCGCTGATGGCCGCCCCTGCTCCCTCTTCTATTATTCTCTGGGCCAAGGATATGCCCACTGCGGACTGGCCTCTCTTAAAGGGATTTTCCTCGGCTTTAAATTCGCCGGTTTCAGTATCGTAAACTATGTAATATTCCGCCCTTCCAAACCTGGGGTCCACCGGGGAATCCAGGGTTTTTCCCTTTGAAGTTATGAATATTTTCATTTCCTACCTCCGAAATAGTATTTTACCACATCCTCAAATACCGTGTTAGACTTAAAGGATGGTAGCCCTTGCCCTTCTTTTGTTTGCCGGGGCTTTAGTGGCCTCCTTTTTCGGTCTGGGAGGAGGGGTCCTCTACACTCCTTTTCAGGTATGGCTTGGGGTTCCTCTAAATCAGGCCGTTTCCACCTCTCTTTTTCTCATTTTAGCCACTTCCCTTTCAGCCACCTTCGTTTTCGGCAAAAAGGGGAGGGTGGATTTCCTTTTTGCCCTGGTAATGGAAATTCCCACCACTATCGGAGCCTTTCTGGGAGGGGTTTTTTCCCATTATTTTCCTGAAAAAATCACCGGAGCCCTGTTAGTCCTTGCTATTTTAATAGCAGGTATTTTAATGCTGAGGCCTCCCCGGAAAATAACCTATCTTTGTTCCCCGTCCCGTGTAAAAAGGTTCGCTTTCCACTGGAGAAGAGAATGGATGGGGCAGGAGCATTTCCTGGATTTAAGGTGCATTTTCCCCCTGATGTTCTTCGTGGGATTTTTCCTTAGCCTGGTGGGAATAAGCGGAGGAACCATAAAGATACCCATAATGGTCCTACTCCTGGGGGTTCCCATGCCCATAGCCGTGGGCTCCAGCGCCTTTATGGTCGGGCTAACAGCCACCGCCGGATTTCTGGGCCATCTCTCCGTGGGACATGTTAACTGGAAGAACCTTCTCATATTACTGGTTCCAGTTTTTTTAGGGGCACAGATAGGAAGCAGGCTCTCTGCGGGGATAAAGGAGGAAAAGGTGGAAAGGCTCTACGAGTGGTTTCTTCTTCTGGTGGCTGCCATTACCTTCCTCAAATTGTTCCTCCTTTAATGAGCCCTTCTTGACTTTTAGGGCTTCAGAGGCGAAAATAAGAATTTAACAGGAGGAGAAAATGCTGGATCCCAAGGAATTGAAGAAGACCCTTAACCTTCCCAGGACCAGGTTTCCCATGAAGGCTTCCCTTCCCCAGAGGGAACCCCAGATTTTAAAGAAGTGGAAGGACATGAACCTATACGGTAAACTGAGGGAAGAGAGAAGGGGAAGGCCCAAATTCATCCTCCACGACGGCCCCCCTTACGCCAATGGAAGGATACACCTGGGCCACGCCCTTAACAAAATACTGAAGGATTTCGTGGTTAAGTCCTATTCCATGATGGGCTACGATGCCCCCTATGTTCCCGGATGGGATTGCCACGGCCTTCCCATAGAAATAAAGGTGGAAAACCAGATAGGAAGACTGGAGGATAAGGTTAAGTTCAGAAGGGAATGTAAAAAATACGCCGAGAAATTCGTAAAACTTCAGAGGGATGAGTTCATAAGGCTTGGGGTTCTGGGCGAGTGGGACAACCCTTATCTCACCATGGACCCGAATTACGAGGCGGAAATCATTCGTCACATAAAGGGATTTTTCCAGAGGGGGGAAGTTTACAGGGCTAAAAAACCCGTTTACTGGTGTCCTCACTGTAAAACTGCCCTGGCTGAGGCTGAGATAGAATATCACGACCACAGCTCCCCATCCATATATGTGAAATTCCCCCTGAAGGAGCCTGAGAAATTATCTCCTGAATTAAAGGGAAAAAACGTCTTCGTGGTAATCTGGACCACAACCCCCTGGACCCTTCCTGCCAATTTGGCCATAGCCCTGCACCCTGAATACGATTACGGTGTTTACAGAGATGGGGATGAATATTACATAATGGCCAGACTCCTTGCCCCGGTGGTTGAGGAGGAACTGGGAAGGCGGATGGAACTGGTGCATAAGTTTACGGGAAAAGAGGCCGAGGGGATGAAGGCGAAACACCCCTTCCTGGACAGGGAAAGCGTCATAGTCCTTGCGGATTATGTAACCTTAGAGCAGGGAACAGGCTGCGTCCACACAGCCCCGGGACACGGGGAGGAGGACTATCAGACTGGCTTGAAATACGGCCTGGAGGTTCTTTCGCCGGTGGATGATGAGGGAAGATTTACTGAGAAGGTTCCTTTCCTTAAGGGAAAAACCGTGTGGGAAGCCAATCCCGTGGTTCTGGAAATTCTAAAAGAGAAAGGGATGCTGCTTCACCATGGGGAAATAACCCATTCCTATCCCCATTGCTGGAGATGCAAGGGGCCGGTTATTTTCAGGGCAACTCCCCAGTGGTTCATATCCATGGATAAGAAGGGACTCAGAAAGAGGGCCCTTGAGGAGATAAAGAAGGTAAGATGGATTCCAAAATGGGGGGAGGAAAGGATATACAACATGATTGAAAACCGCCCCGATTGGTGCATTTCCAGGCAGCGCAGCTGGGGAGTTCCCATTCCGGTTTTCTACTGCAAAAACTGTGGGGAGGCACTTACGGACCCGGAGGTGATGGAAAATGTAGCCAGAATTTTTCAGAGGGAGGGCTCTGATTCCTGGTTCATTCATCCCCCTGAATATTTCATCCCGGAGGGGACAGTTTGTAAAAAATGTGGGGGAAAGGAATTCGCAAAGGAAAACGACATAGTGGATGTGTGGTTTGAATCGGGAACCTCCCATGCAGTCTTAAAGAACCGCCAGGACCACACCTGGCCAGCGGATGTTTATTTAGAGGGAAACGACCAGTACAGGGGATGGTTCCACAGTTCCCTTCTTGTAGCCTTGGCCAACGAGGGAGAAAGCCCTTACCGGCAGGTTATAACCCACGGATGGGTTCTTGACGAGCGGGGAAGGGCCATGAGCAAATCCTTAGGCAATGTGATTGAGCCCGGGGAGATAATAAAGGACTACGGGGCAGAAATCCTCCGCCTCTGGGTGGCGTTTCTGGACTACACAGAGGATGTGAGGCTGGGAGAGAACATCCTGCAGAGGCTTACAGAAGCCTACAGGAAAATGCGGAATACCTGGCGGTTCATGCTGGGAAACTTAGGGGATTTCAGCCCTGAAAAGGACGCTGTCCCGGAGGAAAAACTCCTACCCTCGGACCGCTACATTCTTACAAAATTCCGCCGCCTGGTAAAAAGGGTAAAGAAGCTCTACGAAAACTACCAATACTACAGAATAGCCCATCTTCTTTACGATTTCTTCACCGTGGACCTGAGTTCCTTTTACCTGGATATAACCAAGGACAGGCTTTACTGCTCCGCTGGGAAGGGAGAGGGAAGAAGGGCTGCCCAGACCGCCATCTTTGAAATGGCTAAGGACAGCATGAGGCTCCTGGCACCTATACTCTCCTTCACTGCCGAGGAAGCCTGGGAGCACCTTCCGGAATTTCAGGGTAAAAAACCGTCGGTACATCTGGAACTTTTCCCTGAGGAAAGGCCTGACCTCCTTACTCCCCAGGAAGAGGAGGAGTGGGAGGTGCTCCTGCGATACAGAGCCCTTGCCAACAAGGCCTTAGACGAAGCCAGGAAGGATGGGGTTATCGGCAACTCCCTGGAGGCCAAACTGGTATTCTATGCCGGCGGTAAAGACAGGGAAATCCTGAAGAAATACCAGGAGCATTTCCTTGAGATATTCATAGTCTCGTCCTGGGAAATAAAAGATGGAGAAGAAAGGGTGGAGGTTGCTAAGGCAGAAGGGGAAAAATGCGAAAGGTGCTGGGTTTACCACCCTGATGTGGGAAAGGACCCGGAGCATCCCAATCTCTGTCCCAGATGCATAGCCGTGGTAAAGGAGATGATTTGAGGATATACAGGGCCCTTATTCTCATTTCCATTCTCCTGGCCATAGACCAGTACACCAAGTGGGTGGTTCAACAAAACGTACAGCCCTGGAGAATAATCCGGGTTAGTTCCTTTTTAAATATAGTAAATGTAAGAAACCGTGGTATGGTCTTCGGTTTCCTCCAGGATGCCAAAAGCCCATGGGTTTTCTGGCTGATAACCCTTGTTTCCCTGGCTGCTGCCGTCTTCGTGGTCTACCTATTCTTCAAGGAGAATGAGTTCATACCGAGATTTTCCCTCTCCCTTATAATAGCCGGAGCTGCAGGGAACCTCATTAACCGCCTCACCCAGGGGAGCGTTCTTGACTTTCTGGACTTCCACTGGGGTTCCCATCACTGGCCGGTCTTCAACTTCGCAGATGCGTGTATAACCGTGGGCTCCC
The DNA here is from genome assembly GCA_027025175.1 of Candidatus Aminicenantota bacterium. Taxonomy (GTDB): domain Bacteria; phylum Acidobacteriota; class Aminicenantia; order S016-38; family S016-38; genus JALSNJ01. The sequence continues at coordinate 1,861 of JALVRF010000035.1, read as the reverse complement.
TGATTTTGATCATTTACCTTTTCCTGAAGGGAGGTGAAAATGTATCCGATTCTGTTTAAAATAGGCCCGCTCACCGTTTACGGCTACGGCTTCTGGATTGCCGTAGGGCTTCTTTTTGGATTCTGGCTTATAAGCAAAGAGGCAAAAAGGCAGGGACTTCCTCAAAATACAGTGGTAAACATAGCCTTCTGGACAATAATTTTCGCCTTTATAGTTTCCAAATTCGGGCTGGTTTTCACTGATCCCGATTATTACCTATCCCACATGAAGGAACTTCTCCGCTCAGGAGGAGTTTTTTATGCCGGACTTATAGGGGGACTCCTTTTCGTTATAATTGGAATAAAAATCAAGAAACTCCCCTTCTGGAAAACTATGGACATTTATGCCTTAGCCATTCCCTTGGGTCACGGATTCGGAAGGCAGGGATGTTTTTCCGCAGGGTGCTGTTACGGAAGGCCAACTGATGTGCCCTGGGGCGTGGTTTTCCACAGCCAGTTCGCCCATGAGCATGTGGGCACCCCCTTAGGGGTAAAAATACATCCGGTTCAGCTTTACGAATCCTTTTTGAACTTTATACTTTTCGGAATTCTCTATTACATAATGAGGAAAAAGAAAAAATTCCACGGGGAAATATCCGCCCTCTACCTCATAGGCTACGGTATCATAAGGTTCCACGATGAATATTACAGGGGTGACCCGGATAGGGGATGGATTATTCACGGTTCCTCTGTATGGACATCCCTTTCGGTTCCCCAGTTTATAAGCCTTCTGCTGATAATATCCGGAATAATTATCTTCCTCGTAAGAAGGAGGCATGGGAAAATCCAGGGTGGAGATAAAGGCTGAGGAAGAGGCCCGGCTTGACCATTATTTAGCATCCAGGCTGGGAATCTCCAGGAGCAAAGTCCAGAAACTGATAAGGGCCAGAAAGATTCTGGTAAACGGAAGGACTACAAAGCCCTCCCACTGGTTGAAAGAAGGGGAGTTAATAACCGTGGAAATGGAGGAGAAGAATGGCGGACCGCCACCCCAGGAGGTTCTCTTCCGGGTGCTCTACGAGGACTCCTCGGTGATAGTGGTGGACAAGCCTTCGGGGCTAACGGTTCATCCTGCACCCGGGGTGAGGGAGGCCACACTGGTAAACGGGCTTTTGAACATATATCCTGAAATAAGGGGGGTGGGAAGCGTTGATCGTCCTGGAATAGTTCATCGCCTGGACAAGGACACCTCAGGAGTGATGGTGGTGGCAAGAACAGAGGAGGCATATCTTAATCTTCAGAGGCAGTTTCAGGAAAGGCTGGTCAGGAAGAGTTATATAGCCATAGTGGAGGGCCATCCACCGGAGAAGGGGGAGATTCCCTTTTCCATAGGCAGGGACCCTCATCATCCGGGAAAATTCGCCGTGGGCGCCCATGCCACAAGGGAGGCCTACACGGAATTTTTAAAAATAAAGGAAAAGGGAGAATATTCGGTGCTCCTGGTCTGTCCGAAAACCGGAAGAACCCACCAGATAAGGGTGCATCTTTCCTTCGCTGGTTATCCCATAGCCGGAGACCCCTTATACGGAACGCCGCCAGGACCCATTGGCAGGCTGGCCCTGCACGCCTATTGCCTTTCCTTCGTTCATCCGGAAAGGGAAGAGAGGGTGGAATTCTGCTCCCAACCCCCTGAAGAATTCACAAAATTTATGGGCGAACTTCCCTACGAGAGCCTCAAATTCTGTCGTTAAATTCCCGCTTCCTTTTAGGGACAGACCCTTTTATGATATAATTTCCCCATGGCAAGACTGGCCCGCACATACATCAAATTCCCCTCCGCCCACTACCACATCTTCACCCACCTTGCAGACGAACTCCCATAC
>JALVRF010000034.1 GCA_027025175.1 Candidatus Aminicenantota bacterium | reverse complement strand
CTTCCGGACAATAAACCATCAGGGGTTTACAGCGGAGGCCCTTACAGCTGGGTAAAACCCGAGACATATTTTGAGAAAGTGAGGGAGGGAAGGGATTGGGTTTTCAAGGACGAAGTGGGAACCCCTTCCATGATTTCCCTGAAAAGCGCTTCAAAATTCATCACTGACTTTACCCCGGACCCGAGTTTTTATGTTCCTTTCTTTAACGAACAGTGGAGATACCATTTTGCCCTTTACCACTTGAAGGGGATAGAGGCCTACGGTACTCCCCAGAGCCTGCAGGACTTTGTCCTCAAGGCCCAGCTCATGGGCGCAAATGCATATCGGGCCATATTTGAGGCGGTAAATACGGAGCCTCAAACCACCAGCGGAGTTATGCTATGGAAGTTGAACCCCGCCTGGCCGGAATTTCGCTGGCAGATTTACGATTATTATTTAAAGCCCATTCCGGCCTATTACTTCGTGAAAAAGGCCGCATCTCCCCTGCACCTCCAACTGGACCTTAAAAATTACCAGGTGGGCGTAGTAAACCACACCGGGAAAAGGAGAAATCTAAGGGCAAGGGTCCGGGTCTTCACCTCCAAACTGGACAAAGTTCTGGACGAAACCGTGGCATTCAGCGTGGAAGCGGAGGAATACAGGCCCCTGCTCTCTTTGAAGGAGGTCCTGAAAAAGGGGTTTCACTTCGTAAAATTAGAACTGCTGGATTCTGAGGGGAAGGCAATATCCGACAATTTTTACTGGGTCTCCCGGGAAAGGGATTTCACCCCCCTGGAAAAACTCCCCAGGGCCCAGTTGAGAATAAAAACATGGATTGAAACCGAAGGAAGGGCAGGGATTAAACTGAAAAACACATCAGACACTCTGGCGTTTTTCCTGGGATTAAGCCTTCTAAAAGAAAGAGACGGCGAGGAGATTCTTCCGGCCTTCTGGTCTGACAATTATTTCTCCCTCCTTCCAGGCGAGGAAAAAACCGTAAGGGTGAAATTTGACGAAAAAACCGAAGGGGAAAATCATCCCTATTTGCTCGTGGAGGGGTGGAATGTTTATCCCCTAAAGATTAACTTAAAGACCGGGAAGATTATTCAATTAAAACCTGAAATTTCACAAACATCCCGGGAGAAAGGAAATCTGTGTTTGGTTGTAAAGAATCCGCAGCACGGAGGGAAGATGCTCCTTTCTTTTCCTTTGTGGATAAAACCCTGGGACGGCTCTGCTTTTCTAACCCATGTGGGCATGAGATCCGGAGAAACCCGAAAAATTTGCTTTTCAGTAAATCCTGACAGGAACCTCAGGTCATTTTAGGTTCAGGGCGGCTTTTATCTTATCGTTGGGGGTGGTGCCTTCAAACTTCTCAATGATATTCAGTTCCTCATCAAGGACGAAAATGGTGGGAACACCCCTTATCCCTCCGATACACGGACGAAGTTCAAGACTCCTTAAAATTTCAAAATTAGGTTTCAACTCTTCAATGTAATTTTCAAAGTATTGGTCATTGGTATCTAAAGAAACGGCAACTATGTTCACATAGTTGCCCAGTTCTTCCTTTAACTCCTTTATCCTGGGCAATTCTGCTCTACAGTGGGGACATGTGCTCCTCCAGAAAATAAGAATGGTCTTTTTTCCCCTGAATTCTTCCAGGGTGTGGGTCTTCCCCTCCAATCCTTTCAGGGGAATTCTGATACAGGCCTGGGGAATGGAGGAGCCTATTAAAACAGGGGATATAACAATGGAAAAAACAGCCAGAATTGCAATGCTCATAAATTTTCTCATGCCTACCTCCTTTTCTAATTTCCGGAAATTATAAACCATTTAACAATAAATTTTCAATAAAACTCTCCGGGGCTTCGGGAAGGGGGAATGTCCCCTTCCCGAAGACGAGTTTATCCTATTTGCCCGGGTTTTCTGGCCAGGTAAATCTTCTTGACGAGGTCCCAGAGAATCAGGGCTCCACCGAGAATCATGAGCCCATCGGGGATAATCCTTATCTTGGCCCACCACATAACCGGCTGAAGGGCTTCCCTGGAGCGGGCGAAGTAATACCCTATATCGTGAGAAACCTTAGCCTGGTGAAAACCGATAACCGCCGTGGGGATGGCAAAAAGGACCACTCCAATGGTAAGGAACCAGAATCCCCACTTA
>JALVRF010000033.1 GCA_027025175.1 Candidatus Aminicenantota bacterium | reverse complement strand
TCCCGTAGGCAAGGCCGCTCACCACAGTTATCCCTGATGAGGCTATTTTCCTTGAAAAATCATGGGCAATACCTCTTCCATACTGGGAAGCCCGGCGGGTTCCCACCACGGCAAAGCAGGGACATTCTATTGTGCCCCTCACGAAAATAAGAACCGGGGGATGGGAAATTTCCCTGAGAACTCCTGGATATTCATCATCGTCGTAAAATAAAACCCTCCATCCCTCCCTGCTGGCTTTTTCCAACTGGGATTTTAGGTTCTTCAGAAGTTCAGAATCCCTTAGTTTTTCAGCGCGCTTCCTGCTTATTCCAAATTTCTGGAGGTCATCCGGGGAAAAGGCACCGGAGAAAATATGTTCCACCAGTTCTTTGGGGGCAGGGTTAATTATTTTGTGTAGAAGAAGAAGTTTTTCCCTCATGGGGTAAACGCAGGGCCCTCCTTATCCTCCATAGAAGGGGTCTTCCGTAAAAATCAACCCCTCCCCAGAGGAAGGATTCATTGAGGTAAACGGGCTGGGTGGCCATGGCTAAGGGGAAGAAAAATTCCCTGGAGGCTATGTATTCATAGGTTGAGGAAATTGAAGATTGAAGTTTTCTTTCATCCTTTCCCATAAGTACAGTGAGTTTTGTGGAAAGTTTAGTTAAATAGGGATAAAAATTGGAAAGCCTGTATTGGTTAATCATCCCCACAAGTTCCTCCCCCTCACTTCCAACAAAAACCGCCTGGGAAGGGAAAAGGGCAGCATTACAACGGCCTGAGAAAAGGTCATCCAGCGGGTCTTCACTGAGTTTTACTTCCACCTTAACTCTGGCCAGGGATGATATTTTTTCAATTTCCGGGATAAGCATGGATAAAACCGGGGATACTGAAATAATAATTTTCCTGCGTATAAGTCCCCTTACCTTCCTTAATCTCAGAACCGGGAAATCCACTGAAAACTGGCTGAGTTGAGAAGGGAGATAGGAATCGGCTTTTTTCTCCCATGGGATGGCACTGAGGAGTGAAAAAATGGCCCTGCGGGAAAGTTTTCTCCACTTTCTGGGAGAAACCAGAAGGTAAACCATATATTTAAATGAGGAGACGGGCTTCGGAGAAATGCCCTGAGTAAAACTTAAATCAGGAATCTGAGGTGGATATACCAGGGTAACAGAATCAAGAAATGGCCTTCCTCCTGCAAAGAAGGGATTGGCCTTGTATGTGTCAACTCCCGAGGAAAGGAAGGGTCCTGAAGATTTATCCTCCTTTTTGAGGAAAAGATAGGGGGTGGAAAGTAAAAGAGGGAGATTCTTCTGGGCAGAAGTTTCTATAATAACCTGGTCCGGAGGTTTAACGCCTATAGAGACAATCGCTCTCTTCAGGGCAAGGGCACCGGGCTCATTTCCATTAATAAAGGAATTTATGGAATTGGCCACATCCCGGGGAAGAACAGGGGTCCCATCCCCGTAAAGGAGTCCCTCCCTCAACTGAAAATACCATTTGTTTTCCTCGTTCCACCAGCGGGAAAAAATAAAGGAGCCAACCTTTCCCCCTGCATTCAAATAAAAAAGGTTAACATATATCAGGCTATCCTTTATCAGATTGTCCCAGAAAACGGGATTTCCCGAGATGGGAAGTTCTACTTTAAGATTTCCCCCATATCGCGGCCTGGTATAGGGGAAGATTATAAAAAGGACCAGGAAAAAAAGAGCGATTTTCCTCATTCCAGCCTTATCTCCTTTATCCAGAACTTTCCTCCTTCCTCGGAAAGAAGAATCACCCTTGACGGCCCGCTCTGGCTCATAAAAATCACCCGCCCACTCAGGGGAAGGCTGCCCTTTCTGTCCAGTGTTGTGAAACTTTGAAAGGATATTTTTTCCCTGTTGCCGAAGGCTGTGTTGACGAAGATATCTCCCCAGCACTCTATCTCATCCCCCACCGGGGAGAGGGGAGAGGGAATTTCTTCTCCGTCCTTGAAAACTTTTCTCGCTCCGTTTTCATCCACTATATTAAGGGTTCCCTGATAAAAACAGAGGTCGTAAAAGGAAGGAAAACTTTCCCCTTCGGCGGAAGCCAGATCCTGAAGGCTCAGGGGAAGGGAAAGTGTGGCCAAAACCGGAGCGAAGTAGTTTCTCCCGGGAAGGAATTTACCTAAATAAATTTTATCTTCTCCCTGATACAGGACTATCCATGGCAAAATCATCGCTGGAGAAAGGTCAGAATAATTTAAATAAAGATATGAAGCTGATGAACTTATCCCAACGCTAAGATAAATTCCGTCTTCCAGGCTTACTTTTTTTATAAAGCCCCGGAGGTCCTGGGAAGGGTACACAGGAGAAGGCCAGGTAAGTTGACGGGAGGCCGATTCCTTCAAAACACCACCGGTTTTTTTGTACTTAACTATTCTGCCCGGGTAAAGGACAAATATATCCTCACCGTTTTTCATCACCGCTAAGGGAAAGGATGGAATCTGGGCATCCCAAAGAACCAGGGGAGTGGAAGGGGTTATAGCAGGGGTTTCAAATTCCCTGTAGGGAAGTTCGTCAACCTTCCCGGTGCAGGAAAGGAAGTCCACCAGTTCCCCTTCCCTGGAATAAATCCTGATGAAAAGGCCTGCTTCTCCTGCCAGTTCTCTGTAGGTCACTTTCAGCAGAAAATCATATCCAGGAGGTGGGGAGAAAAATCCTCCCGAACGGTCAAATCCTATGACTCCCTCTGATGAAAGCAGATAATCCGAAAGGGCCGAGGAAAGAAGTTCGTAAAGATTTTCAATAAAACCCTGAGAACGTAAAGAATGGTTTTTAACTGAGGCTATGGCCAGGCGGGGGAAAACCTCCCTGGAAAGAACAAAGGATTCTATTTTTAAGGAGCAGGATTTTACCAGTTCTGTCGGTGGCTGTGCAAAGAGAAAACCCGTTATAACAATACCTATAAGCAGTCTTCTCATTTTTACCAGATGAACTCCTCTTCAAGGAATCTGGTGGTGTAATTCCCGCTCCTGAACTTTGCTGACTTCAGAAGGCTCAAAAGAAGAGGTAAATTGGTTTTTACCCCAACAATGGATGTGTGATGCAGGGCCACCTCAAGTTTGTGAAGGGCTTCATCCCTATTTTTTCCATAGGCAATGAGTTTGGCTATCATGGAGTCGTAAAACGGGGGTATTTCATATCCCTGGAAAACCGCACTGTCTATTCTTACACCATTCCCCCCGGGAAAGAAAAGGAAATGAATTTTTCCGGGAGAAGGGGTAAAACTTCTGGGGTCCTCGGCATTTATCCTGGCTTCAATGGCATGCCCCCTCACAACCACGTCCTTTTTGGAAAAGGAAATTTTTTCCCCGGAAGCAACCAGAAGTTGTTCCTTTACCAGGTCTATCCCCGTAACCTGCTCAGTTACCGGATGTTCTACCTGAATCCTTGTATTGGCTTCTATGAAATAGAAGTTTTCCTCTTCATCTACGAGAAATTCAAAGGTTATCAGGCTTCTCAACCCAAGCCTCCTGGCAGCCTCCTCCACGGTTTCAAGCATCTTTTTTCGGGTCTTCCGGGAAATAAACGGGGAAGGGGCCTCTTCCACTATCTTCTGGTGCCTCCTCTGCATGCTGCATTCCCTATCCCCCACAGCCACTACATTTTCTCCATCGCCTATAATCTGAACTTCCACATGGTGGGCCCTTTCTATGTATTTTTCTATGTAAAGGTCCTGGGAATTAAAGGCAAGATATGCCTCTCTCTGGGCAGTTTTGAAGTTTTCCTCCAGTTCCGCCGGAGAGTTTATTATCCTCATACCCCGACCTCCTCCCCCGGCCACAGCCTTCAGAATTATGGGATAACCTATCTTCTCGGCTATCCTTCTGGCCTCCCCCACTCGGGTTACCACCCCATCACTCCCCGGAAGAACAGGAACATCCAGGGATTCCATGGTTTTCCTCGCCCTTTGTTTGTCTCCCATAAGCCTTATGTGCTGGGGAGAAGGTCCCACAAAAATCAGGCCCTCTGCCTCCACCACCTCTGCAAACCTGGGATTTTCGGAAAGAAATCCGTATCCAGGGTGGATGGCGTTAGCCTTTGATATTTCCGCAGCACTCATTATGGCTGCCATGTTCAGATAACTATCCTGTGGTTTTGCAGGGCCAATGCAATAGGCTTCATCTGCCAGTTGAACCGGCATGGAATCCCTGTCTGCTTCGGAGAAAACCAGGACTGTCTTTATCCCCAGTTCCTTGGCTGAGGCCATTACTCTGAGGGCTATTTCCCCCCTATTGGCTATAAGAAGTTTTTTAATCATTGTCCGGAATTATGGCGAAAAGTTTCTGTCCGAATTCCACCGGCTGGGCATTCTCCACAAGGACTTCCTTCACCGTGCCGCTGACATCAGCCTCCACCTCATTCATGAGTTTCATGGCCTCAATTATACAGACCACATCTCCCTTATTTACATGATCTCCTTCCTTTACGAAGGGAGGGGAGGATGGATCAGGTGCCCTGTAAAAGGTTCCTATCATGGGGGCGGTTATAAAGTGGACCTTCTCTTCCTTGTCCTCAGCAGTGGAGGAGGTTTCAGAGGAAACCGTCTGGATTGCTGGCGTAGATTCCACCATCCTGATTTCAGGTTTTGGTTTCACCAATTTTAACCTTAATCCTTCTACCTCAATTTCAAACTCTTCCACTTCCTTGGAAAGGATAAATTCTACCAGTTCTTTAATTTCCTCTATTTTCACTATAGCCTCCTTGCCTTAGATTTTATCCCAAGGAAAAAGCAAGGGCAAGGAAAATTAAAGATCTATCTCTGAAGCGAGAAGTTTGAGATAGAAACTTATCCTACCGTCATAACCGCCCTGGGACATGGCCACAAGGAAAACCTCATCATTTACAGGGGTTACAAAAATTCTCTTATCCCCGGTTTTTAAAACCAGAGAAGATAGTGGAGAAAATTCATAGGAAAGAGCACTGGAGACCAGGGCCATTATTCGGGCAGCCAACTCCTCGGTTTCTTCCTCTTTCCTCGCTGCCACCTCTATGGGTAAACCATCACCGGCAGCCAGCATGACCACTTCCACTTCTGGATTTTTATTGAGAAACTCTTCCAGATTTTCCTTGAACATTGAATTCCTCCAGTAATTGGTAAAGTTTTTTTATTATCCTCACAGTTTTTAATTTTTCCCTGTAAGGGGGGTTCTTTGCCGCGAGGCTCCTGTATATTTTCTCGGCGCCCTCAACATCTCCCTGTTTCAGAAGAACCAGGGCCATAGACTCCGTTTCAAATGGTTCCTCTGGAATTTCAGGAGATTCACCTTCAGGTTTCAATTCTTCTTCCTTACCGGGAATTGAAGCAGGTTGAACCGCTACCTGTTCCTGGAGAGGCTCCTCATGGGAAAGGGAGGGGGTCTCTTCAAATTCAAAGGGAACCTCTTCCTTGATTGTCTCCTGTCTTACTGCTTTTTCAAGTTCCTCGTTTATCTCCTGAAGTCTTCTGGAAACCTCCTCATCAAAAGGATCAAGGAAGATTACCCTCAGATAGGTCTCCTTGGCTTCCATTAGTCTGCCATGAGAGTGGAGAATTTCCCCCTTCAATTTCAAAGCACCAAGTGTATTGGGACTCTTTGAAAGAATGAAATTCACCTCCTGAAGGGCTTCCTCCCAGGTGCCGGTTTTGAACATCAATTTTGCCAGGTAAAGCCTGGCCACAAGGAAGTCCGGATAGGACTCCCGACATTCCTTGAGCAGAGAGATAGCCTCCTCTATCTTCCCTTCTTCTTCAAACCTTTCCGCTGCCTTCAGACAATCGCTTCTTTCCATTCAACGAAGGACCTTAATAACCGCCATTCCATAGGTCTCAGAAAGGGAATCTTCAGGCCACTCCTGACCTCTCCAGGTTGCCTTAATCATAACCTCTATGTAATCAAGGCGATAATAAGCATATACGGGGTTCCCCTGATCGTCCACCTCTCCTGTATCGCACACAACTCTGAGATCGCTCACCGAAGGAGGTGTGTAACGAACTGTGGCCACTCCATTGGAATCAGTAGTGGCCCTTACGGATTTCACCTGATCACCGTTCAAATAACCGTAGCCTCCCATGTAATCACATGACCATCCCTCAGAAGGAGGGGTAAAGGGAGTCTGCACATCGTATATGGAGAAATAAATGGTCCTTCTTGACAGGGGACCCTTGTTGTATTTGTAAAGCCTTGCCTTGAGTATTACCTCACTGTTTGCAGGATTTCTGAAGGGATCTATGGCCTGAACCACCGAAGGGTGAGCGCTCAGGTCAAGAACATAGGAGGTGGAGGATGGACCAAACATATCCCCGGGTTTAGGCGCCTCACTCCTTTGACACCCTGTGAGGGCCACAAGGCCTATTATTAAAAAGGCGAAAATTATTTTCCTCATCTCATGCCTCCTTGTTTCTACTTTTTATTGGCGTAGTTGGCAAAAACCACGGGAATGCTACCCTTTACATAAACGGAATGCCCCGAAAGGTCTTCGCCGTAAAATTCCACCACCGCTGTAACTTCAAGTTCCTTTTCGGAACCTCCATACCTTAAATCTACCAGGGGTTTTTCCATTTTAGCATCCGCTCTGACCAGGATGAAAACCACACTATGCTCATTCCCATCGGGAGGAATCATAACGGATAGTCTTCCCCAGAAAGACCTGGGAACATCAATGCCCTCCCTGTTTCTGTTATCAGAACGGACGTAACTTACATGATATTCCTTGATCTGAATGTTTTCATAGAAAGAGTGCTCCGTTTCATTGGGATTATAGGGATAGGCTATCATATAAGCGGTTCCGTAATCGTTTTGAACGGTAGTTTCTCCTGTATCAGGGTAACTTACAATAACATCTGATTCAAGAACAGAACTTTCATTACCCGTCCAGTTTGTTCCTGTTATCTTGGTTATTACCAGTTTAATCGCAGAAGTGGAATCGTCGGTTACTTTATTGCATCCGTAGAAACTTAATAACATTCCCAGCAGTAGGGCCGGGAGAATGTAAAGGGATTTTATTCTCATTTTTCCCCTCCTATTTCCTGATTATTTTCGGAGTTATGAAAATAAGTAACTCCCTGTTGGTTCTGTTTATGGAACTGCTCTTGAAAAGGAGGTCCCCTATAAGAGGTATGGAATTAAGGAAAGGAGTTTTCTTGTAATTGGTATTGTCCTCTATTCTGTACATTCCACCTATAACCGCGGTGGTGCCATCCTTCACCATCATAACGGTGGTGGAACTCTGGGTAATTATGGTGGGAATACCCATAACAACCCTGGAAAAGTCCGCAGAATCGTTCTTTATATCCACCTTCATGATAATTGTCTGGTCCGCTGTTATATGAGGCACCACCTTGAGTTCAAGCACAGCATTGACATATCTAACCATTATGGTGTTGTTTATGTTGGTCTGAACAGGTATCTGTCTACCCTGTCTGATAACAGCCTCGTGGTTGTCCTGGGTAGAGACCTTGGGGGCCGAGAGTATTTTACCCCATCCTTCCTCTTCCATGGCGGTGAGCCCTACATCCAGGGCAAAGGAATCGGTGACATTCCCAAGAGAAAGGCCAAGGGCAGAATTAAAGGTGGCCGCAGGAAGGTTGACAGCATATCCATTTAGAGGATTGGTGAGCCCTCCTGTGCTTGTTCCCTCAATAGAGGTTCCGTCCAGGAGGATTCTGTTGGGAAATACCAGGCTCGTCTGATTGCCGTGGTAGGGGTCAGCATATCCCATGAAGCCCCACTGAATTCCTAAGTTTCTGGTGTAGGTAGCCACGGTCTCCACAATCCTGGCCTGAATAGATACTTGAGGTATGGGAGCGTCCAGGGTGCTTATAATCCTGTCTATTTCCTTTATCCTATCGGGAATATCCTTTATGATGAGGGTATTTGTCCTCTCGTCCACCACTATCTCTCCCCGGGAAGAAAGGTACTTCTTCAGGATTCCTTCCACGTTTTTGGCGTTGGCATAACTCAGGGTTCTCATGACCGTGGTTAAGGGCATGGCCGATTCCTTCATCTTTCTTCTCTGTTCGGCCTCCTTGGCGATAACCTCCATGGGAGCCACCCTTAAAACATTTCCATCTATTATGTAACCCAGTTTATTGGACTTAAGTATGAGATCCAAAGCCTGATCCCATGGAATATCAACAAGTTCACATGTAACTTTGCCTTCCACTCCCGGATCAAATATTACATTGAGATGGGCTAACTTTGCTATAAAGGTCACCACATCCCTGATGTCAGCATCCTTAAACCTGAAGGTGTATTTTTCACCGTAATATTTTTTCTGGCCTCCAGCAATGGTCACGGTCTGATATATAGGACCCTTCTTTTTAGGAGGGTTATTCTGAACCGCCTGAGACGCCTTCCTGGACGTAGTTATGGGCTTTGGCGCAGTGACAGGTTTTACCTGAGTCGCTTTGGGCTTTGCGGGAAGAACAGGAGCCGAAGGTCCGGGCGAAACTTTCTCCGTTCTTGCGGTGGGCTTAGTCCTGGCCTGGGGAGAGGCAATTACTATATCCAGACGATTGGCAAGCCTCTGAATCTTATAAGAAGGTAACCTGTAAAGGTCAAGAACTACTCTTGCGGTTCCGGGATTGAATTGGGCAGCCCTTATAGCGGTTATTCCTTCCTTACCTACAATTTTTTTCAATCTCCTGGTCCTGGCTCCGGGTAAATCCACCACCAGCCTGGTTGACTTCCCGTGAGCAGGGTCTTTCTTCAGAAGAAATGCCCTGTAATCCGGAGCCTGTCCCGAGAAAATAAGGGAAATTCTAAGACCATCCTTTGCATTAACCGAAACATCCCTTAAAACTGAAGGGCCCGAGGATGTCCTTCCGGTGGTTTTGGGAACATTTGAATTATCAACTTCCACTATAACTGAATTTCCCCTTGAAAAGATTGAAAAGGGCTTGAGACTTGAGAATTTAATTCTGATTTCCCCACCTTCAGAAGAAGCAATCACCTGAACATCTTTTATAACTCCATTAGAAAACGGGTGATTCCCCTTTATGGGCGCCACATCTATTCCCCTGAACTTCAGTATCAGCAAAGATGGGTCCTTTGTTGAAGGATAAAAATCCGGAAGGGGGAGGGAACCTTCCCCTTTTATCTCAAGTACCTCCTTGCTGTTGTGGACTTTCTTATCCAGGGAAACAAGTTTCCCTCCAGCAAAAGCCAATCCCACTCCTAAGAGGAGAACTATAAAGTAAATTAGGCTTTTCTTCATTTTTACTCCTCCTCCATTGTTAATTTCAAAACCACATATTTATATGGCTTCAGGAAAACAGGGCTCCTGGTAGCCTGTTTTATGACCACTTCGTTGGCCGTTATTTTAACCACTTCCCCGTCTGCCAGTTTGGTTCCAACCTTTATGACATAAGGAAAGTTGTGAGAATCCAGAACCTGAGCGTAGTAATGGCCATGAGAATCCCTGGCTATTCCCACGAGGACAAGTTCATCGGTGTAAACTCCCTTTATACCCTGAGCCCTTTTTCCCCTTTCTCTTTTTCTCCTTATGGTTAGAAGGTCCCTGAAGGGATCCCTCTTCCCCTTGGGGTTGTAATCGTATTTCTCCCTCTGAAGGGAAACCCCTTCCCCATTGCCCTTATCCTGGGAAATTACGGGCAGGGAAAGAAGAAACGCTACTGCTATTATTGCTAATTTTTTCATCTTCTTCTCCTCCTTCTACCTCTTTTCTTGTTTTTTTGCTGCTCCTCCAACTTCTTCTCAACGAATATATATGTGGAGGCAGTAAATTTGGCATCTATGGTATTACTCGCTGTCTGCTTTCTGAGGGCTTTTATTTCAATAGAACCCACATTGAAAATCCTGGTAAACTTGCCCAGTTTATCAAAGAAGTAACCAAGGTTGTGATAGGTGCCGGTAACCTCTATTTCAATGGGCCATTCTGCCACCAGCCCCCTGTCCACGGAAGGTCTGGGCACAAAACTTACCACGTTTAGATGAACATCCGTGGCCAGTTTCTGAACATCCTTGAGTATCTTGCTTATCTCTTTCTTCTCGGGAAGAACCTTTTTCAATTTCTCAAGTTTGGCTTCCAGGTCCGCATTCTCCTTTTTAAGTAGAGCAAGTTCCTTTTCCTTTTCTCTGGCAAGGTTAACCTCCCTGGTAAGTTGACTGAGTTTGGCTTCCAGTCTTGTAAGTTCGTTGGACTTGCCCTTGTACCATCCGAGATAAAAGAGGCCGAAGAAAAGCAGCCCAAGGAAGATGAAAAAGGTCAACTGACCCTGCCATGTCATTTCCTTAAGGTTCATTTAGCACCTCCCTTGTTCTGAAAAGGCCCTTCTCCGGTATTAACCCTGGCAGCAAGTTTAAAGGTATAAACATCAATCTTAATAACATTGCTTCTGTTTCTGGTAAGTTTTTTTGAACTTATTAGTTGCACATCCCTGAAGAAATCCGTGGACTCAAGGTTAGCAATAAAATTGGCTATCAAATTGTTGTTAAGGGCCTTTCCCTCCAATAATATCTGTGAGCCGTTGAATTTAAGTTTGGTAAGCCATACCTTATCCGGAATTGATTTAACTATAAGGTCCATAAGTTTCACCGGAATTATCTGCTTGGCAATAAGTTGTTCAATAACCTGGGTTTTCTGGGTGAGGATTTCTTTTTTCTTCTTGTTTTCCTCAAGTTCTTTTAATACGCCCTGGAGTCTTGCCTTTTCCTGCTGCTTTATCTGAATCTGTTCCCTGACATAGGATATCCGCGACGTAGTTTTATAGTATAGGTAACCAATAATACCCAGAGTGATGAGCCCCACAATAGCCAGAAGTTCGTAATGAACTTTTTTGCCTTCCTCTTCAGGTATTGCTACCCCGACCGGGGCAAAAGTTATCTCCTTTTTGCCCGGTTGAAGAAGATTAATTCTTATCATCCTTAACCTCCTATACTTCTCATGGCCAGCCCGGTTGCCACAGTAAACAGGGGAGCGTTGGTTTCAACTATTTCCCGGGAAAAGGCTTTTTCGTTGTAAATAATGTTGCGGAAGGGATTTAAAAATTCTACCGGAAGGTTGAATTTCCCCTCAAAAAAATCGCCGATTCCCTGCATTAGAGCCCCTCCCCCACTAATGTAAATCCTATCAAGTTCCATCACTCCGAACTGACCTGAGAAGAATTCCACTGTTCTGGAAAGTTCCGCAGCAAGGTCATTATAAACCATCTCGTTAACCGCTCTAAGAGAATCCTGGGCAATACCCTCGGAAACCTCTCCCTTCTTTATAGCCTCTGCTTTTTCAAAACTTACTCCGAATTCCTTCTGGATGGACTCGGTTATAAAATCTCCTCCGGTTTCTTTAGTTCTTACGAAAAGTGGGGCTCCATCCTTGGCCACCACTATCTCAGTGGATGTAGCCCCTATATGAACTATAGCCACCACATTTGAAATGAAGGGCTCGTAATTGAATTCAAAGGCGTTGTAAATAGCAAAGGCACTTATGTCCACCACAACCGGATTTAAACCCGCCTGCTCCACCACACTGGTAAATTCTCCGATTTTTTCCCTCTTAGCCATAACAAGCAGAACCTCCATCTGTTCCTGATTCTCAGAGGGCAAAACATGATAATCAACCTGAACCTCCTCGGGTTTAAAAGGAGTGTTGTGTTTAATTTCAAAATTTATATTCTCCTCCAGTTCCTCCGGAGTGGCAGCGGAAATCATTATTCTCCTTACCATAACCGCATGGCCAGGAAGAGCGATGGCTACATTCTTAGCCTTCACCTTTGATTCTGCCACCAATTGCATCAGAGCATCGGAGACAGCATACGCATCCATAATTGTGCCTTCTACTATGGCTTCTCTGGGAAGGGGGACCATTCCTATGCTTTTCAACTCAAAGGTCCTCTTTCCCTTGCTTTTCCTCGGGGTTAAATAAACCAGTTTAATACTTGAGGCTCCGATATCAATTCCTAAAATATCGCTTTTTTTGCCAATCACTGCTCCTCTCCTTCAGTTTTATATCTTATATTATAGGAACCACCTTCCAATAATTCAACAAATCCGGAAAAAATTTCGGCTTCAAAAGTATAAAACTTAGTATTTTTTTGCCAGCAATCCCTTTCCAGGCCTGCCTTTAGGCATGTGTTTTCCAAAAACTCATTCAAATCCCAGTTATATTCCACTGGAACCTGAGGGAGAAGGAGACCGCGATAGGGCCCCCTTTCAGCAATGAGACCATGCCTACCCACTACAATTTCACTTAATTTACTTACCGGTCTTGGGGGTGTAAGAACGGAAATTTCTATCTCAAGTTGTGGTAGTTCTTCCGGCTGAAGGGGATAGAATCTTGGGTCATCAAAAGCCGCTGCCACGGCAGCCCTGGCAACCGTCTCCGCCAGGGGAAAAACTGGCTCCACATATCCTATACAACCCCTGAGCGTTCCGTGTCTCTTAAGGGTTACGAAGGCTCCCGCCGGTGAAGATAGATTCCCACTTAAGTTCTCAGGCACAAAATGTCTACCTTCAAAGGCGGCCAGAATAGAATTCAAGGCTATTTCCAGAAGAGCCCTTTTCTCTTCCTGGCTTAATCTTCCATCCCTTGAATTTAGCATATTTTTTATAATAGGAAAGGAAAGAGAAAAGTCAAGAGCCCAATCTTGATTTTTGCCATTTTTTTTGTTATACTACCTTTTTAGTAGGAATTTTCTCAGGAGTGTTAAAATGGCCTTTGATGTAAACGATAGTAATTTTGAAGAAAAAGTGCTCAAAAACAACAACACCGTGATTGTGGACTTCTGGGCTGAATGGTGCACCCCGTGCAAGAAAATTGAGCCCATTCTGGAAAAACTGGAGAAGAAATATCAGGGTAAACTGAAAGTGGCAAGGATGAATGTGGAAGAAAATCCCAGAACCCCTGCGTCCTATGGGGTAAGGAGTATCCCCTGCCTCATAATCTTCCATCAGGGGAAACCCGCAGACACCCTGATAGGTCTTCAACCAGCATCACACATTGAGAAAGTTCTAAGGAGGTATCTATGAAGGAAGTGGATATAGCCATAATAGGCGGTGGGCCCGCTGGCTTGACCGCTGGTCTTTACGGAGCAAGGGCAACCATGGAAACCGTAGTCCTTGAGAGGCAGGCACCGGGAGGACAAATTCTCCTTACAGACCTTATAGAAAACTATCCGGGCTTCCCCGGAGGAATAAATCCCGAGGAACTTTCCAGAAGGATGAAGACACAGGTGGAGGAATTCGGTGGCAAGGTGATAATCGACGAGATAGACGGCATTGAAAAACAGGAAAATTTATGGAAAGTAAACGGCTGGGAAGACGAATATGTGGCAAAGGCCCTTATAATTGCCACCGGCTCCGAGCCCAGGAAATTGGGAGTTCCCGGGGAAAGGGAATTTACCGGAAAGGGAGTTTCCTATTGCGCCACATGCGATGGTCCTTTCTTTAAGGGACAACCCATGGCTGTTGTGGGCGGAGGCGATTCAGCGGTGTCCGAAGCCATATATCTCACCAAATACGCCTCCAGGGTTTACCTTATACACAGGAGGGATAAACTCAGAGCAGAGGGAATCTGGCAGAAGAGGGCCTTTGAAAATCCCAAAATAGAGTTTATCTGGGATACGGTGGTAAAGGAAATCCGGGGGGAGAAAAAGGTTAAGGAACTCCTTCTGGAAAATGTAAAGACTGGCAAAATGTCCTCCCTTCCTGTGGAAGCCATATTCATATTCATAGGAATGAATCCCAATGTGGAACTGGTAAAGGACATTGTGGAACTTGCCCCTTCAGGAAGAATAAAAGTCAACATGAAGATGGAGACCTCAGCCCCCGGAATTTTCGCCGCAGGAGACGTTATAGACATCGCCTACGAACAGGTCTCCGTGGCGGTGGGAACCGGGGCCATAGCCGCCATGAGCGCTGTGGAATACATTAACCGCAACTTTGGTTAAGGAAAAAATAGGGGTAAAGGCCCGGGTAAAATTCTTTGTCCTCTCTCTGACCATACTTCTTATAGGTTTTGGAGGAGTAAATTCTGGTTATAACTCTGTGCTACTTTTCTTTTCCCTTCTCCTGGCGGTTCTGGGGACTTCCGGGATTTTCTCCCGCTGGAATCTGAAGGGAATAGATGTAGAAATTCACCCTCCGGAAAGGATTTTTTGCTGTCAGAAGGCCTTTTTCAAGATTACCCTGCGGAATTCAACCCGGATCCCCAAATTCGCCATAAACCTGGAAATAGACGGGGAAAAAATCTTCGTGGGGGATATCCCGTCGTCGGGACAAACAACCTTTCCCGTGGGTTTCACCTTCCATAAACGGGGCTTTGCCTCCTTCCCACGCAAAATTGTTTCCTCCCTTTTTCCCCTGGGAATGGTTCTCAGGAAAAGGACAATCCTTCCCCGGGAGAATTTTCTGGTTTATCCCAGGGTTTATGAAGTTTATCCCCACTTCCCCAGGGAATTTTCGGGTCAGGGCAGTTCTTCCTTCCTCCTGCGGGGCACGGATGAAATAGCAGGTCTCAGGGAGAACCCTGAAGCGGAACTGAGAAAAATAGACTGGAAGGCCTTTGCCCGAACGGGGAAACTTATGGAAAAACTCTTCGTTGCCA
The DNA here is from genome assembly GCA_027025175.1 of Candidatus Aminicenantota bacterium. Taxonomy (GTDB): domain Bacteria; phylum Acidobacteriota; class Aminicenantia; order S016-38; family S016-38; genus JALSNJ01. Next base: position 4,531 of record JALVRF010000033.1, on the reverse strand, counting down.
GCGCCGGAAGAAGAATTATCCTGGTGCTCGACCCTGCCGGGGAAGGGGAAAATTTTGAAAAGAGCGTGTCACTAATAGCCTCGGTGGGTCTTTATCTGATGAAGAACGATATTAACCATTTGATTATAGCGGGCAGGTTTTGGGGCAGGGTAACCGAAAAAAATCTTGATGATTTTCTGAAGACCTTAGCACTGATAAAACCCGGAGGGAAGGAGGAAAGCCTGAAGTTAGCCAGGCAACTGCTGAGGGAATTTCCCGGACACAGTTTCTTTGCTGCCGTTTCCCGGTCCAATTCCCCTCTGGCGGAGATTCTAAAACCCGGAGAAATGGTTTTCGTATGAGTTGGGAAGTCATAATCGGAGAATTCTCCCTGTTAAGTTTTCTCTTTTTAACTTCAAATCCATGGCTTTTGCTTCCCTCGGCTCTTCTCATTCTCACAGATCCATGGAGACTACACAGGGTTAAGTTCCTGGCGGTTTTAATAACTTCAGGAGGCTTGCTTCTTTTCCTTTCCACCTATACGGCATCACCTTATCTGGGAGGAGGGCTTTTCATTTCTTACCTGATGGCAGCCGAATACATATGGAGGGGGAAAGGACCCTGGAGGGACTGGGTTCACCTTTCTTCCCTGCTCCTTATGGCCAATTGCGGGGTTCTGGCCCAGGGCTTCTATTTTTTTCTCCTCGCTCTGGTTTTCGTGGTCATAAGCCTCCTCAGGCTATACGATTCCCTCTATCCAGGAAAGAGGCTCCTGGGAGGATTCCTTGCAATCCATCTTTCGGCATCCCTTCTCTTAGCCCCGCTAATTTTCATCTTCACCCCCAGAAAGGGTCTTATAAATTTCGGGTTCGCTGGTAGGGCAATATCAGGGCCTTCCTCCAGTGTGGACTTAAATTTCTCGGGGAAAATTTTTCCATCTTCACAGATGGTAATGGAAATAAAGGGAAGGGAAATTCCCACTTACTGGAAAACCAGGGTTTTCTACCTTTACTATGAAGGAAGGTGGGTAAATGTTTTAAGGGGAAGGGCAAGAACGGGAAAGGAAAGAGTAAAAATTAAGGTAAGGAACAAACTGAGGGTTTACCTTTATCTGAAGCTCACCCCGGCCCTTCCACTCCCCCCGGGGGGCTGGTCCGTTATCCTCAATGCCCCGGGATACTGGTCCTATGGTCATTTTATTGAATTTTCAAAACCCCTGAATTACTACGAGATTTTCTCCACTCCGGGAAAAATCATGGTTCTCAGGCCCGAAGGGAAGGAATTTGTGCTCCTGGGCGAAGAAAATCCATACCTGAAGAGGGAAACGAGAATTTACCTTCCGAAAAAAACTGCAAAGAGGATAAGAGAACTGGCCAGGAACCTGACGGGAAATACTCTCTACGAAAGATTGAAGAATGTAAAGAAATACCTTCAGGAAAACTACCGCTATTCCTTGGAGGTAAAAAGGGAAGGGGAAGACCCCCTGGAGGGCTTCCTTTTTAAGACGCATCAGGGGCATTGCGAACTCTTCGCCACCGCCGCCGCTGCCCTTCTTTATGCCATGGGGGAACATGTGAGGATGGTTACAGGTTTCAGGATAAGGGAAAAGGGAAAGGGATGGGCCATAGCCAGGATGAAGGACGCCCATGCCTGGGTGGAAGTGTGGGATGGGGAAAGGTGGAGCACCTTTGACCCTTCCCCTTACATTCCGGAAGAGGGGGGCCTCTTCTCTAAGGGAATAATGGGGAACCTTCAGATTCTCTGGGATAAATACATACTGAGTTTCAGTTATTATCAACAATTGGGAATTTTCCTCTGGATAAAGAGAAACAGGAGCAAAATCCTGCTTTTTGTCCTGGCAGCCATTATCCTGGGATGGTTTGTAAGAAAGAGGCTGTATATTCCCTCACCGAAACAAGTGGAAAAAAGGTTCCAGAGGAGAAACACCAGGAAAATGCCCTGGTACTACCGAAAAATGCTCAGAATCGTGGGGATAAAAAAGCCGCCCTGGCAAACTCCCCTGGAATTTTCCAGGGTTATAGGGAAGGAAGCAGAAATCATAACCTTCTTCTACTACAGGGAAAGATTTGGTAAAATCAATCCCTCAGGGAAAGATCTCAAAAGAATAAAGGAGGTTCTGGAAAAACTTGAGAATAGACTTAAGCGAAGTAAAGGGAAAAGTTGAAATACCATACGGTATATTCCGATGTCAGTGCAGTAGCAAGGAAATTCCCATGGAGGAACTTCCTGAGGCCCTTGAAAAATTTGATAGGGAACCCGGGAGGAGGCTATATAAAAGTTTTGGGGAAGACCCAACAAAGTTCCGCCCTTCGTCCGAAGCTCTTTACAGAAGGTTGAAAAAGGGAAAGCCCTTCCCCAGGATACACCCGGCGGTGGATGCCATTAATCTCCTTTCCATTATAAATTCAATTCCTTACGGGCTATATGATTTTTCAAAAATAAAGGGAAACATAAGGTTAAGGATTGGGAGAACAGGAGAAGGATATAAGGGAATAGGGAGGGACAGAATTAACCTTGAAGGTAGATTGCTTCTGGAAGATGAGGAGGGACCCTTCGGAAACCCCACAGGGGATTCCTTCAGAACTTCGGTGGGCGAGAAATCAGAACTTTTCCTTTACGTTATATTTGCCCCGGCGGGTTATCCTTCCGAGCAGGCCAACCTCATAACCTTAGACAGATTGAATAAATGGCTTTCCGCTGAGATAATTGAATACGGGCTCAGAAGATGAAAATAGCATCCTGGTGGAAACCCTACAAAGATAAAAAGGTAAGGTGTCATCTTTGCCGTCACCATTGTGTGATTTATCCGGGACAGGCCGGGGTTTGTCAGGTAAGGGTGAATCGGGATGGCATCCTTTACACCCTTGTTTACGCCAAGCCCGTGGCCGCTCATGTTGACCCCATAGAGAAAAAACCTCTTTTCCACTTCCTGCCCTCGTCCAGGGCTCTTTCCATAGCCACGGTGGGATGTAATTTCCGCTGTGCCAACTGTCAGAACTGGGAAATAAGTCAGTTCCGCTATGATGGAACCAATATAGTTCCTGGGGACTATCTTCCACCTGACAAGGTGGTGGAACTGGCGGAAAAAACAGGTTCTCAGGTAATTGCCTATACATACACGGAACCGACTATTTTCTGGGAATATGTATTGGACACGGCAAAGTTAGCCAGGGAGAAGGGGATAAAGAATATTCTGGTAACCAACGGATATATAACAGAGGAAGCCCTCAAAGATGGCGATGGTCTCATTGATGCTGCCAATGTGGACTTCAAATCCATGAGGAAAGAAATTTATGCAAAGGTAATAAAGGCCAGTCTTGATAGGTTCCTTGATGGACTGAAGTCCCTTTACAGGCATCTAAAATGGCTTGAAGTGACCACCCTTATAATTCCAGGGATAAACGATAGTGAAGAGGAAATAAGGGATATAGCCAGATTTATAGTCAGGGAACTTTCCCCCTCCGTTCCGTGGCACATAAGCAGATTTCATCCCGCCTATAAATTAAGTTATCTTCCTCCCACCCCCACAAAGAGCATAAACAGGGCCGTGGAAATAGGCTATGAGGAGGGGCTCCGATTCGTCTATGCCGGAAACATTCCTGGTTCCCCTTACGAAACCACCTATTGCCCCAAGTGTCAGACTCCCCTGATAAGAAGGGTTGGGTTTGAAGTTGTGGAGAATAACCTGAAGGACGGCAAATGTCCCGTATGCGGGGAAACCATTGAAGGCGTCTGGGAGTAACCCTCAGGAGAAGAAAATAAGGGTTATGCCCACGAAAGAAAGCACGAGAATCGGAATTGAGTACTTAAGCATGTAGCCAAAGAAAGAGGGCATCTCAACCCCGTATTCCTCGGCGATGGATTTCACCATGAAATTGGGAGCATTACCTATGTATGTATTGGCCCCCATGAACACGGCCCCCGCTGAAATTGCCTCCAGGTAAACCTTTTTGTGGGCAATCAAATTAAGCACCGCCTGATGCTCCGGCACACCGGGATAGAATTTACCCAGGGCTGAGTTAAGGAAGGTCAAATAAGTGGGGGCATTGTCCAGAAAACTGGAAAGGCTACCTGTGGCCCAGAAATAGTGGGCTGGAGACTTTATGCTACTTATAAACCCGGCCAGTGCCCCGTGTTCCCCTGCCCTCAGAATCGCCAGGGCTGGAACCATGGTAGCGAAAATTCCGGCGAAAAGAATGGCCACCTCCTTTATGGGGAACCAGGTAAATTCGTTTTCATCCCTTACGGCTTTTTTGGTGGTGAGAAGGGAAAGAACACCCATCAAGATAAGAATAAGATTTCTTACCTGATCCTGAATGGTCATCTCCACACCAAGAAATTTAAAATCCCCTGCCTTCCAGTATCCGCTCAGAAGAACTCCACCCACTATGCCCAGGAGAAAAAGGAAATTATGGGCTCCCACTATTTTAAGGGGAACCTTTTCCTCATCAGGATTGTGCTCTATTTTTTCCTGTTTGTAGTAATGCCTGTCAATTATGTAGAAAAGTCCCAGAAGGAAAAGGGCCTCCAC
>JALVRF010000032.1 GCA_027025175.1 Candidatus Aminicenantota bacterium | reverse complement strand
GGGACAGACCCTTTTCTGCTATAATTCCCCCATGAGATTAGCCCGCCTTTACCAGAAAGGCCATTGTCCTGCACACTACCATCTTATGGCCCATCTTCACCCTGCCCTCGGCTATCTTCGTTCCCACCATAAGGACCATCTCCTTTCCCTTCTGCAGCGCCTCTCGTCTGTTTTTCCCATAAAGGTTGTCTCCTTTGCCATTATGGACAACCACATTCACCTTCTGGTTAATGTTCCCTGCGGCGAGTCCCTGAGTGAGGATGAGGCGCTATCCCGTGCTCTTCGCCTCTATCCTGCGGGGGTTGTTTTCTCCCGCCCTGGCTCCTACTGGAAGCAAGCCCTTCTGGACATTTCCCGTTTTATGAAGGAACTCAACCAGCGTTTTGCCCAGTGGTACAACCGCCAGGAGAAGACCAGGGGGAAGGTTTATTTTGACAGGTTTCGCAGCGTTGTAGTTGAGCATGGGGTTCATGCTGCTGTAGTAAGCGCCTATGTGGAACTTAACCCTCTTAAGGCTGGCCTTGAGAGGGAGTTAGGAGACTATCCCTGGAGCAGTTTAAGGCATCGTGGCGGGGGCTGGCTTTCGGGTATTGAGGAGGCTCTGGGGCTGGAGAGTGAGTATTACCGTGATTTTCTTCGCAGTTTTGAGCAGAAGGTTCGCCAGCGCGAGTTTTCGCAGCAGATATGGTTTTACAGTGGGAGGGGATATTTCTATGGCAGTGAGGCATTTGTAAGGAAAAGGCTTGAGGCTTTTCCCTTCAGACGAAGGATGAGGACCAGGGAAGACGAGGCCATAGGGTAAGGGGGTTTTAGGCACAAAGTCCTTACATGCAGGAAGTATTCTGAGGCAGAGAGGTAATTCTGTCCGTTTCTCACTCACAGGGCCCGTGTAAAAGAAAAGATATAGGTAAATCCTGCCATCGCTGGCGATGAGGGCAACCCCCAGCCTTTTCTCCATTGATTCCTTTGCCCTTAGGCAAAGAAGGTAGCCATCCATAAGGTGAGGGGAAGATGGGCCAAAGCGAAGGTCTCTGTGAATCTTTTTCCTGTAGTCATTAACCCTGTGGAACTTAGTCTTTTCCAGTTTCTAAGTCTCAGAAAATGAACGAAATTCTTGATCCTTGAGGAAAATTTTAATCGTCAATGGTGTTTATTTTCATTTATTCATTATTTAGGGTCTGTCCCTTTTTTATTATAACCGATGGGAAAAAGTATGCCTAAGGCTCCGTGATAAAATTTCCTTATGAAAAGCGCTAAAATAGGCTTAATTTTATCCATGGCATCCCTCGTTCCTGCGGCAGAGGAGGGGATTGAAAAAAGTCTGGAAGTCTGGAGCCTCATGAGCTTTTTTCAACTCTCCCTCCTGCTTCTTCTTATAGGCCTTCTCCTTCACTTCGCCGGAGGATATTACCAGAGAATACTTAATAGTTTCAGGATAAGGCTAAGCGGTGAAAATTTCGGGATAATCTTCGTGCTGGTCAGGGATCTATCCCTATTCGCTGCCTTCGGTATAGGGGCCATGCTCATAAATCCGGACATATTCGGCGATATTAAACTGGCCCTCCCCTTCGTCCCCTTAGGCACTGTATTCCTGGGCCTCGCCCTGGTGGTCAAGTTATCTAAGGACATTGAAAAGGACCGCAGGGCCAACAAACTATTTTCCTATCTGCTGCTTACGGCTGCCTTTCTCCAGTACTTCGGGTTTGTCTTCGTCATGGAAGCGGCTCCTGAGGAATGGGTTACTTCGGGAAAGGCCGGGGCCTTCTGGCTCTTTTTGAGGAGCCTCCGCTCCAATCTCAACCCATCCCTTTCCATGTGGACCTTTTACCTCACCTTCCCACTAATAGTCCTTGTCTTTATACTCATTCTTTTAAAGGGAATCTCGGGCAGAGCTCACTCCTCCCAGGGATAAACTCTAATGGCCTTGGGGGATTGAGGGCATTTGTTCTCGCATATACCACATCCAATGCAGAGGTCGTCCTTTACCACAGGGGCTTTTATCTTAAACTTCCTCCCATCCGGGGTTATGGTATCCACATCAATCAGTTTTATGGCCTTAGAGGGAACCGGGCAGTGTTCCTCGCAAACTATACACTCCTTGCCGTAGGCAAAGGGAAGGCAGATGGAACGGTCCACCCTGGCCACGCCCATTCTCTTGGTCTTCGGGGTAAATTTCCCTATGGCCCCGGT
>JALVRF010000031.1 GCA_027025175.1 Candidatus Aminicenantota bacterium | reverse complement strand
TCCACATAGCCCGGAGATTCCTCATTCCCAAACAGATGAGGGAAAACGGGATAAAGAAGGGAATGGTTCAAATAAGCGATGATGCCCTGAGAAAGATAATTTCCGAGTATACCCGGGAGGCAGGGGTAAGAAACCTGGAGAGGCAAATTGCGTCCATAATGAGAAAGGTGGCAAGGAGATGGGCCGAGGGAAAGAAAAAGATGGTGAGGGTAACATCAAGAAACCTCCACAAATTCCTGGGTCCTCCCTTAGTATTTCGGGATGAACCCCTTCCTGAGCCCAAAGTTGGAGTTGCCACCGGTGTGGCCTGGACCCCCACCGGAGGGGAATTACTTTTCGTAGAGTCCATAAAAATGCCGGGAAAGGGGGACATACGCCTTACCGGTTCCTTAGGAGATGTTCTCAAGGAATCTGCCCTTGCAGCCATGAGTTACATCAGAGCCAATGCTCAGGAGTTCGGAATAGACCCTGAGGAATTCAAAAAATACGATGTTCACATACACATACCCCAGGGAGCCATTCCCAAGGACGGTCCCTCTGCGGGGGTAGCCATAGTTTCCTCCCTGGTTTCCCTGTTTACCTCCAGGCCGGTGCGGAACGATGTGGCCATGACCGGGGAGATTACCCTGAGGGGAAGTGTTCTTCCCATAGGCGGACTTAAGGAGAAAATCCTGGCGGCCAAAAGGAGCAAAATTTACACCTTTATATTACCCTTCAAGAACATGAAGGAGGTTGAGGACCTGCCCAGGTATGTGAAGGAAAAGATGAAACTCATTCCCGTGGACGATGTCCGACAGGTCCTTGACATAGTTCTCCTGAATGAGAAGTGAAGAGGAAATAATAGCCCTGCTCCGGGAGAAGTTCCCCAAAGGGGTAGCGGACCTGGGAATAGGGGACGACGGGGCCGTCTTCAGGGACCTGGTTTTTACCGCTGACCTACTGGTGCAGGATACCCATTTTACCCTGGAGCATCCGCCCTTTTTCCTGGGAAGAAAATCCGTGGCGGTTAACATAAGTGACCTTGCCTCCATGGGTGCAGAGCCCCTTTTTATCCTCATGACCTTAGCGCTTCCTGAAAATTTGACCGAAGAATGGTTTGACAAATTTTTAAATGGGGTCTCCAGCGCCTGCGAGGATTGGGGCTGTTCCTTGGTGGGAGGGGACCTTTCCAGTTCCTCAAAGATTTATATATCGGTAACTGCTGTGGGGAGAGCGGAAAAACCGGTTTTAAGGGGAAAGGCCCGGGAGGGGGATTGGATTTATCTTCTGGGAGATCTGGGCCTTTCCAGGGCAGGAAGGGAGGCTCTTCAGGAGAAACTCCCTGGCTTTGAATCACTTAAAAAGGCCTTCCTTGACCCTTCTCCTCCGGTAGAGCAGGCCCTTAAAGCCTCAGCAATTGCCACCTCCATGATAGATGTAAGCGACGGATTTGTCCTGGACCTTCACCGTCTCCTTTCAGGAAAGGGCGCCATTTTATACCCGGAATCTTTCATCCCCCATCCTCATCTTCGTGAATTCTGTAAAAGGAAGGGGGCTGACCCGATTGAGTACATGCTATACGGGGGAGAAGATTATGCCATTGTATACACATCTCCTGCGGAGGGGCCCGGAAGGAAAGTGGGCAAGGTGGAAGGGGGGGCTATACATTTCGGGGAAAGGAAACTCAGGGTTTATGGATTTAACCATTTCACTGGAAAAATAGGGAAGAAAGTCCTAACATAATAAATATATTATGGAAGATTTCTTTGAGTTAAGGGAGGGTGAGATGTGGAAAAGATTATTTTTGGTATTAGCAGGGCTTTTTTTAGGATTAAATATTAATGCCAGGATCCTGAATTATCCGAGAAGTCAGGACATAATTACGCTGGACCCTGCAATTCAATGGCAATATTACACTTCCGAGGTTCTGTCCAATATTTACGAAGGACTTGTTAAATTCAAGGGAACCTACTACAAACTTTCACCCCTCCTTGCAGAAAGATGGGAAGCCCTGGAGGGGGGCAAAAAATGGAGGTTTTACCTTAGAAAGGGGGTCAAATTCCACGATGGCAGCCCTTTTAATGCGGATTCTGTGATTTCCTCCTTTAATCGTCAGAAAGGAAAAAAATTTGCGACAATGAAAGCTCTTCTTCCTTTTTTAAAGAAGATCAGAAAAATAGACGATTACACCGTTGAATTTGTTTTCGAAAAACCCAATGCCGCTCTGCCATCGGTCCTTGCCAATCCCTTTGCCTTTATCGTGAAAGCCGACAAAAATGGAAAAATCAGTGTGGGAACGGGCCCCTTTAAATTGAAGACCTGGGTTAAGGGAAAATATGTTCTAATAGAAACTAACAGAGATTACTGGGGCTCCCCTCCAGAAATAGATGGGGTTAGATTCCCTGTTGTCAAGGATTCATATTTAAGGGTGCTCCAGCTGAAGAACGGTAATGCAGATGTTCTCAGCAGACTTTCGAGAAAGGAATACGAAGACTTAAAAAATCAAAAGGGAATAAGGATAATAAAATTCCCAAAACTGGATGTAAATTACATAACCTTCAATAGCTCCCGACCACCCTTTAATGATTTAAGGGTAAGAAAGGCAGTAACCCTTCTTATAAACAGGGATAGACTCGTTAAACTCGTTTTTGGAGAACTGGCGGAGCCAGTGTCCTTTCCGGTACCAGCTTCCCTGATTTTTAAATTAAAACCAGCCGGATACAATCCCCAGGAGGCGAAAAAACTCCTTGTGCAGGCTGGATATCCGAATGGTTTTTCCTGTAATCTGATTTACCTTAAGGGAAGTCCCTACGGTGATGTGGTTAACATGGTAGCCCGGAACTTACTGGAAGCGAACATACTTGTAAAACCTGTGGCTCTTCCCTGCAATAAACTGATGAGGAGTATATTCCACGGAGATTTTGATATGGTTATAGGAGGATGGGTGGCCGATGTCCCGGAAGTTAGCAATTTTATTTACTCAAGATCTTTCCCTTTTTCTCCAAGAGTTCCTTCTAAATCACCTTACTACAATGAGGCAATGAAGATTATATCTGAAGCGAGAAATACCCTGGACCCAGTTAAAAGAAAGGAACTTTATACCAGAGTTATAAGAAAAATAATGGAAGAATACTTAACTGTGCCTCTCTACAGGTCCTTTCATGTAGTTGCCTACAGGGAGAGAATTGAAGGATTGGAGGTCAATCCCAAAGGATATGTACTTTTCAGAAAGGTCAAGATTAAGGAGGTGAAAGATTGAGGAAGTTCATCTTATCTATAAGCCTTCCTTTTATTCTAACAGGTGCCAATTTATATTTCGGAGCCAAAATGGAACCTATTTCTCTTGACCCGGCCTCTCAGTGGGATCAGGCTACTACCCAGGTTCTGTTCAATGTTTACGATACCCTGGTAAAAATAGACCCTAAAAGTTTTAAGATATTACCTTCCCTGGCAGTAAACTGGAAAGCAGAGAGGGATGGGAAAGTCTGGGTTTTTATCCTGAGGAGAGGGGTTAAGTTTTCCAATGGGAAACCCCTGACATCTGAAGATGTGGTTTTCAGTTTTAGGCGCCTTCTTAAAAAGGAAGCGGGAAAATTTTTCTTTTATTTCCTGAAGGACGTAAAGGCTGAAGGGCCTTATAAAGTGGTTTTTTCCCTGAAGAAAAAATTTTCGCCTTTTCTCCATGTTTTGACTATGGTGCAGGCTTCTGTAGTCTATGGTAAAGATGGGAAATTTAAGCCTATAGGAACCGGCCCATATATGGTTAGCCTCTGGGAAAAGGGCAAGAGGATGATACTGAAAAAAAATCCCTATTACTGGGGGTTGACAGGGAATGTAAATAAAATCGTCCTTATTTTTAACCTTTCCATGAATTCTATTTATGCCCTTTTAATGGATGGTAAACTGGATATGACCAATGCAATTTCTGTGACCAGGGTAGATGCCCTGAAAAATTCTGATAAATTTCACCTTCATTCCTTTCCTGTGCTTTCACTGGCGTTTTTAATATTCAACCCTTCGGATCCATGGGCCAAAAATCTATACCTCAGGGAGGCCCTTTCCTATCTCTGGAATCCTGAATGGGTTAAATTGAGTTACAGGGAGTTCAGGAAGCCTGCCTGTAGAATACTTACCTTTCACGAAAAGGAATGCCTCTGGGAATATAACCCCCGTAAGGCGGAAAAAATCATAAAGTCAAGGGGTATCAAAGGAAAGGCGGAATTGTCTTTAATTTACCCTGAGAATTCCTTGCTTACCAGGATGTTTCTTCCCTTTGTTCGCAAAGCAGAAGAGTATGGGATAAGAATAAGGCTTTTTCCGGTTAAAGACCCGGATAGACTGAAAATTTTAGCCCGGAGGGAGTATTCCATGGCTTATTACCTGTGGTTATGGGATTATCCTGAGCCCTATAGTATGTTGAGTTTTCTCCTTCCTGAAGGGAAAATGCCCCCCTACTATCCTACCCTTATGTCCTTTCCCCAGTCTTTTCTGCTCAGGGAAAAACTTCAGCGAGCCCTTAGCATCATTTCCCAGGTGGAAAGATGTAAACTTTACGGAAGCCTGGAATCCTCAATCAGAAAATTCTATCCTTTAATCCCATTGCACCAACTTAAATTGTCCATATTTTCCAGTTCCAGGGTAAAAGGGATTTTTATTGACCCCGCGGGCATATTGAGATATCAATATCTCAATAAAGAATGAAGATAAAGTTAAAACTCATTCTTTATTCTCTGGCCACCGTTTTCCTGTCTCTGTCATTAATAACGGGTTTATTTATATTCAAATACACCAACATCGTTTTCAACGCAGAGATAAAAAACCTGAATGTTTCCCTGAAAAGGGCAGAAAGTTTCCTTTATGATTATCTTTCCCAGTTAAACAAGGCGGCTACGTTTCTCTCCGGGTTAAAGGAAATCACCGACAACATGGAAAAACCGTTGATTTTAAATATTTACCTCCAGCAAAAGGATATTCTTTTTCCCTCTTCCGGGGTAGAGATGTTTAAAAGCAATGGGGAAAAGATTTTGACCTACCTCACTTCGGATAGAAAATGCCAACTGGATATTTCCTCTATGCTGAAGAAAGTCAAGGGAAAACTGGTTCGCTTGAGCGGTCTTTACTCCCAGGATGGCAAACTTTGCTTTCTCTCCGTTACACCCATAGTCGATCCGGACACCCTTATGGTAAAGGGATACCTTTCTCTGAATAAGCCCATAGATTCAGGATTCGCCGATTACCTCAAGGAGAAGGTAAGGGAGGAGGTTTTCATTCTCAACAAAGACGGTAAACTTTTGGGTTCCACCTACATAAGTCAGGAGGGCGAAAGGGTTTTTCCTGAAAATATTAAAAAATGGGGAAAAGCCTACAGGGTAGAAATAGAGGGGAAACCTTTTCTGATTGAAGGAGTGAACATCCGATGCTACAATAGGGAAATTTGTGGAAAACTCCTTCTGGGAAGGGATGAATCCGGACTGACGACTATTCGGAAAAATTCCCTGATATACGCCGGGGTTACCTTTGTCCTTACCCTGATTTTTACCTTTATCCTTACCCTTATTTTCGGAAAACATTTCATCAACCCCATAGAAGCCCTTTCTCACGCCGGGGAAGAATGGGCGAAGGGAAATCTTAATTACAGACTATCCCTGGAGCGCAGAGACGAATTCGGTAAACTTGCCGAGACATTCAATTCCATGGCCATACAACTCAAAGAAAAGAGGGATCAACTGGAGAAGACCAAAGCCTTTTATCAAACCATCATAAATGGAAGCCCCACAGGCATTCTTGTGTGTGATCCGTCGGGGAAGGTTCAGGATATGAATTCGTCAGCAAGGAAAACATTCGGTGAAAGCCTGAAGGAAGGGAACAATCTATTCCTGTCAATAAAAGGTTTTGAAAAGGTAAAGGAGAAATTCACCTCAGCACTTCTGGAAAATAGGGCTCAGGATATTTATGGACTGGAAGTGGAAGTGAACGGCAAAACTCTTATCCTTAAAGTTTTAATTTATCCGGTAGAAAGGGAAGGAAAACCGGTTCTTATAGTTCAGGTGGAGGATATAACAAGAAAAAAGGAGATGGAGGAGGAATTATTGCACCTTCGTAAACTGGCCATGGTGGGGACAAGGCTCACCTCCTATGCTCACGATGTGAACAATTACCTGACCACCATTCTCGGCCATCTGGAAATCTTAGACCTTAGATTGAACGATTATTATCTGAAAGAGGAGGTATATCAGATAAAGAATGCTACCAGGAATGCGGCAAAACTTTCCCGTTCCCTACTGGATTTTTCCAGGGAAAAAACGCGAGTTGAGGTGATAAACCTTAATGATGTTATTGATTCAACGGTAAATTTCGTTAAAAAAATTTTCCCGGAGACCATCAAACTTAAGGTTGAGAAAACGGAGCAGGGATTAAAAATTATGGCTGATCCCAGCAAACTTTCGGTTAGCCTTTATAATCTACTAATTAACGCAATGGATGCCATACTTATGTCGGGTAAGAAAAATGGAACCATATTCCTTGGGGTAACCTCGGAATATGATCCGGGTTCCGGTAAACATTTTGTCAAGATAGTAGTGGAGGACAACGGAATAGGCATTGAAAAGAAAAATATGGACAGGATTTTTGAACCCTATTTTACAACCAAGGGAAGCGAGGGCACCGGTCTTGGGCTTTATATGGTGAAAAGCACATTGGAAGAAATCGGAGGAAAGATATCCGTTGAGAGTCAGCCCGGACAATGGACCAGATTCACCATATATCTTCCTATCTCCTCCTCAAACCAGATGGAGGGTAAATAACCCAGTTTATCGTTTATCCTTAGAATTTTAGAATTTCCTGGGAAGAATCCCAAATTAGTAGGAGAATT
>JALVRF010000030.1 GCA_027025175.1 Candidatus Aminicenantota bacterium | reverse complement strand
TGGTTCATCAGGGGAGAATTCTTTCCTCTGTGGTGAGGTCCCAGGTGGACCTATTTAAAGAATTCGGTGGTATAGTTCCGGAAATTTCCTCCAGGAGGCATTTAGAGTTAATCCAGGTGATAGTGGAGGAGGCCCTTTCAAGGGCGGGAAAGGGGATTGAAGATATGGAGGCAGTGGCGGCCACAAAAAAACCAGGGCTTATAGGCTCCCTCCTGGTGGGATATTCCTACGCCAAGGCCCTTGCCTACGGGCTGGGGGTTGCTTTGGTAGGGGTGGACCACCTCCATGCCCATGTTTACTCGGCTGAAATAGGGAGGAAGTTCAGGTTTCCCCTCTTAGGGGTTGTGGTTTCCGGGGGGCATACCGCTGCCTACATGGTGGAGGGCCTTTCCTTCAGGGTGGTGGCCAGGACCAGGGACGATGCTGCAGGGGAAGCCTTAGACAAGGTGGCAAAGAAGCTGGGATTGGGCTATCCCGGAGGGCCTGTTATAGAGAAGATGGCTAAGGGAGGAGACCCCTATGCCTACGATTTTCCGGTGGTGAGGCTTAAGGACGGAAGTCTGGACTTCAGTTACAGCGGTCTAAAATCCCAGGCCATAAGGATAATAGAAAGGGAGGAACTTAAGGGCGAAAAACTCAGGGATTTCCTCGCCTCCTTTCAGAGGGCAGTGATGGACCAGATAATTGACCGGCTGGATGCCTTAGTGGAGAGGTATAAACCCGCCTCCCTCGCGGTAACCGGTGGGGTGTCAATTAACTCGCACCTCAGGGAAAGGGTGGAAAAATTCGCAGCTCAAAAAGGCCTTGCACTTTATCTTCCGGAGAAACGCTTCTGCGGTGACAATGCGGCTATGATAGGGTATTTAGGAGAGAAGCTTTTAGAGGCAGGCTACAGGGAGGACCTTTTCTCCACTCCCTTTCCCAGAACCGAGGCTTCCAAAGGGGTAAAGCAGTTCGCTAAATGAGAACCTTCAGGATTCACACCTTCGGATGTCAGATGAACGAGCACGACTCCGAGAAAATAGCATACCTCCTCATGAAGAAAGGCCTCGTTCCTGCAGAGGACGGTATACCTGACCTTTTCATAGTAAATTCCTGCGCCGTTCGGGACAAGGCGGTTCAGAAGCTTTACACCCTCCTTGGCCGAACGAAAAAATGGGCAGCTAAGGGAACTGTAGTCGGGGTGGTGGGATGTGTGGCTCAGGTGGAGAGGGAAAAGCTCCTTCGCCATTTTCCTCACATTTCCTTCGTCATAGGACCCGGCTCCTATCCCTCCCTGGATGAACTTTTAGACCGCATCCTGGCAGGTGAGAAGGTGGTGGCTGCCCGCTGGGAGGGTAAGTGGTGGGAGACCGGAGGAGCCCTCAGGCAGAGGCCCGCGGTTGCCTACATAAACATTATGGAGGGCTGCGATAAATTCTGCACCTATTGCATAGTTCCCTTTACAAGGGGAAGGGAGAGATACAGGCCCCTTCCCTGGATAATAGATGAGGTTCGCAGGGCCGTAGACCAGGGCTACAGGGAAATCCAGCTCTTAGGCCAGAATGTGGATTCCTGGAGGTGGGAAGAATACAGGTTCTGGCATCTTCTTGACCGGGTAAGGAAAATTCCAGGCCTCAGATGGGTAAGGTTCATAACCTCCCATCCCAGGGACTTCGTTCCTGAAATAGTCTTCATCATGGCCGAAGGAGAGCCCATAACCCCCTATGTTCACCTTCCCCTCCAGGCAGGTTCAAACAGGATTCTAAATCTCATGAGGAGGGGCTATTCTAAGGAGGAGTTTCTGGAGAAGGTAGAGATGATAAGGGAAAAGGTAAAACTTTCTTCCATAGGCACTGACATCATAGTGGGCTTTCCCTACGAGGAGGAAGAGGACTTTCTCCATACCATAGATGCGGTAAAGCGGGCCAGGTTTGACAACATGTATTCCTTCCACTACAATCCCAGGCCCCTTTCCTATGCCGGCAGGAATTTCCCGGATGATGTCCCTAAGGAGGTGAAAAGGCGAAGGCTCATGGAACTTCAGGAACTCCAGGCTGAGATTCAACTGGAAAACAACCGCCGGTTCGTGGGGAAAGTGATAGAGGTTCTCGCCACAGGAAGGAGCGCCAAGGACCCCGAAGCCTACATGGGGAGGGATATTACCTACAGGGTGGTGAATTTCCGCTGCCGAAGAAACCCCATAGGGGAGATTCTGAAAATAAGGATAACCGAAGCAGGCCCCCACAGTCTTAAAGGGGAGGTGGTGGATGAGCCATCCCGGTGAATTTGAAAAGGCATCCCCTGTTTTCTCAGTTATTTACCCAAGGAAGGAACTCCTTTACCCCTTTGAGGTGGAATTAAGACTCAAATGGGGGGAGATAGAGCTTCGCTCCTCGGATTATCCCTTCCCGGTGGATTACTATCAGAAGGAGATGGGAGAGGGATTGAAGAGGAGATTTTACCTCCTTAAGGGGCTTTTACCCATGGATGCCCTGGTGGAGATGAAACTATGGGCCTACGGATTTGAGGTCTATTCCTCCCGGGAAGGAAAAAGGGGGATAAACATTGACCCTGCCCTCCTCTTTACCCCTTCCCTCATCGTTGCCACCTTCAAGCCATATTCCCATAGAATTCCCCTGAGAAAGGGAGTTTATGCCCACCTGGAATTGCTCTTTTCCAGGGGAAAGCCGAAGCCCCTTCCCTGGACATATCCGGATTTTGCTTCGGGAACCTATTCCGATTTTCTGGAGGAGGCGTGGAGGAGACACAGAGCCAGGGCTTAAAACTCATCCTTTGTGAAGGAAAACCTCTGATGAAGGGCCCCAGGAGGGGATGGGCAAGGAAATACGAAAAGCCCCTGAAAACAGTTTCCATGCTGAAGAAAAGACTATGGGAGACGGAAATCTCCCTTTTCTCCCCATCGCAGACCCTTTATTATCCTCCCCATCTGAGCCAGGAGGAGGTGAGGGAAATTTTAAAGAAAATGAGGAAAAAGAGGCTGCTCTGGCTTCTCGGTTTTTCCCTCCTTCTTCCCATTACCATACCCCTTACACCAATACCCGGACCGAACCTGCCCTATTATTACGCCTTAGGAAGAATAATCCTTCACTTCCGCTCCCAGAGAACCCTTGGAAAACTCCTGAAAAACGGGAAATATCTTCCCCTTTCCCATGAAGATTACAGGAAACTAAAGGATGCTCTTTGCCCTTAGTTTACCTTTTTCCCCACCAGTAAAAGGAAGGCCGTCAGGGCTCCGGCTTCCAGCAATACCGTGGCCAAGTAGGGCAGGGAAAAAGCATAGGGAAGAACCCCGAAAAACAGGGAAAATACGGCCACGGTAAGGGCATAGGGAATCTGGGTTTTCACATGGTCCACATGGTCGCAGGAACTGGCCATGGAACTCATTATGGTGGTGTCGGAAATGGGGGAGCAGTGGTCTCCGAAAACCGCACCGCTTAAAACCGAAGCCACCACCCCTAAAAGGACCCTGTGGAAGTGAGGGGTTCCTTTAGCCAGGGTATAGGCTAAGGGGATAACCAGGGGATAAACTATGCTCATGGTTCCCCAGGAAGTTCCTGTGGAAAAGGAAATGAGGGCTGAGACCAGAAATACCGCAGCGGGAAGGAGTCTTGGGTCAAATTTGCCGGAAAGGGCAGAGGCTAAATAATCCCCTGTTCTCAATTCCATGAGGGTTTCAGAAAGGGCCCAGGCTAAGGAGAGTATGACCACCGCGGTTAGCATGGCCTTCATCCCCTCTATTCCGGCCTTTACCGCTTCCCGGAGTTTTAGCAGTCTCTGAATCAGAGCCAAGGCTATGGCCACTAAGAAACCCGAAAAGGCCCCCCACAGCAGGGAATTGAAGGAGTTTCCGCTGGAGAATATGAGCCCGATCTTCTTTATAAACGGACCGGGAGGAAGTGCTCCTGCTGCCTTCATTCCCGTAAAATATATCCCTGCAAAGGTAACTGCGATGACGAAAAGCACGGGAACTAAGCCATTTAGCCACCTCTTCTTGATGTGGGGCGGTGGAAGAAGAGGAGCTATTTCAAAATCCGCTAAGGGAATGGCCCCATCCCTTAAAACCTTGCCCTGCCTTGCCCGGAGTTCTGCTTTGAACATGGGGCCGAACTCCCTTCCGGTTATTATTATCAGGAAACCGAAGAATAGGGCAAAAATAACATAGAACCTTATGGGAAGGGTTTGAAGAAAAACCATGTAGGGGTCAAGGGTTAGTCCCACATGGCGGAAACCCTCCCCGATGAGGGAGACTTCAAAGCCTATCCATGTGGAGATAAGGGCAACAGATGCCACTGGAGCAGCCGTAGAGTCCACTATATAAGCCAGTTTCTCCCTGGAGACCTTCCACCGGTCAGCTAAGGGCCTCATGGTGTTTCCCACTATGAGGGTGTTGGTGTAGTCGTCAAAGAATATGAAAATTCCCAGAAGCCATGTATAGAGTTGGGTTGTTTTTGGGGAGCGAACCTTCCTTGAAAGGGCCTGCACTATTCCCTCTATTCCACCGCTTTTGCTCATAACCCCCACCATGGCTCCCAGAAGCAGGGTAAAGAGGACAATGGAAATCTTATCTGAGGAGAGAAGTGCCCTTACGAGATAGGTGTCCAGGGAACGGAGGAAGGCTCCCAAGGGATTGAGGAGGTTAAGCAGCATGGCAGATGTGAAGATTCCCAGAAAAAGACTTGTAAATACATCCTTGGTGACTAAGGCAAGGAGAATGGCTATGAGGGGAGGAAGGAGGGTGAATATTCCGGGGAGGGAAAGGAGTTTTCCCGAAAAGATTTTTTTACCGTCCCTCAGAACCTCAAGTCGGTGAAAACCGGATGCAAGGGGCTTTTTCCCCTCCCTCCCGTCTATTTTTACGATGTCCCCCTTTTTGAGGCCGGTTATCCTGACTTCCCTTCCAGTTATGCAGAAGCGAGAAAGGGAAATCTCCGCAGACGCTACCGGCAGGGCTAAAAGGAGGAATAGGAGAAATTTCTTCAAATGACTCCCAGGGCCTTACCTACCTTTTCAAACTTTTCCAGGGCGAAATCCAGGTCTTCCTTTGAATGGGCTGCCGAAATCATCACCCTTATTCTTGCTTTTCCCTTGGGAACTGTGGGATAACCGATGGCCTGGGCAAATATTCCCTCCTCAAAGAGCCTGCGGGAGAATTCCTGGGCCAATTTTGCCTCTCCCAGCATGACCGGGGTTATGGGGGTCTGGCTCTTTCCGGTGTCAAATCCCAGGTCCTTCATTTTCTCTTTGAAGTATTTGGCGTTGTCCCAGAGTTTTTTGACTAAGGAATCGTCGTTTTCAAGGATGTCCACCGCTGCTATAACTGCGGCCACATCAGCCGGGGTTGTGGCAGAGGAGAAGAGGAAAGGCCTTGCTTTCTGTTTGAGAAATTCCACCAACTTCCTGCTTCCTGCCACGAATCCTCCCACCACCCCGAAGGCCTTGCTCAGGGTGCCCACTTCAATGTGAACCTTACCGTGGAGGCCGAAGTGGTCGCTTATTCCCCTGCCGTGGCTTCCCAGGACCCCTTCTCCGTGGGCATCGTCTATCATGAGAAGGGCATCGTATTTCTCCGACAGTTCCACCAGTTCGGGCAGAGGTGCTATGTCCCCATCCATGGAGAAGACGCCGTCGGAGACGATGAGTTTCCTTCTCCCATCGTGGGTTTTCAACTGTTCCTCTAAATGGTTCATGTCAAGGTGTTTGTAAATAACCTTTTTGGCCTTGCTTAGCCTTATTCCGTCTATTATGCTGGCGTGGTTTAATTCGTCGGAAAATACCACATCCTCCGGAGAGGAGAGGATGGCTGGAATTGCTGCCAGGTTGGTTATGAATCCCCCCTGGAAGGAAAGGGCTGCCTCCTCCTTCTTGAATTTAGCCAGTTTCTCTTCCAGGATGTTGTGAAGGTGCATGGTTCCCGCTATGCTCCTTACCGCTGCGGGTCCTACACCGTAAATCTCAATGGCCTCAATGGCCTTCTTCTTAAGTTCGGGGTGGTTGGCGAAGCCAAGATAATTATTGGAGCACATGTTCAGGACCTTCTTTCCGTCCACCTCGGTCCATGCATCCTGGGCAGAACCTATGACCCTTATGGTGTTGTAAAGACCGGCTTCCTTTAATTCCTCAATTTCCTGGGTTAAAAAATCCAGTTTTCCCATGACTCCTCCTTATTTATTGCGAGAGATTTTTTCCTCTACCAGTTTTAGCCTTTGTTTCACCGCTCCATCGCCCTTTTTGGCGAGTTCTTTGATAACTTTCAGGGCATCTTCCCATCTTTCTAATCCCGCATAAATGTTAAAAAGGAGTTTCTTCTTCTCTTCCCCGGGGACCAGTCCCTTGTCAGGAATGGAAAGAGCCAGATTGAGAGCCTTTTCCAGGTTCTCCTTGCCTCCCAGTTTAAAATAGGCTAAGGCCAGGAGAAAGTCAAGATATTCCCTGAACTCCTCCGCCTCCTCCTTGAAACTATAGGTGTAAAGGAATTTCACTAACTCCTGAAACTGGCCGGTTCTGTAATAGGCATAGGCCAGGTTGGTTATTATGAAACTTTTCTCTAAGGGGGAAACCGTCTCCGAATAAAGGAGCCTCTCCCAGTTGGCAATGGCCTCCATGGTGTATCCCCGGATGAAACTCAGAATTGCGTCGTTGTTTTGCTCTGAAATCTCACGGTTTTCCTTGGGATGAAGGCAGATGAAAATCTTGTTGTTGGAGAAGCAATCCCAGGACCAGAGATCCGGGTCCGATGGTTCCAGCCTGGCCCCCCAGTAGGAAAGGAAATTTTTCTTCAGTTTCGCTGCCAGGTCCCTTCCTACCTTGCCAAAATTACCCTCCACCAGTAGTTTCCTGAGCGCTTCGTCGCTCTTGTATTGAAACAGGATAAAATTTTTCTGCCTTTTAGTAACATTAAACTCTGAGCCCTGGGCCATGTTTAATATCAGGCACTTGC
>JALVRF010000029.1 GCA_027025175.1 Candidatus Aminicenantota bacterium | reverse complement strand
ATTGCCTTCCATCTTTCCTTCTGGATAAGGTTTTACTCCGGCCTTATCCCGGCTCCCAAGGGAATTCCTCCCTTTAAATACTATATGTGGTTTTCCCTGCTTTTCGTTCTCCTTCACCTTCTTGTTTTCTCCCTCATAAAACCCTATTCCCGCCAACTTATATGGAGGAGGTCCGACGAGACCCTTACCATATTTTTCGTGAATTTACTGGTGGTTTTCCTGGCCCTGGGAATAATTTCCTATCTGAAGACTTATTTAGGACTTCCCCACGAGATTTCGCACCTTTTCCTTGCTACTTATTTGGCGGTGGCTTCTGTGCTCTGCCCTTCCATGAGGGGACTTGTCAGAGGAATTTTGAAGAGAAAATGGAAATGGCGGAAGACCAGGGTAGCAGTTGTGGGGAGTGGAAGGACGGTAAATTCACTCCTGAAGGCCCTGGAGAGGTTTCAACCCTTAGGGATTGAAGTTCTGGGAATCTTCGGGGAATTTGAGGGGGAAAAGAGGCTGGGAGGGGAAAGGGATGTAATTAAATTCGCCAGGGAGAAAAAACTGGACGAGGTTTACATACTCCATCCCCTTCAGGAAGTTGATACCATGGAACTTATAAGGGCCCTTTCTGAGGAGGTTCTTGAGATAAAACTGGTGCCTGACCTCATGGGTTTTGTAATTCTTCACCATACGGTAGAGGCACTGAACGGTGTGGCTGCCATAAACATAACCCATGTTCCCCTCCATGGCTGGAACCTGATTCTGAAGAGATTTTTTGACATACTGGTTTCCCTGGTGGCCATAGTGGTATTTCTTCCTGCCTTCCTCATTATTCCCCTTCTCATACTTCTGACCTCAGGCCCGCCGGTTATTTTCAAGCAGAAAAGAATGGGTCTTGACGGGAGGGAATTCGTAATTTACAAGTTCAGGACCATGATGCCCGGGGCGGAGGACTCCTGGGCCCCTCCTGAGGACAAAATAACCCCCCTGGGCAGGTTTCTCAGGAGGTGGAGTTTAGACGAGATTCCCCAGTTTTTCAATGTTCTCAAGGGAGATATGAGCATCGTGGGTCCCAGGCCGGAAAGACCTGAGTATGTGGAGAGGTTCAAAAAAATGATTCCCAAGTACATGCTTCGTCACAAGGTGAAAAGCGGGCTCACTGGCTGGGCTCAGGTTCACGGTCTCAGGGGAGATACATCCATAGAGGAGAGGATAAATTACGACCTTTATTACATAGAAAACTGGTCCCTCTGGCTGGACATGAAAATCATAATAATGACCCTCTGGAGATTTCCCCACAGGGAAAAAACCGGATAGGTTTATTCCATCTCCAGCATTCCCAGGTAAATGTAGTAAATACCGGATATTAAGGTGAGAATGCCGGTGAGCCAGAAGAGGATATTTAAATAGGGAAGGGCAATTCTGGAGACATTAACGAACAACACCACGATGGCAGTGAGCATTTGAAGGGTGGTGGTTGCCTTACCCAGCCAGTGGGGCTTTAAAATCCTCTGGGGGTTCAGAAGATAGAGGATGGAAGCCCCTATGACAATGATTATGTCCCTGGAGACCACGGTAATGGTTATCCACTGGGGTATGTGGACGGTAAGTTCAAGATTTTTCAGGGAAAAAAGTATGTATGTGGAGTCCATGAGAAGTTTGTCTGCCAGAGGGTCCAGAATATAACCCACTCTGGATCGCTGATTGAAAGCCCGGGCAATAAATCCGTCCAGAAGGTCTGTAAGGGAGGCTATAAACAAAACTGCCAGGGCAGCCCTGGTGTCCCCTTTGAGAAATAGATGGATGAAAAAGGGTATGAGGATAATTCTTATAAGGGAGAGAAAATTGGGAACTGTCATCATTTCTGTTGCTCCTTTAGCCAGTTTCGGAGCTTCCTCAGGGCCTCCTCGGCTTCAGTGAAACTTACGGTATCATAGGGTTTAAAATTACCGTCCTTTTCATCCATTAATCCGGCCCCCACAGCAAAAACTGCATACCTGCTGGAGGTGTCCCGAAGAACCACCGGATTTACCTCAAGAGATATCCCGAGTTTCTTCACCAGACGGTAAAGAATTTTGGCCAAAGAAATCCTCCTTACCTCTGCATCGGGCTGGAAGGTGTGATTGGGGTAAACCTTCATGATACCCGCTGAAGTCACCCTGAGTATGGCTTCCATCTGCTGGCTGCGATAGAGGTCCACAATTATAGGGGGTTTTCTTGGGGGAAAGTATTTTCCCAGGTATGCGTCAATCATAAGGGCCAGGTCACCCCTGGTTATAACAGGTTTTGCCTGAAGGTCCTTCAACCTTTTTCTTATCCTTTCCTCCTCTAAGCGTTCTTCCAGTTGCTGAACGGCCCTCAAGTTTCCCGGGTTCGGATATAACTGATAAAGCCTCCTTGCAACTTCCAGAGCCCCTTCCAGGTTGTCCTCCTGCTCGTAGGAGAGTTCAAGAAGGCGGAGAAGAGCCTCGTCCTCACCTACGGTTTCTATTCCCTTTTTTATGTAAGCACGGGCCAGAAAGGGTTTACCGTGGCGGAGATAGTAATTGCCTAAGGCAAGGTAAACCCTCTTATCCTGAGGGTCTATAAGAAGTCCCCTGGCGATTTCAGAGGGCTGGTCCGATGAAAGGGCCTGGTTTAAGGCCCTCTTCTTTATCCTCTCTGCCCTTGCCCTGGCTAAGGGATGCTGGCTTTTTATGTAATAAGTGTATGCTTCCAGAAGGTTTCCTTCTGCCTCCTTTACCATGCCCATCCCCAGTAAGGAAAATTCGCTTTCCCCCTCCTGATTGGCCATCTGAAACTGCTGAAAGGCTTCCCTGAGTTTTCCCAGCCGATATAGGGCGAATCCCAGAGCCACCCGGTCCTCAGGAGTTTTTACCTCGGCGGCAAGAACCTTCTGGGGAGAAGTTTCAACCATGGACCAGAGGGGAGTTTCCGGATGTGGGGTGAGAAAGGTCCGGGCCTGGCCCCCTCCGCAAAAGGGCAACGCTATTATGACCAGGTAAAGGAATAATATTTTTCTCATGATTTTTTCCTTTTTGCTATTTTTACTCTCACTCCGCTCTCCCCTGGATGCCTCTCAAGGATTATACTATCCGATGAGATTTTTTCCCAGGCTCCTCCCTGAGTATAAGGAAGGAACACTGTTTTTATCTCGTAGTTTACCAGCAGGGCTTCGTCTATTCTTTTCAACAGGTCTTCAATTCCCAGACCCTCCCTGGCGGAAATATAAACCCTTCCGTTTCCCGTAAAGTTCCTCTCTAAGAACTCTTCTGGATTCTCCAGGAGGTCTATTTTGTTGTATACCTTTATAATGGGCTTCCGCAAGGCATCTAACTGCTGCAGTGTCCTTTCCACTGCCTCCTCTTCCTCCTGAAAATCCTCCCTGGCAAAGTCTATTACATGAAGAAGAAGGTCCGCCTCCACGGTTTCTTCTAAGGTGGCCCGAAAGGCGGTTACTAATTCCACGGGAAGTTTCCTTATGAATCCCACAGTATCGGATAGCACCGCGGGAAGTCCTGAAGGAAGGGTTATCCTCCTCAGGATGGGATCCAGGGTGGTAAAAAGGGCCCTGGAAATCTGTCTTTTTTCTCCGGTCAGGCTGTTAAAGAGGGTGGTTTTCCCTGCACTGGTATAGCCCACCAAGGCCACTGTGGGTATGTTTCCCCTTTTTCTTCTCTTCCTCTGTTGCTCTCTCCTCTTTCTGATTTCCTCTATCTCTTCTTTAATCCTTTTTATTCTCTCGGCTATTCTTCTTCTGTCGTATTCCAGTTTTTTCTCCCCCGGTCCCCTGGTTCCTATCCCGCCTCCAAGACGACTTAGTTTTTTACCTATACCCACCAGCCTCGGAAGCAGGTAATTGAGCTGGGCCAGTTCCACCTGGAGTTTTCCTTCCTTAGTCATGGCCCTCTGGGAAAATATGTCCAGAATGAGCTGGGTCCTGTCAAGGACCTTGCAGGGGACTATCTGGTCAATGTTTCTATGCTGGGCAGGGGAGAGGGTTTCATCAAAGATTACAAGGTTAGCATCCAGTTCCTCTGCCATATTGGCTATTTCCTGTATTTTTCCCTTTCCCACCAGATAAGCGGGGTCAAACCTATGTCTTTTCTGCAACACCCAGCCCACCACCTCAGCCCCTGCGGAGCGGGCCAACTCCTCTAATTCCCGCAAGGTTTCCTCGGCGAGAGCCTTTTCCGCTTTATTCCTGTAAACTCCCACCACTATGGCCCTTTCCTTTTTCATGTCCTCTCCACGATCTCAAGAATTTTGTCAACCTCGTCAGGGGAAACCCGGATAAGGTTTTCCTCCTTTCTCAGCCACATTAGTTGTCTCCTTGCGTATTCTTTGGTGTGCTTTTTTACGAGGTCCTTAGCTTGCTGGAGTCCTATCTCCCCCTTTACAAAGGAAAGGACTTCCCTGTATCCGATGGCTCCAAAGGGAGGGCAGTCTTCCGGATATCCCATGGCAAGGAGAGCCCTCACCTCCTCAACCAGTCCCTGGCGAAACATCCTTTCAACCCTTTCCTCAATTCTCCTGTAAAGTTCCTGTCTTGGTAGGTTTATGGCAAACTTTAAAAATCTGGCCTCGGGCAGGGGAGGTGCGGTAAGGGCAGCCGCTTCTGTCATGTTCCTTCCGGATATAAAATAAACCTCCATTAGCCTGAGCATTCTTTTAATATCATTTGCCCCAATTCTGGAATAATAGAGGGGGTCCAGTTCAAGGCTCCTTCTCCTGAGTTCTTCGGGGTGCTTTCTCCATTTTTTCCTGAATTTTTCTCCGGCGCTACCAAAGGGAAAGAGTCCCTTTTCAAGGGCACGAAAATACAAAAGGGTTCCACCCACCACCAGGGGGTATTTCCCCCTTTCCCATATTTCCCTGATTATCCTCGCTGCTTCCTTAGAATATTCTGCCGCCGAGAATCTTCTGCAATCCCCAATAATGTCCACCATGTGGTGGGGAGTTTTCTTCCTGACTTCCCGGGAAACCTTGTCCGCACCTATGTTGAAACCACGATATATCTGGACTGAGTCGCAACTTACGATTTCCGAAGGGATTTTTTCGGCTATCTTCAGGGCAAGGGCGGATTTCCCGCTTCCTGTGGGTCCCAGAATGGAGATAATCCTCATCAACTGGAGAAGTTTATCTTCCGCTGAATGCGGGAAAGGAGTTTCATGTTTATGTAATGGAGGATATTGACCACATCCTTACGAAGTTTAGTCACATAGCGGGAGAGGTGATTTTCTGCCTCTCCCCGACTTCTCAATTTATACTCAAATTCCCTGATTTCGTCGTGGAGTTCTACAAGGATATGCTTAACATCCATAAAATTCATGGTGGCGCGGCGGAGGGTTTCTATCTCCGCTTCATCTATATTAAAGTCAAATTTTTTCTCTTCCCATGTCATGAGCACATCTCCTATAAGTTCCCCTATTTCCACCATGTAATCCCTTACCAGGGGAGTTTTAATTCTGAATTCCGCTTCCTTTTCCTTGAGATATGCGAATTCGCTATCCAGATATGGTATGAAATCGTCCAGGCCGAAGAACTTCCTCTTTCCCTGCAGGTAAAGGAAGTCGTGTCCTAAGTAGATTTTGTCCTCGTAATTGGTAAGAAGTTCCATGGCATCGTGGGTATAGAATTTTAACCTGTATATTCCTTCCCCGGGCTGGAGGATTATTCTGGCCAGAAGTAAATAGTCGTTCTGCGCTATAAAATAACTGTTGGCCTCAAGAAGGGCCGTATGTTCAATTATACTTTCAAGAATAAGCCTTTTGAGGGAATAGAGTTTCGTTTCCCTTTTTATTATCTCCCTTTCCACATCCTGGTTTTTGCCAGGATAAATTATTCTCAGGGCCGGTGAGAGCATAAACAGTGTATCCCCCACCGGAATCTCAATGTATATGTTCGCAAAAACCTTTTCCTGATATGGATCCAGGGGAAAATTCTTGGGTTCCCCTGGGTAATTAAGTGGCTCAAAACCCTCTATATTCATGGAAAAATTCTACCAAAAAAAGGATTTGTTGAACAGAGCAGGGGAATGAGTTAAAATTTTTCCTCAAATTAATCCCAGGAGGAAGAATATGCTGAAACCTAAGTGGTTCTATCCTTCCTACAAGAAGGATGTGGGAGAATGGGCCTGGATCCTCCACAGGCTGGGAGGCCTGGCCCTTATTTTCTACCTTTTCCTTCACATCTTCGTTACCAACCGTTTGGCGGCAGGACCAGAAGCCTTTAATGCCACCATGAAGGTCCTTTCAACCCCGGTTTTCAAGTTCCTGGAATGGGGACTCTGGGGGGTGATTCTTTTCCACGCCTTCAATGGGATAAGGCTGGTTCTTGTGGATTTTGCCGGTGCGTCCAGGTATCAGAAGGCCCTTTTCTGGGTAGCCTTCGTCCTTTTCCTGGCCCTGTGGATACCGGCGGCATGGAAGTTTTTATGAGGAGGTGAGTTATGGTAGGAAGCAAATCTTTAGTCAAGAGAAACAGGGGAGCCTTATCCTGGTTCCTTCAGAGGATTACTGCCCTTTATCTTTTCGTGTTCCTCATAGCCCATTTCGTCATTATGCATTTTGTGGGGACCGGGGAAGTTACATATGAGACGGTGGCTCCCAGGCTTTCCAGCCCCCTCTGGAAGGCAGGGGATCTCCTTTTTCTGGTTTTCGCCCTTTATCATGGCCTGAATGGACTCTGGCAGGTTCTGGAGGACTACACTAAGAGCAGGGGCCTGAGACTTTTCCTCTATTCTCTGATTCTTACCATCGGGATAATTCTCCTGGTGGTGGGAACCGTCACCATATTCTCAGTAAAAGGTTGAGGAGGTAAAAATGGAAATTGAAAAATACTATCACAAATCCGATGCCCTGGTGGTGGGAACAGGACTTGCAGGACTGAGGGCAGCTTTAGCCCTTGCTGACGCCGGGATAGACACCATAACCATATCCAAGGTTTATCCCAC
>JALVRF010000028.1 GCA_027025175.1 Candidatus Aminicenantota bacterium | reverse complement strand
GACAAACTCTATCTTCTTAAAGTGGACATGGGGGACCACCAGAGAAATCTGGTGGCAGGGCTGAGGAAGTATTATTCACCGGAGGAACTTCTGGGAAAGAAAATAGTGGTGGTTACCAACCTGAAACCCGCTAAGATAAGGGGACACGAATCGCAGGGTATGCTCCTTGCGGCGGACGTGGACGGAAAGCCCTACCTTCTCATAGTTCCCGACGAGGTTCCCCCGGGTTCCCAGGTTAGATGAAACTTGTAATTTTCGGCCAGCCCCAGGCAGGAAAAACCACTCTTTTTGAGATTCTTACCGGCCTCGGGGGAAAGGAAAAGCACTTAGCGGTGGTGAAGGCCAAGGACCCGAGACTGGAGGAAGTGGCCAGGGTGGAGGGCTCCGGGAAAATAACCCATATCCACATATCCTTCGTTGACCCTTCTACCAAGGAGACTCTCAACGAAATGAGGACAGGGGACGGATTGCTCCATGTGGTAAGGGAGGATGATCCTTTGAGCAGGATAGCCCGGGTGGAAAAGGAGCTCCTGGAAAGGGACAGGGAAACCCTTGAAGGAACCCTTCAGAGAAGTAAAAAGGAATTTTCCAAAAGGAAAACCAGGAAATTGGAGAGGAAAATAAAGGCCATAGAAAAGGCCCTGGAAGTTCTTTCAGAGGGAAGGCCCCTCAGAGAGGTCTTCTCTAGAGAAGAAGAGGAATTTTCTGGCCTTGGTCTCCTTTCTCTGAAGCCCATAATTCATGTTATAAACACAAAATTTGAGGAGACCTCTTCGCTTAAAAACTTAGAAGTGACCTCAAAGGGAAGGGCAGTAGTGGTAATGGACCTCCTGACGGAAAAGGAACTTCTCCAGAGCGACGAGGAAGAAAGGAATCTTCTTATGGAAGAATTCGGCATAGAGGAATTAAGGGCGGAAAAATTCGTGAACATCATATATAACACCCTTGACCTTCTGGTGTTTTTCACCGTGGGGAAGAAGGAGGCACGGGCCTGGACCCTGAAAAAAGGAGGCACAGCCCTGGATGCCGCCGGAAAAATCCACACTGATATAGCCAGAGGCTTTATAAGAGCGGAGGTAGTTTCATGGGAGGAATTTGTCCAGGCCGGAGGATGGTCAGGACTTCACCGGGCTGGAAAAATCCGCATGGAGGGCAAAGAGTATAAAGTAAAAGACGGGGATGTCCTGAACATTAGATTTAATAAATGAAATTCCGCATACTCTGGAAGGATAAGCACACCTCAGCCAGGGTTGGGGTAATTTATACCAATTCAGGCCCTGTCCTTACCCCTGCCTTTATGCCTGTAGGAACCGAAGGGGCGGTGAAAGGTGTTTTCCCTTTTCAACTCGGGAAAATGGGATACAGGCTAATTCTTTCCAATCTTTACCACCTATATCTTAGGCCAGGGGTGGAAGTTATCGAAAAGGCCGGTGGAGTTTCAAAGTTCATGGGCTGGGAAGGTGCTGTTCTTACTGATTCCGGTGGCTTCCAGATCTTCAGCCTTTCCAACAAGGTAAAAGTGGAGGATAAGGGAATACACTTCGCATCACACATAGACGGCTCCCACCACTTCCTATCCCCTGAGGATGTGGTGGAAATTGCAGAGAGGATGGGACCGGACATTTCCATGATTTTAGACCACTTCGTATCCAACCTCTCCCCCTGGGAGAGGGTGAAGGATGCCACTTTAAGGACCCTTAAATGGGCAGAGCACGCCAGGAGGAAGATTGAAGAAATAAAGGGAAAAACATCCTTTTTCGCTATAGTTCAGGGAGGAATTTATAAGGACTTAAGGAAGGCCTCTGCCAGGGAACTCGCTTCCATGGATTTTGATGGCTACGGGATAGGGGGACTGGGGGTTGGGGAAAGTCAGGAGGAAATGCTCCGCAGCGTGGAAGAGACCGTCGCCGAACTTCCGCAGGAAAAACCCCGCTACCTCATGGGAATAGGCCATCCACTACAGATGGCCAGGGCCATTTCCTTGGGGGTGGACCTGTTTGACTGCGTGATACCTACAAGAAACGGGAGAAGGGGTCAGATTTTTTCCCAGGAAGGAATCCTAAGGATTAAAAGGAGGGAATTCGCAGAGGATTTTTCCCATCCACATTCTGATTATCCATTTTCCAAAGCCCTCCTTCGTCACCTCTATGTCTCCTCCCATTTAAACTCTGCCCTTTACAACACCCTCATCAACCTCCGCTTCTTCCTTGACATAATGGAGAAAATTCGTAAATATATAAAGGCTAATTCCCTTCGGGAGTATCTGAGGGATTTAGAAAAAAACTGGAGGGAAAAATGATTAACATGCTTTACGCCCAATCTACAGCCCAGGGAGGCCAGCAGGGAGGATTCATAGGCTCCCTGATTATGATAGCCATCATCTTCATAATCTTCTACCTTCTGCTTATAGTTCCTGCAAAGAAAAGGCAGAAAAAACATCAGCAGATGATTGAGTCCATAGAAGTGGGCGACGGTATAGTAACCGCTGGCGGGATAGTGGGCAAAGTAACTGCAGTTTACGAGGACAGGGTGGAGATAGACTCGCTGGGAACCAAATTAGAGGTGGTGAAGAATTACATTACCGCAGTAACCAAGAAGAGGTGAAGTGATGAGAAGAAGGGTGGGCTGGAAGTTCGCTGTAATCCTGGGCTCCTTGGCCCTTTTCATCTACTTTATGATACCCCCGTCGCAAAAGATAAAACTGGGCCTGGACCTCAAAGGGGGTATGCACTTGGTGCTCCAGGTGGTCACCGATGATGCCATCAAGATGGAAAGGGACCAGGAGATTTTGAGGCTTAAATCTCTGCTCCAGGACGAGGGCATAAAGGTGGGGAAAATCTACGGAAAGGGTATTGACACTATAGTAATTGAGGGAATCCCCGGGGACAGAGAACGGGATTTTGACGCAGTGGTTGCCAGCAACTTTTCAAACAACTGGGATTATTCAGGCATAGTGGAAGGGAAGGCCACCCTCACCATGAAGAAAAAATATGTGGCCATGCTACGGGAGAACGCCGTGGAAGAGGCCCTGGAGACCATAAGAAGAAGGATAGATGAATTCGGAATTTCAGAGCCGGTAATCCAGAGGCAGGGAGTTCACGGAGACAAGATAGTGGTGGAACTCCCTGGAGTGGACGACCCCAAAAGGGTGAGGGCCCTTCTCAAAAATACCGCACTTCTTGAACTTAAACTGGTAAAGGACGGTCCCTTCCCCACCAAGGAAGAGGCCTTAAGCAAGTACGGAGGAACGCTCCCATCTGACCTTCAAATCCTTCCCAGCAAGGGTCAGGGATACTTCATAGTGGAGAAAATGGCAGCGGTGACCGGTAGGGACTTAAAAACCGCCCGAAGTTGTGTGGACCACTACAACATGCCCGCTGTTTGTTTCTCCCTTAATGCGGAGGGAGCAAAGAAATTTGAAAAGGTGACCAGCGAAAACATAGGAAGGAGGCTGGCCATAGTTCTTGACAATGTGATTCAATCCGCTCCCACCATAAACGCCAGAATTTCCTACGAGGGCATAATAGAAGGACAGTTCACCCAGGAGGCGGCCCACGACCTCGCTCTGGTGCTCAGAACCGGTTCTCTTCCTGCAGGAATAAAAATAGTGGAAGAAAGGACCATAGGACCATCCTTAGGGGCTGATTCCATAAGAAAAGGACTTAGGGCCTCCATACTGGCCCTTCTTCTGGTCATGGGATTCATGATTTTTTATTACCGTCTGGCTGGAGTGAATGCCACCTTCGCCCTTCTGATGAACATGATAATAATTTTTGGCTCTCTGGCCCTTTTCAGGGCAGCCCTTACACTTCCGGGAATTGCGGGAATCGTTTTGACCATAGGAATGTCAGTGGATGCCAATGTTCTTATATTTGAAAGAATACGGGAAGAACTTGACCTGGGTAAAAGCCCCCTTGCAGCCATAGATGCCGGATTTTCCAGAGCCTTCGTCACCATTCTTGACGCCAACATAACCACCGTAATTGCTGCCATCTTCCTGTTCAGTTTTGGAACCGGTCCCATAAAGGGCTTCGCGGTAACCCTGATTCTGGGAATAATAGCATCCATATACACGGCGGTCTTCGTTTCCAAGGCCATTTTTGAACTCCTCTATTTCGGGAAGAGGAAAGTGGAAAAAATCAGCATTTAAGGAGGATGGGAATGCGATTCTTTAAGAAAACCAATATAAACTTCATGAAGGCAAAGTTCATCGCCTTCGGAATATCCTTGGCCATAATAATAGTGGGCCTGGTTTTCATCCAGAAAAACGGCCTCAACTACGGCATAGACTTCGTCGGAGGCACATTGCTCCAGATAAAGTTCTCCCATCCCGTTAAAATAGACGACCTCAGAGGACTTCTAAAGAAGGCAGGCTTTAAAAACGCGGTAATCCAGTCTGTGGAAAACTCCCGGGATGAATACATAATAAGGGTGGAAAAAATGGGCACCGGGGAGGAGGAAGAGCACCTGAAAATAGCCCGAAAACTTGTAAATTTATTCATGTCCCCCCAGGAGAGGGAGTTATCAAAACAGAAACTCAACCTGAACCTTCTTTCCACCGCTGACATAAAGGACCTTCTGGCAAAAGCCTTTCCTGAGGAAAAGGCGGATGTCTGGGCAAAGAAAATAGCGGAGTTAAAAAAGGAAAGAAAGATAATAAAAAGTTTTGAGGAACTTAAGGAGGCGGGTATTCCCACCGCCCCTCTGAATTACCTGAAGGAAAAAACCTTTTTGGGCTCGGTTTCCATAATGAGGGTGGAATATGTGGGTCCCCAGGTGGGAAAAATCCTCAAGCACAAGGCGGTCCTCGCCACCGTATGGGCCCTGCTGGGCATGCTTATATACATAGCCTTCCGGTTCAGGCTACTTTATGGACTTTCTGCGGTTCTTACCCTGGCTCACGATGTTCTGGTTACCTTAGCCTTCATATACTTTCTTAAAATTGAATTTGACCTGAAAATAGTGGCGGCCCTCCTAACCATAGTGGGTTATTCCATAAACGACACCATTGTGGTTTACGACAGGGTAAGGGAAAACTTCCCGGTATTCCGCAAGAGAAGGGATATGAGTTTCGGGGAGTTGCTGAACCTTAGCATAAACCAGACCCTTTCCAGGACCATCCTCACCTCCGGAACAACTCTCTTAGCCCTTCTCGCCTTAGTTCTTTTCGGAGGGGAGGTAATCCATGGCTTTGCCCTTACCATGTTCATAGGGGTTATCGTGGGAACCTATTCCTCCATTTACCAGTCCTGCGCCTACCTTGACCTCTGGAGCAAAAAATTCGGGACCAAGGGCCTGGTCAAATAATGGGATAAAATACTTAAAACTCGCATTTTTACTGCCCCTTTTCCTTTGGGCAACCACCTATTATGTTTCCCCCAGGGGGAAAAATTCAAATCCCGGGACCAAAGAAAAACCCTGGGCAAGCCCCGGATATGCCACAAAGAAAAGGGCTGGAGGGGATACCCTGATAATCCTTGAAGGGGAATACATCCTTGAAAAATACTGGGATGACATGCTCACACCACCTTCGGGAAGCCCTGAAAAATGGACCACAATAAGGGGTGAGGGAAAAGTTGTTCTGAGGGGTAGGGGGAATCTCATAGCAGCCATAGACCTGGGTGGGAAAAACTACATAAAAATAGAAAACCTTGAAATAACCAATTATAACGGGCAGCCCTTCCGGGAAGGAATAACTGCATGGGAACCCACGAGCCATGTGGAAATTAGAAACCTCCACATACATAACTTAGACGAAATGGGAATTGACCTGAGGGACCCCTCCCACTGGAAAATAATAGATACTAAGATTCACCATTGCGGATTCGGTGCCATAGGGGAACCCACCCCTGCCCGGGGAGGGTGGAGGGATGTTCTCATCCAGGGCTGTTATCTTGCCTACAGCGGCTATTATTATCAGGGAGGAGCGGGTCCTTCCCCCTACGACCGGCCCGACGGCTTCGGGATAGAGCCCTCCCGGGGACCTGTGGAAATAGCGGATTGCTTGGTAGAGCACAACCGGGGAGATGGAATAGACTCCAAGGCCCGAAGAACTTATATCCACAGGACCATAGTTGCCAATAACTCCTGCGATGGAGTGAAGGTGTGGGGAGGAGGGAGCCGGGTGGAAAATGTTCTGATTTACGGAAGGGGCGACGGGGACCCGAACCCTACCCCGTGGGCCTCCTTGGTTATAGACCAGGTTGAGGAGGAAGGGGCCGAGTTCAAGATAATAAATGTAAGCATATACGACAGGGATGTTCCTGGAACCTCACCGGTCTATGTAGGCTACGACCAGGCTGTGGGGATAAAGGTTCTCTTCAGGAACATGATAATTTACGGGGGAGACAGACCCGTCTACATAGGGCCCAAGGTTCGCTTCTCCATGGACCACAGCGATATTTATATACCTGGCTCTGAGGTTCAGATAATAGTAGGGGGAAGGAGTTTCAGGGCAGGGGATATTGGAAGTTTAGGGCAGGGGAATATATCCAGGGACCCGAAATTCGTGGCCCCTGCCTGGGAAAAGGAGGGGGATTTTCACCTGAAAAAGCAAAGTCCATGCATAGATTCAGGAACGGCTAAGGATGCCCCCAAGGATGACCTTGAGGGAAATCCCAGACCATACGGAAAGGAGTATGACATGGGAGCCTACGAATACGGCTCTAGAAAAGGAAAAATCCCTCCGTTTTTCAGGAAAAGAAAAAAATTCCACTAATCCTTATATTAAAAACTCCCCTTGTTTCATTTGTCAGTTTCATAAAAGTCACAAAAGTGCCAGACCATTTTTATTAATTTTCCTCCTTCAAGTCCCCTCAAATTAGGGACAGAATGCTGTGTTAGGTGTCAAGGGCGGGGCGGTAAAATTCTCCCTTCTTCCAGCACGCAAACGCTATAAGCAAAAGCTTCCTCGCGGCAGCAACAAGCGCTACCTTCTTCACCTTC
>JALVRF010000027.1 GCA_027025175.1 Candidatus Aminicenantota bacterium | reverse complement strand
AACTTGGTAAAATAAAAATTACGGAATTTTCGTGTAAAGAGGGGATCCCCTGGATTTCATTTTCCTATGCTTTTGTTGACAGGGGTCAGGTTATGTTTATAATCAAAGGGGAGGAGGGCAAAATAGTTGAGTTTCTCAGTTTGAGAGGAAGCGGAGAGAAAAAATGGAAGGCCAGAATAACCCTTCCTGGAGAAATCACTGCAGAATTTTATTTGTGGAAGGGAAACTGGATAAAAATCTGGGAAGGAAAAACCCGGTGTAACAAGGAGGAAAAATGAAAAAGGCGGTTCTTTTGTTTTTCCTTACCTTTTCCCTGATGGCTGGGGAAGGTCTGGAATACACATTCTCCCTTATGGGAGGGTACAGGAGCCTCAAGGCAAAAATCGGCTCCCAGGAGACCTCCCTGAATTTAACTCAGGGAGGCATTAAAAACTCGGTGCTGGTGAGTGAGAATGCGGAATTTTACTTCGGCGTTTTGTACGGGAAAACTTCCTTCGGAGACGAACTCACCTTCACCTCTCTGCCTGTTTCCCTTTCAACATCCTATGGCAAGACCAGTTATTCCATATTTGCTGGGGCATTCTGGGAGCCCTATGTTTTCTCCGAGGAAATTTCTATAGTGCTCAATCCCGAGGTGTCCTACAACCTATCATCATATCAGTGGAAAGTGGAAAAGACATCGTATCTTACAGGAACAGTGGACGGAAAAGTTCATTTCTGGGATTTTCGCTTCGGTGTTCTTGCCATGTATGAGGGGCAGGAAAACATAGAACCCTACGTTGGGGTTTACTTTGAGTACTTCATGGGTAGCGTAAGTTTTGAGGAGAAATTCCAGAACCTTGAGGCAAAGTCCCAGGATAAACTTAAACCCAAACTTCCCGTGGAGATAATTATCGGGACAAATTTCTACGGGGGAGAACATCTCAGCGGAGGAATTTCCGTGGGATTTTTGAACGGTTTGAGTTTCCACGGGGAACTGGGATTTACATTCTAAGGAGGAAAATATGAGGAAGAAAATAGCATTAATTTCCTTAATGGGACTCTTTCTTCTGGGGCTCACCCCGAGAGGGAAAGAGCCACATTTCAACGGAAAAATACCAGGAGAGTATTCCAGGATATTGATAAAACTTCATCCAGATGCGGATCTAAAATCCCTGGTCAAGGATTACTCCATAGAAAAATACAGGAAACTCCTTTTAAAAGGATGGATAGCGGTAAAGATACCCGGGGGCAGCGAATTGATGGAATACCTTGCTACAGACCCCAGGGTTCTCTGGGTAGAGCCTGACCATCCTGCATGGATTGCCGATGAGGATGAGGAGGTCATTCCCAACGACGAATATTTCGGTGAACAGTGGTATTTGAAAAATACCGGTTCCAAAGAGGGCTACAAAAGGGGATCAGATGTAAAGGCCACCTATGCCTGGAAGTACACCACCGGTTCCGAAGACATAATCGTGGCCGTGGTGGATACAGGGGTTGCTTATAACCATCCGGACCTGAAGGGGAAGGTCATAAAGGGATACGATTTTATAAACAGCGACGAGGACCCCAGAGACGACAACGGCCACGGGACCATGGTGGCGGGAATTATCGCTGCCAAGTCCAACAACGGTGAGGGAATTGCCGGGGTTTGCTGGAATTGCAAGATTATGGCCATTAAGAGTTTTGATGCCAGGGGCCAGGGAACCTACTCTGAACTGGCCGACGGCATTGAATACGCCATTGAAAGGGGAGCGAAGGTGGTCAACATTTCCGCCGGAGGAAGAAGTCCCTCCCTGGTTCTGGAGGAAGCCCTGAATAAAGCGGAGCAAAATGGGGTGGTAGTCGTGGCCGCTGCAGGAAACGAAGGGGGCGCCCTTCTTTATCCCGCTGCCTATTCTCCCAAGTGCATCTCCGTGGGAGCCAGTGATTACGAGGATAAGAAAGCGAGTTTTTCCAATTACGGTCCTCACCTGGACCTTGTGGCCCCAGGGGTGTACATAATATCCACTTTCCCCGCAGGATACGCCATTGGGAGTGGGACCTCCTTTGCAGCCCCCATTATAAGCGGTGCGGTGGGGCTTCTTCTTTCCCTCAAGCCCAACCTCACCCCTGACCAGGTGCGGAAGGCAATTATTTACACAACCGACGATGTAAACTCGGAAAGCCTGCCGGGATTTGACTACTACATGGGATATGGCAGGGCGAATCTCCTCTTACTCTTTGAGCCCATCAAACTGGAATAGATTTAAACTAAAAGCCCCGTACAAACCCACCGGGGACCAGCCCAGGGCAATAGATAAGATTGTAGAATACTTCAAACAGGGGCGCAGGCATGTGGTCCTGCTGGGGGTCACCGGTTCCGGCAAGACCTTTACCATGGCCAATGTCATAGAAAGACTCCAGAGGCCTGTTCTGGTGATTTCTCACAATAAGACCTTAGCCGCCCAACTC
The DNA here is from genome assembly GCA_027025175.1 of Candidatus Aminicenantota bacterium. Taxonomy (GTDB): domain Bacteria; phylum Acidobacteriota; class Aminicenantia; order S016-38; family S016-38; genus JALSNJ01. The sequence continues at coordinate 4,510 of JALVRF010000027.1, read as the reverse complement.
TACCAGGAATTTCGCAGGTTTTTCCCTGGAAACGCCGTGGAATACTTTGTCAGTTATTACGATTATTATCAACCCGAGGCTTACATTCCCCAGACCGATACCTACATAGCCAAGGAAGCCACCATAAACGAGGAACTGGACAAATTCCGCCTGAGGGCTACCCGCTCCCTCCACGAGAGGAGGGATGTTATAGTGGTGGCCTCTGTCTCGTGCATATACGGAATGGGAGATCCCCAGGTTTACTTTGGGCTGGTGCTGAGAATTCATCAGGGAGAAATCCTGGATTTGAAGGATGTGGCCATGAAACTGGTGGAGATTCAGTATTCCCGCTCAGAACAACCGTATCCCGGGAAGTTCAGGATAAGGGGGGATCAACTGGAGATATTCCCCCCCTACGAGGAGGTGGGATACAGGGTGGAATTTTTCGGAAGGGAGGTTGATGGAATTTTTGAAATAGACCCTCTGAGCGGAAGGGTTCTTAGCCAGAGAAGGTATATAACCGTTTATCCCGCCAGTTATTTTGTAACCCCCAAAGAGAGGCTGGGGAGGGCAATTCAATCCATAGAGAGGGAACTTGAGGAGAGGATAAAGGAACTCCTTGCCATGGGGAAAACCCTTGAGGCAGAAAGGCTTGAGAGGAGAACAAGGTATGACCTTCTTCTCCTCAGGGAAACAGGTCACTGTCCCGGCATTGAGAATTATTCAAGGCACCTGAGCGGAAGGCTCCCCGGACAACCTCCCTTTACTTTAATGGATTACATACCCGAGGACACCCTGATAATCATAGACGAGAGCCACATGACCATACCTCAACTCAGGGCCATGTATGAGGGAGACAGGTCCAGGAAGATGAAACTGGTGGAATACGGTTTTCGCCTTCCCTCTGCCTTAGACAACAGACCCTTAAAATTTGAGGAATGGGAGGAGAGGGTGGGGCAGGTCCTTTATGTTTCCGCTACCCCGGGCCCTTATGAGCTGGAAAAGGCCGGCGACGCCGTGGTGGAACAACTGGTCAGGCCCACGGGTCTCCTTGACCCCGAGGTGGAGGTAAGGCCCACCCGGGGACAGATAGAGGACTTTGTGGGTGAGGTTAAAAAAAGGGTGGAGATGGGGGACAGGGTTCTGGTTACCACCCTTACCAAAAGGCTGGCTGAGGAACTCACCTCCTTCCTACTTTCCCTGGGCATAAAGGCCAGGTATCTCCATTCGGACATAGATACCCTGGAGAGGACGAAAATAATAAAGGCCCTGAGGCAGGGGGAATTCGATGTCCTTGTGGGGATAAACCTCCTGAGGGAAGGTCTTGACCTTCCCGAAGTTTCCTTGGTGGTCATCTTTGATGCGGACAGGGAGGGCTTTCTCCGCTCCACCACCGCTCTGATACAGACCTTTGGCAGGGCAGCCAGGAATGTAAGGGGGAAGGTTATAATGTATGCGGACAGGATTACCTCAGCCATGAGGCAGGCAATTGAGGAGACAAGAAGGAGGAGAGAAATACAGGAGGAGTACAACAGGGCCCGGGGAATAACCCCCCGAACCGTCAGAAAGGACATTGCCTACGAAATGAGCGCCTCTGATTATTTTGAGGTGGAGAGGGTGGCGGAAAATGCCGAGGAATACATAACTGCCGAGGACAGAAAGGCGATGATAGAGGAACTGGAGAGGAAAATGATGGAAGCTGCGGAAAGAATGGATTTTGAACTTGCAGCCCATTACAGGGATAAAATAAAGAGGCTCAAGGAAATAGAGGTGCTCATGGGGTAGTTTTCATCACTACAGCAATTCCCGTTCTCCTTTCCCAGGTCCTTTTTCCCTATTCCCCCCTGAACTACCTTTTCAGGCTTCTTTTTTTCCTCTGGATCTGGGCATGGCTCTGGAAATGGAAGGGGAGACTCAATTTTAAAATTGGCCATGTTCTCCTTCTTTCCTTTCTCTTTACCCTTTATTCCGTATATTCCATGAGGAATCTGGGTTTCAGCGGGGACGAGCCCCATTACCTTGTAATAACCCAGTCCCTTGTTTACGACCACGACATAAATGTTAAAAATCAGTATCTCCGGGAGGCTTGGAGGGAATTTTACCGGGAAAAATGGGTTAGAATATTCCCCCATGCAAGGCCTACGGGAAAAAATACCTGGTATTCCATCCACCTTCCAGGAACCTCCGCCCTCCTCGTTCCCTTTTACCTTATTGCGGGGCCCTTTTCCCCTCCGGCAAAGAAGTTCATCATAAGGATAGGTTTTTCCCTGTATGGCTTAGTGGTCCTTTATCTTCTTTTCCTTTTTTTAAGGGAGGAATTCGGGGAAAGAGTCTCCCTTTACTCCACCTCCTTAATTGCCTTTACAGTCCCTGCCTTTCCCTTCTTCTTCCACCTCTTTCCAGAGGTTCCCGTGGCAGGGGTGGTTATATTCTCCCTCTATTCTTTTTATAAGGGAAGGCCAGGGCTTCTCGTATTTTCGGGTTTTCTGGCAGGTTTCCTTCCCTGGTTCGGGGCAAAATATGTGATTTACCTTTTCGTGCTCTTTTTCATTTCCTTATTTCTCCTTAAAAAGAAGGGAGTTTATTTCTTCCTCCCGGCCCTTTTGCCTTCCGCTTCCTTCTTCCTTTTTCTAAAACATGCCTATGGGAGTTTTTCCCTACTTTCCGTTTACTATGGCCCCATGGGCCCGGAAAAGAGGGCCGAGGTTATGAAGGACATTCTGTACAGAATTCCCTGGCACTACAGGTTTTCAACCTTCCTTGATTATCTTTTTGACCAGAGGGACGGGCTTCTGCCCTATGCGCCCGTATACCTATTTTCCATCGCTGCCCTTTTAAGGTTCTGGAAAAGGAAAGTTTCCCTGATTTCCCTTGCCCTCCTTCTCCCCTTCGCCTTCAATTACGGATGGCAGACCCACCGGGGTGGATATTGCCCTCCGGCAAGACCCCTGGCCTCCGGGATCTGGGCCTTTGCCGTGGGGTTTGCCCTTTTCCTGGAAGGCGGGAAAAACAAAAACCTGCGATATCTTTTCAGGGCCTTCTCCGGCCTTTCCATAGGTCTGGGGTTTCTCCTTGCCTCCATGCCCCTTTCCTATTACGGGCCCACCACCCACGATGTGGCCAACAGGGTGGGGCTTCTATTCCATAAAATTTCCACCCCCCTTATTTACCTTCCCCGCTATCTCCCATCCTTTACCAAACACCCTAAGGCCATGCCAGGGAATTGGCTTCCCAATTATTTCTGGATTCCCGGAGTTTTCCTGGCCTTAGCACTTCTAATTTACCTGATGAAAAAGGAGAGCAGGGAGAGGAGAACTGTCCTGAGTCTGGCCTTTATACTTGTCATGCTTCCCTTTCTGGCCCTTCCACAGATTCCTCTGACAAAGGGAAGGGTTTTTGCCGGAAAAATGGGAAAACTTAAGGTTTATAACTGGAAGGAGGTTTCCGGAAACTGTGTTAAGGGAGGGATAGAAGATCCCCTGGTTTTTATCACAAGGTATCTCATAAGGGCAGAGGGAAGGGGAAAACTACTTATTGGTGGGAGGAGGAAGGTCAGGATAAGAGACCAGGCCCTGATTTCCCCTGCCCTGGGCTTCAGGTTCGTGGGCGGAAGACTAATTACTGTGAAACTGCTGGACGGGGAGGTGAAATTTTGTCCCTGAGCCCAGATAATCCTGGGATAACTTTATGAGAAACATGATTTCTAAACCCGGATTCCTGCTTCTCAGCGGTGTTTTTACCCTTCTATTCATGTTAATTTTGTACACCTCCATGGCGAGAGTTTTGCCTTCCGGGGCTCCCGGGGTTTTTTCACTTCAGACAGCCTTTTCAAAGGCCAGCCTGATGAGCATCCTTTCAGCATGGGGTCCGGCCCTGAGCACATACCTGGCTCTTATGACGGTGGATTTCTTCTATGCCCTTTCCTATGGCCTGTTTCTTTCCGGCCTCATTGAAATCCTTACCAGAAAGTCAAGGGGGCTTTCCTTTCTTTTCTACCTGCCCCTTGGGGCTGCAGCGCTTGATTGGGCGGAAAATGTCCTTCACCTTATTTTCCTTCCAGATTATGAAACTATAAGGGCCGGTACGGTTTTTATCATGTCTCTGATTTCCTCCCTTAAATGGATCCTTGCCATAATTTCCATCCTTGCCATAATAGCCCTTTTAATAAAGGTTCTGGTAGGTTATATTAGCAGTCTGTTGACTTCATGACCGGGCGTTATGTAGAATCTTGACGATGGAAATAATAAAAAAAATTAAGGAGTTTCTGAAAAGGAAAAAGAACATCAGGGAGGCCTATCTATTTGGTTCCTTCGCAAGGGGCGACAGTTCAAGAACAAGCGACATAGACCTTATAGTAATAATGGACACGAGCAAACCCTTTTTTGAAAGATATGAAGAATTTTCCGAACTTATACTTTCCTTACCGTGCGCCTTGGATCTCTTAATTTATACCCCCAAAGAGTGGGAAGATATAAAGGACAGGCTTTTTTTCCGCGCAATAATGAAAGAGGCTAAAAAGATAGCATGAGTT
>JALVRF010000026.1 GCA_027025175.1 Candidatus Aminicenantota bacterium | reverse complement strand
CCGGATTTCCTGTAAGGTTTTATCCTCCGGGCCAATATCCCTGCAATCAGCACCAGTTTTATTTTCCAGGGGGAACAATTCAGGTGGAAAATCACCTTTTCGTTTTCTTCGGATTCCCTTTTGTATGCAGGAAGGTGCCCTCCCCCCCGATGTTCCATTTCCAGAATTTTCCCGCTGCAGGGAGACCTGTTCACATGAACATCCAGAGGGGACATAAAAATGCTTATTCTCCACCCGTCTCCCATTTTTTCCACGGACATCACCTTTCCATCCGCCGGGGATAGGAGGACTTCCCCTTTCTCCGCGGGTTTTCTCTCGGGGTCCCTGAAAAAGAAGGCAAGGAGCAGGGCAAAGATAGCAAAAAGGGCAGCGGGCAAAAATAAATGGAGCACAAAAAATCCCAGGGATATTAGAGCCACGGGCAGGACGAAGTAAAATCCCTCCTTAGCCAATCCGTCTCTCCTTCTCCTTTACCAGAATTTCCTGCATTTTATCTTTAATTTTTAACTTTAATTTTTTTATTTTCTTTACCTCAACTTCCTCCTCCGGGCTCAACGGCCTTCTGGAGAGGAGTTTTTCAAGTTCCCTTTCATATTCCCTGTGCTTTTCGTAAAGTTCCTTGAATTCAGGATTTTCCCTTAAGAGAGTTTCCTTGAGTTCGTTTTCCTTCATTTTCCCTCCTTTTACCTTCAAACTTAAATAGTATAACATTTTCTCCTTAAAATATGCTGCCTCCTCTGCGGGGTCGGGCGCAGAGAATATGGCGGATGAGATGGCTATTAAATCAGGGTCCAGGGAAAGAACACTGAGAAAGTTTTCGCGGTTGATCCCCCCTATGACGCATATGGGAATTTTCAATCGCCTTCTGGCGGCCTTTATTGTAGCGGATCTCACCAGAACATAATTTTCCTTGGTCCGGGTGGGGAAAAGGGAGCCGAAGGCCACATAATCCGCCCCGTTCCTTTCCGCCTTCAGGGCCCTTTCCATGTCGTTGTAACAGGATACTCCTATTATTCCCTGAAATTTTTCCCTTATCTCCTGGAGAGAGGGATCATTTTTCCCTATATGCACTCCATCCGCCTGGAGTTCTTCTGCGATGTCTGGGTAATCATTTACTATGAAAACAAAGGGAAAATCCCTTTTCAGTCTTTTCAACCTCTTTCCCAGGCTTTTGATCTTATCCTGTTTTTTTATTCTCAATTGAACCCAATCCACCCCGCCCTTGAGACTTTCCCTGACCCTTCCCAGGAACTCATCCTCCGGATAATCCCCTGTGGCTATAAGGTAAAGTTTCACTTTATATCAAGGGTAAGTTTAGTGAAGAATTCCTTTGTTAAACGGTAATATTCATTCCAGTATTTTCTGACGAGACACTCGTTGTAAGTAGGGCAATGTTCCGGCTTTTTCCCAAGACAGGGAACAGGAGAGATGCCCTCGCCCACCGCTTCCATGACATCGTACCAGGAAATCTTTCCTCTGGGCCTCGCAAGCACATATCCTCCCCTGGCTCCTCTTTTTCCCCTGACCAGACCCGCCCTTTTAAGTTTTAGAAAAACCTGTTCCAGAAATCTTTCGGGAATTCTTTCCTTATGTGAAATTTCCCTTAAAGACTTGGGGTGGTCTTCGTTGAGATGAAGTAAAGCCCTTATGGCATATCGGGTATATGTGGTAAACCTCACAGAGATATTATACCAAAAAGATAGGAAAAGCGCCCCCGACGGGACTTGAACCCATGCCGCCGCCTTGAAAGGGCGGTGTCCTAACCTGGCTAGACGACGGGGGCGCATCTGAGCCGTGCGGGATTCGAACCCGCGACTCCCGGCTTAAAAGGCCGGTGCTCTGCCTGCTGAGCTAACGGCTCAAGGCTTCTTATTCTATCAGAAGCCCCTTTTGCTGTCAACTATTACTTCTTTTCTTCCTTTTCTTTGGTCTCTGCTGGCTCTTTTTCGGGTTTCTCGGTTTTTTCCTTGGCTTCCACAGCGGGTGCTTCCTTCCCCTCAGTTTTTTCCATCTTTTCCTTGGCTTCCTCTTCAGGAGTCTCTGCGGCCTCTTCTGCCTTGGTTCCTTCGTTAGGAAGGATTTCCTCTATCTTTTTTACAACCCATCTCCCCCTGATGGGCTGGGTGGCTCCGGGTTTGGTAAGTTCGTATCTTACCAGATAAAACTTAAATTTTCTTGTCTTGCCGTTTTTGTCGGTTCCTTCAATAACAATCTCTTCCTCATAGGCCTTACCGGACATCTTTT
>JALVRF010000025.1 GCA_027025175.1 Candidatus Aminicenantota bacterium | reverse complement strand
CACCGGGCTCAAGTTTTCTCGCCAGGGCAGGAATCAGGGTGGAAAAGGAATAGTTTATTATAAGACCCCTTCCTGGCCTTTCCTGCAGGTCCAGGGGAAGGAGCGCCTCCCTGTCTATCTCCCTCAGAAGGTCCATGTCCCTAAGGGCCAGGGGGGATTTGGTAAGAAGGTGGACGGGAAAGTGGTATTTCAGGATAACCTCAAGGAGCCTGCGGGTGAGTTTGGTCTTTTCCTCTATTTTCTGGTAGGGTTCCGTTGAGGTGGCTAAGGCAATTATCCCGTATTCCCCCCTTTCGGCCCTCCTTTTAAGCTGCTTTTCCAGAACCTCTGGGGCATTTACCTTCACCGAGAGGCTCGCCCCCATGTCCTTCCCGTATTTGCTTCCCCTTATATAGCAGTAAAGGCAGTTGAAGGAGCATCCGGCGTAGGGGTTTACCGAGTAATCGTCCAGGAACCAGGGGTCCCTTTTTTTGTGCCTGTTGAGGACGGATTTTACCCTAACTTCCCTCAAGGTTTTCTCCTTTAGCCAGGCTTCCCGGGCAGATAAGCCTCATTTTGCATTTCCTGCAACTTTGCCTATGGATGAGAAAATTTAGGGGCGTAAGGATGAGGAAAAGGAAGAGGAGAATCAAATTGGTCACGGAGAAATTTATAAGGAGGGCCGCTGAAATTCCCAATATGGGGAGGAGGGTGGCGAGGCCCCAGGTTATGGTGGCCAGTTTAAGCCCCAAGGTGTAATTGCCGGAGTTTTTATCAAAGAGCAGGGCAGAGAGTTTTCCCCATCCTGTGCTGCAAAGTTTTCCATAGTAATAGCAATTGGTGCACAGGTGTTTCCTGAGGACGAAAACCAGCATGACCAGCAGGAAAATGGCGTATAAAAGTGAGACCGCCGGGATGCCCCTTATTTTAAGTTGAATCATTCCAGCAAAGCCTATGCCAAAATAAATCAGGAAGAAAAGGTTTTGCCCTATTACCCATGGAAGGGGATAGGCTTCAAATCCCTCAGCGAGGATTTTATTCTCCATTTTTCCCCTCCATGAGGGCTTTTATTTCCCCCTGAGACTCCGGGGGAAGTTTTTTCATGCCTTCCCTTATTATTCTCCTGGTGGCAGGTCCGGCTCCCCGGGCGTGTTTTTTAAGGAAGGCATGGACTGCCGCCGGGTCCTTCTTGGTAACCTCCCTCAGAGCCCAGGAAACTGCCTTCTGAACATCCCTGTCCCTGTCTTCCATGAGCTGCTCTAAGAGGCGGAGGCATATTTGGGCCCTGTCCTTTTTCGCCCTTATGAATGGGGGAACCGTGGCTGCTGCCAATCTCCTTAGCCATTTGTTGGGGGAGGAGACCCAGGTTTCCAGAAGGGAGAAGATTTCCTCCTCCTGCTTCACCGCTAAGTTCACCATCACCTTTAAGGCCAGCTGGTCGCAGATTTCCCAGTGGGAGACCTCCCCGAGAATCTTGAGGACGAAGTCCTTAACCTCAGGGTAGTGAGCCTTAGAGAGCCTTCCTAAGGCGCTTAGGACGATGAGCTTTGCGTCCCTGTCTCCGGACTTCCAGAGTTCCATGAGGGCCTCAAACCAGCCCTCCTCCGGGGCGAGGAGCCTTCCCAGTTCCCTGCCTACGGAATTCAGAAAGGGGGTTTTGGTAAAGCGGAGTTTTTCGGTTTTCTGGGAGGAGAGGTTCTGGCTAAGGACGGAGATGGCCGAGGCCACATCCCCCTTTTTTAACGCCCTGTATAGCAGTTCAGCCAGCTCCTTTTCCTGCACGGAGTTATTCTATCACGGTGAAACGGACTCATAAACTTATCCCTTTCATTTCTTTTTCGGGACAGGTCCGATTTGATATAATTCCCCCATGAGTCGCATCGCCAGAGCATACATAAAAACCTCCTCTCTCTCCTACTACCACCTCATCTCCCACCTTCAGGACGAACTCCCCATGCTCACTGCCTCAGAGAAGGAAAAACTCCTCTCGCTCCTTCAAAAACTCTCCCTTACCTTCTTCGTCAAGATCCTCTCCTTCGCCATCATGGGAAACCATTTTCATCTCCTTGTCAAACTAGAGCCTCCAGCTGCTTCCCTGCCTGAGAACGAACTACTCCAGAGAGCCCTCCTTCTTTTCAAACCCTCCACAGTAGCCTCCCATCCCGCCTCATGGTGGCTTCGTCGCCTGGTGGACATCTCCGTTTTCATGAAAGAACTGAACCAGCGTTTCAGCCAATGGTATAACCTTCGCCATGGAAGGAGGGGCCAT
>JALVRF010000024.1 GCA_027025175.1 Candidatus Aminicenantota bacterium | reverse complement strand
TCGGTAAGCACATGAAGAAAGGCGCTTTTTATGTTTATATCCTCGCTTCCGTGAAGGATAAGGGCGGCTATTATGTTTACCAAAAGACCCACCGTAGCTACGGCAAGCATTATGCCTCCCTTTATCTCAGGGGGATTTTTCAGCCTTCTTATTCCCTCATAGAAAATCCAGAAACTCACCCCTACCAGCATGAGCCCGTTCAGGAAGGCGGCCATTATTTCGTATCGGTGATAACCGAAGGTTTTCAGGCCAGAAGGGGGTTTTCGGGAAATTTTCACCGCAGCCAGGGAAATCAAAAGGGAAGCCACATCCCGGAACATGTGAAGGGCATCTCCCAGAAGGGAAAGGGAACCGGAAATTACGCCCCCTGCCACCTCCACAAAGAAGAAGGCAAGGGTCAGAGTTATGGCTAATTTTAATTCCTTTTCTCCTGGCCTGCTCATACCAGGATTTTACAGAAAATCCAGTCCAAATTAAAATCCCGGAAGAGATGCACCCACCTGAAAATTACCTTTGAGGAAGGGAAAGAACTTCTCATCTAAGGCGGAATAGCCCCTATCGTTGGGATGGGAATCGTAGGGTGAGGAAGCGTAATCGGACCGGAGACAACCGCTGGAATCTGCAAGGACCCCGTACATATCAAACACATAGAAGTCCTCGTTGGAGGAGGCCATGTCCATGAGCCATTGATTATACTGGCGGTGGTTCCACCTGAGGTAAGAAGTGGTGTATTCGCAAACCTTGGGAAGGGCTGTCCCCACTATGATTACCGCTCCCTTAGACTTTACCTGGGCGTAAACCTGCCTTACATATTCCTTGTTTCGCTCAAGGTTCTGACGGGCCTCCTCCTGGCTCCCCCCTTCAAAATCCTCAAAGCACAACTTGAAGAAAACCACCCATGAGGAATCCACCCCGTGGGCTTCCATCTGGGAAATGGCAGACTGCACTATCTGTGGAGGGGGATACATGGGACCATAATAAAGGTCAAAGCCCTCCTTCTGAACATGCTCATAGCCTCCCCAGTGCTCAAACCAGCCGGCCATAACAGACCTTCCCAGCATCAGAATTCGGCCTGAGAATTTCACTTTATTCTCCTGCTGGCGATGACAGCCGGAAAACAAAAGAACCGCAGCCACCCCAAAAATAATATATTTTCTCATACTTATATTTTAGGAAGGCAGACCTATCCCGGCAAATTCGGGTTTTAAAATTAAACGCCGATTCTGGAATTTAGCAAACCCTTTTCCTCAATTTAAAAGTCAAATCGTATTAAACAAGGAGGGCTAAGCCCCCCTTGTCCTCAGTGCTTTGCGGGTTTCTTCTCTTGCAGGGTAAGAACCTCTATGTAGGGTATTTTGTACTTGAGGAGGAGTGAATTCAGTTGGGGAAGGTCCTTTTTCTGAAGCTGGTAAACGGTCTGTAGCCTTTTCTGAAGGGCTGCTCCGAGTTCCTTAAGAAGTCTTATCTGAGTTAAAGTGGGAACTCCTGGATAGCCGACTATTCGCCTCTGAAGGGAGAATATCTTCATGGGAAGGTTTCCACCCCTTAAAAGGTCCTTGAGGGAGAACCGGTAGAACATCACCGAACCGAAGGAAAATTCCTTTTTCAGGGGTTTTAACTTGCGGTCTATCTCTTTCAGTTTTTTCTTTATTTCCCCGGGAAGGTCCTTCCTCTTTTCCAGTCTTGATTTTAATTTGTAAAACTGGGGGGCCTCCTTCTGAACAAAGGCACCTATAAAGAAGACCTTTTTGAGAAGGACACTGGCCTGCTTAGCGTATTTAAGTTTTTCCATCCTCTGGTTCAAGGGATAATCCTGGGTGGGATCTGCGTAGACCTTTACCTGCTGTCTGGCTGAAAGTTCGCCTGCTCTGACCTCCACTGTGTAGGTTCCGGGAAGGACAAAGGGGCTCCTGGGTCCCCTCATGCCGAACTCTTTAAGCATTTCCTTAATTTTTGCGGGAAGTTCCTCGGCAACAGGGGGATATCTGAGGTCCCACACTACCCTGTTAAGCCCCTGTTTGGCTTTCTTTACTTTAATGGTTCTTACGAGATTTCCCTTTGAGTCATAAATTTTTACTTCAACCTTCGCTGGCTTTTCCTTGAGGTAGAAGTTGATGATAGCCCCAGATGGTGGATTGGGACCAGAGAAATCCACCGCCCCGTTAAACATCCAGTTGCCCTTAGGATAATAAATTTCTGCGTGCCTTATGGGGAAAAGATAAATTTTTGAGTTGATGGCTTGAGGGAGTTTTTC
>JALVRF010000023.1:10555-50314 GCA_027025175.1 Candidatus Aminicenantota bacterium | reverse complement strand
GATTTAAGGAAGCGGAAGAGGGAAGGACTGCGAAAATTCAGGAAAATCCGGGATAAAAACCTGATTTGTAGAGCCCAGAAGGGGAGCTTAGGGTCAGTTTTTGGATGAAAGAGGCGGACAATTGAGGAGGTGTGAGATATTCCAGGGTGAATTTTGGTGAGGAGCGTTGGTTTTTCAGTTTCGGACCTGTCCCGAAAAATCCCTACGAAAATTCCTATGTTCCAAAAATCCGAGGGGTTCTTCTTTAAGTCACTGTTTTTCTCCCATTTTCCTCTCCTTCCCTTTCAAATTTACTACCCCGACTTTTCCTATGGAATCGAACCTTCTCCCAATTTCGAAAAGGAAAAGGTAAGAAAACCCCGCCCAGCCCTCAGCCTTTAGCCCGTAGCCATTAGTAAAAAAATTGTACCTGTCCCTTTTTGAAAATTGATAAATTTGATTTGATTTCGTTTCCCCTGTTATAATCCCGTTGTCATGCTGCAGATGGTCTTCTGGGTTCTTTTCTTCCTGGTGGTTTTAGGGTTGGGGTTGTTCCTGTTTTCCCGGAGGGAGGACCGGGCGGTGGTGAGTTTGCTCCTGGTTTTTGCTCCCTTAGGTGGGATTTTCGCACTCATGGGATATCCCTTTCTGGGAGCCATTTATGTCCTGATTTACGCCGGGGCTATAATCGTGGGATTCCTCATGGTGGTATGGCTCATTGCCGGAAGGAGCCAGGACGGAAGGAGTCTTAAATGCGCTTCAGCCGTGGTATTTGTGGCCTTAGGACTTGAGATTCTAATTTTAGCCTTTTCAGAAAAGGGTGTTTTCCACAGGGCTACGGGCGGAGTAAAGGCCTTGGGTCATTTTTTCCTCTCCAATTATCTCTATATTTTTGAACTCACTTCCCTTTTAGTTCTCACATCTGCAGTGGCGGCCCTGGTTATTCTTAGGAGGAGGGGATGAACGGCTACGGAATATTAATTTTAGCCAGTTTACTTTTTGCCGGAGGGGTTGCGGGATTTTTCCTGAAAAAGGACCTTCTTACCATGCTTCTTTCTGCCGAGGTTTCCCTTTCCGGAGCCATCCTTGCCCTGCTTTATTTTGCCCTTTCCAATCCCACGGAAGTCAGGGCAGGGATTATTGCGGTTCTTACGGTGGCAGCGGCGGAGGTGGCGGTGGCCCTGGCTTCAGTGGCGGTGGTGGTCAGAGTTAAAGGCAGAGCCACAGAAAAAACCGTTTCGGAGATGAAGGGATGAAGGCGCTGCTGGGTCTTATAATCCTTTTTCCTGCCTTCGGAGCCCTTTTTTTCGTGTTATTTGGCCGGCTCCTTTCTAAAAAACTCATTTCCTGGCTTTCCCCGTCCCTGGTGGGCCTTTCCTTTATTGCCTCCCTGGCTTCCTTTTTAACCCTCAAATCGGGCTCCATGCTTTACCTTTTCCCCTGGCTGTCCGTGGGAAATCTCCATGTGGACTTTGCCCTTCTCTGGGATCCCCTTTCTGCAATAATGACCCTTACGGTCTCAGGGGTTGCCTTTCTGATACACATATATTCGGTGGGATACATGGGGGAGGACCCAGGCTTTGCCCGGTATTTCGCCTATCTCAACCTTTTTACCTTCTCAATGCTTCTTCTTGTCCTTTCCCCGAACCTTCCCATGATGTTCGTGGGATGGGAAGGGGTTGGTCTCTGCAGTTACCTTCTCATAGGTTTCTGGTTTGAGAAGGAGACAGCAGCCAACGCAGGGAAAAAAGCATTTATAGTTAACAGGATCGGGGACTTCGGATTTCTTTTAGGTATTTTCCTCCTTTTTACCATCCTTAAGGACCTTAATTTTTCCTACATAAATTCCCATGCCCAGGTTCTTTCCCCGGCCATGGCCACCGCGGTGGCCCTCCTTCTTTTCCTGGGGGCAACGGGGAAATCGGCCCAGATTCCCCTGTACATATGGCTTCCCGATGCCATGGAGGGTCCAACGCCGGTATCTGCCCTGATCCACGCTGCCACCATGGTAACCGCAGGGGTTTACATGGTGAGCAGGCTTTTTCCCGTATACGCCCGTTCAGGATTTGCCCTGGATGTGGTGGCATGGGTGGGGATAATAACCGCATTTTTCGCAGCCACCATTGCCTTAGTTCAGAACGACATAAAGAAGGTCCTTGCCTATTCCACCATAAGTCAGATTGGCTACATGTTCGCCGGGGTTGGGGTTGGGGCGGTCTCCGCTGGCATGTTTCACCTTTTTACCCACGCCTTTTTCAAGAGCCTTTTGTTCCTGGCTGCGGGCTCGGTAATCCACGCCTTGGGAACCCAGGACATGAGGAAAATGGGTGGGTTGAGGAAGGAAATGCCCGTTACCTTCTGGGTGTTTCTCATCGCCGCCCTGGCCATCTCGGGAATCCCTGGATTTTCGGGATTCTTCAGCAAGGATGAGATTCTGGCCCAGGCCTTTGCAAAGAGCAGGGCTATCTGGGCAATAGGTGTAATAACCGCTGGCCTTACTGCCTTTTACATGTTCCGGCTCATTTTTATGACCTTTTACGGAAAGCCTAAGGGCTGGCAGCATGCCCACGAATCCCCTCCAGTTATGACGGTTCCCATGATAATTCTGGCCTTCTTTTCTGTGGTGGCAGGATGGATTTTCGCTGCCTTTCACCACTTCTTAGAAGGCCTGGGATATGTGCGTCTCAGGGAACTCGCCCCTTCGGCTGAGCACATCCTCGTGGCAGTTAGTGTATCCTTAGCCCTTATAGGCATTGGGGTTGCCTGGTGGGTTTATGTTAGAAGGGAGAGGGGTTTAAATTTTGGAATAATTTACAGGGTGCTGGCAGGAAAATATTATGTGGACGAGTTTTACGACATTCTTTTCGTTACTCCCTATACCCAGGGGAGCAGGGTTATAAATCGTTATTTTGACAAGGGGATAATTGACGGGGCCGTGGAAGGGAGTGGAAAAATAACCATGGAAGGGGGAAAACTCCTTTCCCTTCTTCAAACAGGATTTATAAAGGACTACGGTCTCTGGATGGCGGCAGGGGTAATCCTTGCCCTTACACTGGCCATCAGGGGGGTGTTATGATAAGCGCCCTGATTTTTCTTCCTGCAGCGGCAGCAATTTTCCTCCTCTTCGTACCTGAGGAAAAAAACCGGTTTATAAAGGGCTTTTCTCTTATTTTTTCCTCTCTTCCTCTGTTTTTGGGGCTCTGGCTTCTGGCCCGTTTTGACCCCACCTATCCCCTTCCCCAGTTTGCCGAAGTGGCAAGGTGGATAGGTTCAGGCCTTTTTTACCATGTGGGAGCCGATGGCATAAGCCTGATGCTCCTCCTGCTTACAAGTTTTCTTTCCCCCTTAGCGGTGGCTTCCTCCTTCAATTACATAAAAGAGAGGCAGAAGGAATATTACATAATGCTGCTTCTTCTTCAGACCGGGATGGCCGGAGTTTTCGCAGCCCAGAACCTGTTTTTGTTCTACATATTCTGGGAGGCCATGCTCATTCCCATGTATTTCCTGATAGGAATATGGGGAGGGGAGAGGAAGCTTTACGCCACGGTGAAGTTCGTGCTTTATACCATGGTGGGAAGTTTGCTAATGCTGGTGGGAATAATCTACTTCTGGAAGACTTCCCCTGGCCATTCCCTTTACTTCTATAATCTTTATTCCCTCAATATACCGCCGGGAACGCAGATTTTGCTGTTTCTTGCCTTTGCCTTGGCCTTTGCCATAAAGGTTCCCCTCTTCCCCTTTCACACATGGCTTCCAGATGCCCATACTGAGGCTCCCACAGCAGGCTCCGTGCTTCTGGCCGGCGTTTTGCTGAAAATGGGGGGATACGGATTCCTCCGCCTGGCCATGCCCCTTTTTCCGTACGCCTTCAGGCTCTTTTTACCCTACCTGGTGGTCCTGGCCATAGTGAGCATAATCTACGGGGCTGCCATGGCCTTTGTCCAGGAGGATGCCAAGAGGCTCGTGGCCTATTCCAGCGTGAGCCATCTTGGGGTGGTTATGCTGGGGCTCTTCCTCCTTTCCTTTAAGTCCTACATGGGAGGAATTTATCAGATGCTGAACCACGGTCTCTCCACCGGAGCCCTGTTCCTTTTGATAGGGATGCTCTACGAGAGAACCCATACCAGGGACATGGGAAAACTCGGCGGTCTGGCAAAGCCCCTTCCCGCCCTTGCAGCCTTCCTTTCGGTTACGGTTTTTTCCTCCATTGGGCTTCCGGGACTTAACGGTTTCGTGGGGGAATTTCTGGTTTTTCTCGGAAGTTTTCAGGTAAGCAAAACCGCCGGAGCCTTTGCTGCCTTAGGTGTAATACTCTCTGCGGTTTATCTCCTATGGATGTATCGCAGGGTGATGCAGGGACCGGTGAAAAACCCGGCCTACATGGACCTTCCCGGGATGAGTCTCAGGGAAATTTTGATAATGGTTCCCATAGTTATTCTGTTTTTCTGGATGGGGATTTATCCCAGGTTTTTCATGGGTAAGTTTGAGAAGTCCGCCAGGTTTATGATGGAGATAACCCAGCAGAAGTATAAAATTGTTTCCATAGTAGAGCAGGGGGGTGCAAAGTGATGGGCCTTATTCCCCTGTTGATTCTCGTGGGATTTGCTGTACTGGCCATAATTTTTGACCTCTTTCTGGGAAGATGGTGGGCCAAGATATTTTCCTATATTGGAGTGGCCCTGGCCACGGGAGGGGAGGTTATGGCCTGGAGCCCCAGGGGAAAATTTCTATCCGGTCTTCTTCTCCAGGACCCTGTGGGAATTTTCTCTGCGGCCCTTATTCTAATTTTCACCTTTATAGTTTTTCTAACCGCCGACGGTTATGACCTCAAGTCCGGGATAAGGGAGGGAGAACTTTACATTCTCCTTGCCCTTTCCACTGCAGGGGCCTTAGTTATGGTTACCACCCGCCACCTTCTTGTGGCCTTCCTGGGCATGGAGATTCTCTCGGTGGCCAATTATGCCCTGGCAGGGCTTCGCAGGGACAACCTTTCCAGGGAGGCTTCGGTTAAATATGCCCTTCTGGGGGTTTTCGCCTCATCCTTTTTCGTTCTTGGAATAGGTTTTTATTACGGGGCAGGGGGAAGCCTGTTCATAGATGCAAAGGTGGCGGCTAACCCCTCACCCCTGGCCTTAGGGGCAGGTCTTCTTCTGGTCTCTGCCCTGATGTTTAAAGTTTCGCTTTTCCCCTTTCACTTCTGGACCCCGGATGTATATCAGGGCAGTCCTTCCCCGGTGACAGGTTATTTTTCCGTGGTGACGAAGATCGCCGCCTTCGTGCTTTTGCTGAGGCTCTCGGATTTCATAATCCGTCCTGAATTTCGCTGGTTCCTGGTCGCCTCTGCCGTTCTTTCCATGATTTATGGAAACTTCGTTGCCCTGAAACAGACGGACATAAAAAGGCTCATGGCCTATTCCAGCATTTCCCACGCAGGTTATATGGCCCTTGCCCTCCTTCTTGGAAAACAGGGGGGATGGGTCCTCCTTTTCTACTTAGCAGTTTACGGATTCATGAACTTAGGGGCCTTTGCTGTCATCTCCTCCATGGCCGAGAAAAATTCCCTTGAGGATTACCGGGGACTTTCAAGGCTTAATCCTCCCCTGGCTGCTTTCTTAGCGTTTTTCCTTATTTCCCTGGCAGGTTTTCCACCCACCGCCGGATTTTTAGGTAAATTTCTCCTGTTTTCCGAAGCAGGAGGGGCGGGCTACTGGTCCCTGGTGGTTGTAGCGGTGCTTGCCACCCTGGTAAGCGTCTATTACTACCTCAGGGTGGTGCTTTACATGTATATGAAGCAGGGGGAAGAAGGGGGATATTATTTCTCCACATCCATCCTCGCCATGTTCATTTCACTGTTTTTCGTTCTGGAACTGGGGATTTTTCCTTCTACCATACTATCTTTTCTTAAGGTCTTCGTAGGATAATGCAGAGCCGAAAAACCCTTCCTCTTTTTCTCGCCTCGGCTTCCTCCCAGGCCCTCACCGGAATTTTGAATGTGAGTTGGGGTGGGATGTTCAAGAGTTTTATTATTAAGAAGGGCAAAATTTGTGACCTGCTCTCCAACAGGGCTGAGGAATCCATTGAGGAGTTTGTTAAAAGGCAATATGAGATTCCCCTGGAACTTCTGGAAAAGGCTGCCAGGGAGAAGAAGTTGCCGGTGGAATTCCTCGTGGAAAGGGGGATACTTACCCTGAGCGAGTTAAGAGAGGGAAACAGAAAAAGGGTGGTGGAGGCCCTTAAGGATGTGTTTTCCTGGAAGGAACCGGAATTCTCCTTTCAGGAATGGGAAGTGGACTGTGAACTTCCTCCAGTGGAGATTTCCTTAGCCTTAAAAGAAGCGATATTTTCCACAAGGGATAGGATATTTTTTAAGAGACTCTTCCCCGTTGGGGCCAGATTGATAACCTCCGGTTTCCCTGAAAGAGTTACACCTCAGGAAAAGCGGATTCTTAAGGATTTTTCCCAGGGAAAGCATGTATGGGATGTGGTAAGAAGCAGCCCCTTAGGCGAATTTCCCGCCCTTAAAACCATCTCCTATCTTTACATTTTTGGATTTCTAAAGCCCTTTGTTGAAGAACACCTGGAGGAAATAGAGGAGGTTAAAGACACCAGGAAATTCCACGAGGAGGATTCCTCCTTCGGAACAAGAGTAATCCTTATAGCCATGATATTGGTCATACTTGCCGGGGCAGGTCTATTCGCCTATCTTAAGATTTCGGCAAAGCCCCATGAGAAAAAAAACGCAAGGGTTTCCTCTGTGACCCGAGAGAAGAAAAGGCCAGATTTGTCCTCTCCCGGAAAAAAAAGTTCTCCCAAAGATAAACTCCAGAAGAAGAAAACCCCTGTTGTTTCCAGGAAAACTGAAATTAAATCCCCTCCGGCTCAGCCATGGGATCTGGTCAGAAAAGGAAATCTCCTGGAAGCGGCCCGCATATGGAGGGACTGGGCCCGAAAACAGAAGGGCTATACCCTTCTTGTTCAATTGAACTGCGTGGAGGAATATGCCCTCAAGGGGTTGATAAAGGGAGGAAGGAAGTATTTCGTGGTTCCCTTCAATTACCACGGAAAAACCTGTTATCGTCTATGCTATGGGGTGTTTCCCACCAGGGAAGAAGCCTTAAAGCACAGGAAAAACCACTGGGTTCCTTATTCCCTTTCCGGATTATAAGGAGACCTTATCCGGGTCTTACCCTGATGCCCTCCCGGGATAGAGTGTTGAGAACTCTGGTTACTATTTCGGGATTTTTCCCCAGGTTTTCAGGAGGATAAACTCCCCTTGCTTTTATTAACCCTTCCATTAACATAATGGCCAGGCAGGCGGCTACGGTGCCCGTTCCCCGACTCATGGCAGTGATTTTCCTTTCGTAATCGTATTCCCCGTATATATCAAAGATGATGGTTCTGTCCGCCTTTATTTCCACCCTACCTACCACCAGATCCTCTTCAGGAAAGGAAGAAAACCTCTCTCTGAAAACCTTCTCAGTTACGGATTTTACAGGTATGGAAAAACTGGCAAATTCTATGGTGAGATTTTCGTCAAAAAATCCGAAGGAATATATGGTCTTCATAGCCTGAAGGTGCTGGGTATATCTGAGAGTCCTTTCCTCCATATTGGGGATAGGCAAGGTATAAAGCAAACTTCTCAGACCATCGGTGGGAAATGAAGATAGTGGTTTCACCGGGAAATTGAGTTCGCTCTGTATGTGATTCAGAGGGATTACGGTTTTCAGTATTCCATATTCCTTCAATCTTGCAGGTCTTGTGTATTCTTCAATTAAATCTTCCACCGACCAGGTTATATTGTGGTAAAAGGGTGGCAGGGGCTCATTTGGGATGCCTCCCATCCATATTTTGAGGGATTCAGCCCTGCCCATTTTGTAAAATCCGTAACCTGCAAGCATATTGGTAAGCCCGGGGGCTATTCCTGCATCGGGAATAACTAAGGCTCCGGTTTGATCCGTTCTTCTGGAAAGGAGCAGGTAATCTTCCGAGCCGAAGGATATGCTCACAACCCTTTTCCCCAGGTCCACCAGTTTTTCAAGGGCTTTAAATCCTATACTCCCGGGCAGGGCGTCAATAATTACATGGAACGGAGCAAGTTCCTTTTCAGGGTCCTGTATAATAAACAGGTTTTTTCTTTCTAATTTTATTCCTGCTTCCTCCAGTGGCCCCCTGAGTTCTTCCCTTATGTCCCAGATTACTACCTCATGTCCCTCCTTCCTCAGTTTCCTACCCACAAAACTTCCCTGCCTTCCCCCTCCCAAAACCAGCACCTTCCCCATTTCCTGACCTCCCTTGTAAGGCTTACACTTTTTTTACAATTTTAATTTATTTCTCCTTGTCAGTCAACACCTGTTCTACCTCTCCTATTTTTTTTAGTTGATGGAGAGCCTCACCGTTTCCCACCACCACGGTTATGATTTTTTCAGGGAAAAGAACCTGTCCAATTACCGGATTGATTTTTTCTGCGGTGAGTTTTTTCATTTTATCCAGGAATTTTTCGGGATAGTCCTCCCCAAGTCCGTAAAATAGCATGCTGGCCAAAAGGGAGGATACCTGGGAGGGGGTTTCCAGGCTCAGGGGGAAATGGCCTATGTAATAGGATTTTGCCTTTTCCACTTCCTCTTCACTTACCCCTTCCCTAACAATCCTCCTTACCTCGTCCACAATGGCCTCAATGGCCCTTGCTGTGTTTTCCGGTCTGGTGAAGGTGGATATGGAAAAGAGTCCTGCCCTGAGCATGGGGGAGAAGGAGGACCTTATGGAATAGGTGAGACCCTCCCTGGCCCTTATCCTTTCCATGAGCCTTGATGAAAATCCCCCGCCCCCCAGTATGTAGTTCATCAAAACAGCCTCCTCGTAATAGGGGAAGTTCCTGGGAAAGGAGGGATGACCCATCCTTATCTGGACCTGTTCAGCCTTCTCCTTGAGGTAGAAATAATATTTCGCCGGGCCAGGCTGGGGGAATGGGATGTTGAAATTTCTTTCCCCCTCTTTAAGGGCGTCAAGAAGAAGATCCAGGGCTTTTTCCACTAAGGATTCCTCCCCGGCCAGGGCAACGAAGGTTGAGGAGGCTAAGAAAATATCCTCCATTCTTTTTACCAGGTTTTCCCTTTCAATTCTGGAGAGGGAAGACGGGGTTTCCAGCCTCGAATAGGGGTGAGAGGGGAAAATTTTCCCGGCGAATATCCTTGAGGCTGCCTCCTCGGGTTCGTCCCAAATTCTTCTTAGTTCGGATATGGCCCTGTTTTTCTCCTTTTCCAGTTCTTCCTCTGGAAAATCAGGATGGGATAAGCAATCCCTGAGAATGGCCAGACCATCTTCGGCAAAATCCCTCAGGGACCAGAATGAGGCCTGAACCGACTCCAGACCCGCTGAGAAATACAGGGAGGTTCCTGTGGACTCCAGGCTTTCCACGATCCGGGAATAGGGTTTACCCATACATCCGTGAAGGATAAGGGAGGCGGTAAGGCCCGTCAGTCCTTCCATTCCCCGGGGATCCTCCCCCTTTCCTCCCAGGGTAATAAGCCTCATGGAGAAGGATTCACCCTTTCTGGGATGGATGGCTATTTTCACCCCCTTTCTTTTTATGAATTTTCTCGAAAAAATCATTTTATACTCCTGATGAGGACAATGTTTCTCTTCCTGTGGTCCAAAATTCTCTCCCAGCATCCCATTACATCTTCAGGTTTTGCACCTTTTATGGCTTCCAGGTGTTTTACGAAGGTTGAGGGGGCAGCGCAGTTCAAATATCCTTCCCCGGCGGAAAGGCCCGTATAATAGGCCCTTTCTAAGGAGGATACGGTTTCAGCCAGCACCTGGTTCCTGGCCTTGTATAGTTCCCTTTCTCTGAGGAATGCCCTTTCTACCTGCCGGGTTAATTCTTCCTCCAGGGCTCTTATGTCCTTTCCGGCGGCGGAGACCCCGTAAAAGAAGAAAAGACTGTAGTCGGCCATGGGATAGAGCCCCCCTCCGGCCCTGGATGCCAGTCCCTTTTCGTGGACCAGTTTCTGCCAGAGTCTTGAACTTTCTCCCTCGGTAAGGACCCTGTCTATTATGGAAAGCAGGGGGAAGTCCCTATGGCAATATCCCGGGGCAAGATAGCCAAGGAAAACAAAGGGCGCCTGGACCTGCATTTCCAT
Organism: Candidatus Aminicenantota bacterium; assembly: GCA_027025175.1. Lineage (GTDB taxonomy): Bacteria > Acidobacteriota > Aminicenantia > S016-38 > S016-38 > JALSNJ01. The sequence continues at coordinate 40,196 of JALVRF010000023.1, read as the reverse complement.
CTCTGACCTGCGGGGCCCTTTCTGTTCCTCCTCCTCAGGAAGGGGAAGATCCCTGGGCCTTTTCCCTTTCCAGGGACCGAAGTATTTTTCCAGAAGTTCCAGGGCATTTTCCGGGATTTTTCCAGAAAGGACGAAAAAGGAATTTTCCGGGGTGTACCTCAGGGTGAAATACTCTACCAGGACATCCCTGCTGAAGTTCTCTATGTCGCTGCTCCAGCCTATTATTGGCCAGTGGTAGGGATGGGCCTGAAAGACCAAGGAGAAAAGCTCCTCTTCCGCCTTTCCGTAAGGGGAATTGTCGGTCCTGAGTTTCCTCTCCTCCATGACCACTTCCCTTTCCCGGAGGAACTCCTCAGGGTCAAACCTGGGCCTGAGGAAGCGGTCTGCCTCCATTTTTATCACTTCTTCTAAGTATTCCGGGGCTATGTTTTCAAAATAGACGGTCTTGTCGTGGGCGGTGAAGGCGTTGTATTCCCCGCCCATCTCCTGGATCCTCCTTGCGTGTTCCTGGGGCCCGTAGTTCTCCGAGCCCTTGAACATCATGTGTTCAAGCATGTGGGATATGCCAGTAATTCCAGGCCTTTCATACCTGGAGCCGGCCCTTACCCATATCTGAAAACTCACCAAGGGAGCTTCCTTGGGGATAAGAAGAACCTGGCTTGAGAAAGCGGTCTTTTCAAGGCGATAATTGAACTCCATCACTTGCCCTCCTTTGCGGAAATTTCCTCGGTAATTTTTGGGAGCAGTTTCAATCCCTCCTCCTTTGTGGTGAAAACCCCATCCAACTGAAGTTCGTAAAGTTTCTTTAAAATTCTTCCCATGAATGGGCCAGGTTTGTATCCTAAGACCAGAAGGTCCCTACCCATAATTAAAGGTTTTATGGCCTCGGAGGCTTTAAACTCCTCAAATTTGGAAAGGAGCCACTTCCCCTCCTGGTCCAGTTCATCCATGGGGGGCTGTCCCCTGGCGTTTCTGTCCGCAGCATCAAGCAGTATGGCCAGGATATACTCCCCGTCCAGTTCCTTGGCAAGACGGTTGAAGGCCCTGCGGGTCACCTCCTCCCTGTGATTGTAGATTTCCGAGGGCCTGTGATGAACCCTGACCAGTTTTTTTATTCTTTCCCTGAGGGGATAGCCCCTGTAGGTGTAAATGCCCAGCCTCTCGCAGAATTCCTCTGCGGTTTTCTCCCCCTCCACATCGTGGCCTGAACTCCTTACCACCAGCCTCCCGTCCCTCCATTCCCAGCGGCTGCATGAGGGTTTTTCCACGTCGTGGAGAAGGGCGGCGAAAAGAAGGGCATGGCGCTGGGGTTCCTTCAGGGAATAGGCTGCGGCGAGCCTTGCTGCCTGCATAATGGTGAGAAGGACATGAGGCCAGATGGTGTGGTTCCCGTAGGCGTCGGTCTCCGGGTGAAAAACCCCGTCCTGAACCCAGAAACTCAGTTTGTAAAGGCAGGGGAATAGTTTTTCAAGCACCGTCAGGGGAAGGAATTCCTCCCATGCCCGGTGGGGATGCTCGGTGAGGTTTATCTTGTAGAGTTCCTCAAGAATCCTTTCCTTAGGAATTTCGTCAAAAACAACGGGTTTTGCCCTGAGGTAAATTTCAGGGTCTATTTTAAAATTCAACTTGGCGGCAAATCTTCCTGCCCTTAAAACCCTCAGGGGGTCGTCGGCAAAGGCTTCAGGATTGGTCATGCGTATTATTTTCCTTTTTAGGTCCTCCCTTCCCCCCAAGGGGTCCTTGAGTTGGCCTGTTTTAAGGTTTAAGGCCATGCTGTTTACGGTAAAGTCCCTTCTTTTGAGGTCCTCCTCTATGGGAAGGCTTGGGTCAGCGAAGACCAGAAAATTTTTGTGGGACCAGGACCCGGAGGAGGCCCGCCTTTCCTTTCTCGGTATGGATATTTCTATGATTTCCCCCCGGTAGTGAAACTTCAAAACAGCAAAACTTTTCCCCACAAGGCTTATCTTACCGTAGGGCCTGAGTTTTTCTATTATCTCCTCTAAGGGATGCTTTACCACAAGAAGGTCTATTTCCTTCAGGGGTTTTCCTAAGAGAAGGTCCCTTACCCCTCCTCCCACCAGCCAGACCCTGTCCCCAAAGAGGGAGACGAAAAATTCCCTGTGGGGAATTTTAGATAATAAAGTCCTTAAATCTTCTCGCATCTTCTAAGGCATAAATGTTGTTGAAAATTATGTAGGTATCCCGGTCGGAAATTTCCTTGAGGAAGGAGAAATCCTCCTCAGTGAACCTGTAACGATAACCGCCCTTCCCGTGAAGGCGGAAATATTTTACCTCCCCGCATTCCCTTTCCCAGGAGAAGGGGTCAACCACATGGAAAAGCCCGAATTCCCGGCAGAGCTCCTCAACCTTCCCCTTCCACTCTTTACACCTGAGCTCAATCCCCAGGGAAAGCCCATCGGTTTTAACCGAGGAGAAAAACCTGGCCATGTTTTCCAGGTTTTGGGATTCTGGACAGAAACTGGGGGGAAGTTGAAAAATGATGATTTTAGCCTCCAGGGCCTCTGCCTCCTTGAGGGTGGTTTCCCAGGCTTCCATAACCGGTTTTACGGGCCTGAAAAAACCGGCATCCCCGGGCCTGGGGCCCCTGTATCTTCGGTATGTGGGGGAATGGGGGGGATGGGTTATGACCTGGAGGGCCTTCAGGGTAAACTCAAAGCCCACCGGCGCCTCCTCCCTCCACCTTTTCAGGGTGTCTAAGGGAACAGGTCTGTAAAAGGTCTGCTGCACCTCCACCACATTGAACTCCCTGAAGTATTTTCCCTTGGCTTCCCCGAATCCTGCACAGCCTATTTTCATGGTTTAATTATACTTTAGAAATGGCCTTTGAAGGATATCCGCCGGGATGCTACTTGGAAATACGATAGGTTATGGTGAATATTATCAGTGCTATGAGCAAAACGCCCAGGATGGATTCTGCAGCAACCAGAAACTGGGCCAAGTGGCCTATTTCCAGGTTGGGAACTATGTTGGAGTACCCCAGACTGGTGAAGGTAATAACGCTGTGGTAAAGGTGATCCCAGAAATCCGGCTTGTAGGGAATGCCGTTTACTATTTTCACGATCCCTCCAGTAATCCAGAAGAGAAAGGCAAAAGTGATGATGGTTATAAGGGAAAAAAGAATGGGCTTGAGGACATTCAATCCGTAGCCGGTAAGGAACTTTAATATAAACCAATCATAGAAGATGGCCCGTACTCTGTTCCACCCTCCCTTCACCATTAGAAGTTTCCTTCTCACATCGCTCCTTCTTCTGTGCATCTCAAGGGCTTCGTCCAGTTTCCCATTCTGGATGTAGAAGTAATAAAGCATATTGAAAACTTCATAAGACGCTTCGTAAAGTTGGATTATTAAGTCTTTTTTATACTTTTTAGGGTCTTCTGTGTGTCCTTCTGGAGGATTTTGTAAGAGGTATTTGTCCAGGTTTTCGGCTATTTCTTTTATTTCTGCTTCATGCGTATTTTCAATCTTAATGCAATAATCACCTGGATGACTAACGAAACAATTTCTCTCTCTATCAAAGAAAAAGATTCCATTTAAGACATAAACATATTTCAGAAATCCCTCTCTTCTGAGTAATTTATAAACAAACGGATGCTCTTTTTTTATCTTACTCGCGTCCAGGACTACTGTTTTAAAATTTCTCTTTCTCAGAAGGTCTGCTACGATTTCGTTAATTTCGGTTTTACTGTTGAATCTTGCATTTCTCAGGGTTTTCGTCTCGTCTATATACGAAAAGAGGAGGTTTGAATAATCGAGTAAAGTTCCGGTGAGGTCCGTTTCTCTGTCGGTTTTCACCCCCTCAAGGTTTGCTCCCTCAAGACTTGCCCCCATAAGGTCAGCTCCTTGAAGCTTTGCTCCTATAAAGTAACTTCCTTGAAGATTTGTCTTCCTGAGTATAGCTTCTTTAAGGTTTGCCGATATAAAAATGGCTCCTTGAAGGTTTGCCAAGAAAAGGACCCCTCCTTGGAGGTCAGCCGCCACAAGATTCGTCCCTTCAAGGTTAGCTCCTTGAAGGTCTGCCTTTCTGAGGATAGCTCCTTGAAGCTCAGTCCCCTCAAGATTTGCTCTTCTCAGGTAAACCCCTATTATTTTTTCCTTCTTTAAAACTTCCAGTTGTTCCTTGGTCGGGCTTTTCCCGTCCTCTCTTTTGTGCCAGTAGCAGTAATCTTCTCCGGGTTCTGCCTCTAAAGGGCACTCCCAGCCGTCTTTAGTTCTGAATTTGCATTTAGCCATTTCTCCCTCCCCCCTGTTCTATGTTTATTCTAAGCTGAGGTGCTGAATTTTTCAAAGAAGGCCTCCTGAGAAAGTTTCAGCAAAATTGAAAATGAAGTATTATTTTTCCATGAGCAGGAAGATTTTAATTCTCATCCTCGCTTCCTTTATGGTGGCTTTCTGCGGCAAGAAACTCCCTCCTCTGGAAAATCTCAAGGAGTTGGACCTTCAGCCGGTGGCGGATTTTACCTCCAGGGAGGATGTGGGAAGGGTTAGCGATGCCGACATTACCGATGATGGGAAACTGGTCTTCTTTGATGCCCGGAAGGGGCTTGAAGTTGTAGAAGGGGATTCCTTAAGGACCATCGGGGGATTCGGGCAGGGACCTGGAGAATACACTTACATTACCAGCCTCTGGGTGGAAGGCGGCAAGATTTACACCCTTCATGTGGAGGACAAGATTATCGTCTATTCCCTGGACGGAAAGGTTCTCTGGCAGAGAAGGCTTCCAGCGGATCTGGACCGCATAGTGGGGGAAATAGGGGACAGGCTCCTTCTTTCAGGGACCTTTTTTTCTGAAAAGGGAGGAAAGGGAGATCTTTACCTCTGGGGAAAGGATGCTCCCCTTACTGAAATTCTCCAGCTCCCTGTGGCTACCTTTAGCCAGAGAAGAGGGAAGCGCATTGAAATATTCATCATTTCCCGCCCTGTTTACGCTTTGATAGGGGACAGGATTTTTGCCTCTGCCTCGCCCAGTTATCAATTTTCCTTCTATGATTTGAAGGGCAGGAAACTTAAGACCGTAAAATTTAAAGCCCCGGCTCCCACGGTGCCTATTCTCCGGAAAATTAAAAATGCAAGGAATGTTGAGCCTTTCTCAGTGCTCTACGCTGCCGCATGCGGAGGGAAGCTATGCTTGATTACCGGATATTACAGAAAGAACCATCCCAGGTTTGATGTCTTTACCAGCCAGGGGGAATATCTGAGGTCCTACATACTTCCCCTGAAATACGAGTACATAGGATACAGGTTTAAGATAAGGAAGGGCTATCTTTTTTACATTAACCCTGATGATACGGGGTTCAGGGTTTACAGGCTGCCCGGGGAATTTTAGGGGGGCGAGAATTTAATCGGTTTTACTGTTCACAAAAGTGAATTTTTCTGGTAAATTATCCCTGTGAAAAGACTTATTGCAGGCCTGGTTATCCTTCTATTTTTAATATTTGGGTGGGTTTTTCTTGAAATTTACCTGAAGTACGGAAATAAACCCGTTTATGTCCAGGAAGGCAAAGTTTCGGTTCTGGATTACAACGGTAAGGTGTCCACCCGGTCAGAAGAGAATGGCCTTATAGTTAAGACCGGTGGGGGAAGGGTCCTGGTATCCACAGGGCAGGGGCTTTTTCTCCTGAAGGAAAATTCCTCTGCGAAGTTTTCCATCTCAGGAATAAAAATTTTAAAGGGGATGGCCGAGTTTTACGGTAAAGGTAAAATTGAGAATTCAGCCTTCTCCTGCAGTTTTGAAGGGGAAGGGATGATTTCTGATAGGGCGGTTTCCGTAATAAAGGGAAGGGCCTGCGAGGCCTCTTCCGGGCAGATTTTTACCGGCAAGAAAAGAAGGAAAATTTCTATTCCGTCCCTTAGCGTTAAATCCACCGGGAACGGCATCCTTGTTAAGGTTTCCTCTCCAGCCCTGGTGGAAGTCAGCAGGGGGCCATTTTTCGTTCGCCCGATTCTCTCGGTTAATGTTTCGTCCTCCAGGCTTATAAGACCCGGAAATGGAAGTTTTCATATAAGGGCCTGTCTGTCCTCCGGTCTTATTTGTAGTTCATCTCATCCCGTAATTTTTAAAGATTTCAGGTCTCAACTCAGGAGCCTTGACAAAACTCCTCCTCAGTTAGATGTCTCCATAACCCCCAAGGGGAAGGTGGTGATAATCAGGGGGACCACTGAGGTGGGGGTCAAAGTGTTCATAAACGGGGCCCGGGTCCCTGTGGAGACCTCGGGGAAATTTTTCCATACCCTGGAGTTCAATACTCCGGGAATAAAAACCGTGGTTGTGGAGGCCATGGACTCTGCGGGCAATGTTAGTAGAAAAGTAAAACAGGTGGTGGTTTACGGTGACTAATTTTTTGAGAAAATTTTTCGGACTATTTGAAGGGACCAGCCTGGGGATTGACCTGGGCACGGCCAATACCCTTATATATAAGAAGGGTGAAGGGATAATTCTCCGTGAGCCTTCCATCGTGGCCATTGATGTTAAAACCGGAAAGGTGCTTGCTACAGGAAGTGAGGCCAAAAGGATGCTGGGCAAAACCCCGGACAGGGTAAGATCAGTAAAACCCCTGCGCGACGGTGTCATTGCCGATTTTGAGGCTGCAGAAAAGATGCTGGAGACCTTCCTGAAAAAAGCCATGAGAGGGGCTTCCTGGGTAAGGCCCAGGGTGGTGATAGGTATTCCCTCAGGGATAACCCCTGTAGAAAAAAGGGCGGTTAAGGATGTCGCTCTGAGGGTAAGGGCCAAGGAGGTATTCATGGTGGAGCAGGCCATGGCAGCGGCCATAGGTGCGGGCCTGTCTGTTCAGGAGCCCACTGGGAGCATGATAGTGGATATAGGCGGAGGCACCACGGACATTTCCGTGATTTCCCTTGCCGGGGTGGTTAAGGGGAAAACCATAAGGGTGGCTGGAAACGAGATGGACGAGGCTATTAGAAATTACCTCAAGAATAAATTTAACCTCCTGGTGGGCGAAAGGACCGCCGAGGAGATAAAAATTGAAATAGGAAATGTTATTGAAGCCGAGGAACCCAGAGAAAAGGAGGTAAAGGGCAGGGACCTGCGGGAGGGACTCCCCAGGAACATAGTGGTGAACGAACTGGACATCAAGGAGGCCCTGGATCCGGTAGTGACCATGATAATAAATGCCATAAGGGATACCCTGGAGACCACCCCTCCTGAACTTTCCGCCGACATTTTTGAGAGGGGAATAGTGCTCAGCGGCGGGGGGGCCCTCCTTAAAAACCTTGATAAGAGGATAGAAAAGGAACTTAAACTTCCCGTAGAACTGGCCAGGGATCCCCTATCAAGTGTGGCCGAGGGGGTAGGAAAAATTCTGGACGACCTGGACCTGCTGAGGAAAGTCTCCGTGGATTAAAAATTGAAAGGGGGGACCAAAACTTATATTTTGCTCCTGGTCCTGGATCTTTTAATAATCATTTCCCACGGGATTTTTTCCATGCCAGTGCAGAAATTTTTCTATTCGGTAATTTCAGCGGTGGACAGTGCCGCTCTGGGTTTATCTTCCCTGGTCTACTCCCTGGACGATAACTGGATGGCTGTAGCCAGGGCCAGGGAAGTTCTTAAAGGAGATAAGAAACTCAGGGAGGAAATTCTGAAACTCAGGCTGGAAAACCTGAGATTACGCCAGGAGATTTACAGGTCATCCCTTGAGAAGTCCCCGCCTTTGCCCTCGGTTTTTTACGCCAGAACGGTGCTGCTAAACCCCAGAAACGTGAATCTCAATTTTTCGGTGGAGGCGGGTTGGGGACAGGGAATAAAAGAGGGAATGGCGGTGGTGGACCAGAAGGGCAATGCCGTTGGTAAGGTAGTTCCCCCTATCTCCTATTCCCGGTGCTGGGTTAAACCCATAACTTCTCCCATGTCCGCTATAGGTGTGAAGGTAAGAGGGGAATACGGGGTTCTGAGGGGAAGGGGAGAAAATTTACTGGTGCTGGATTACATTTATCCAACCTCCGGAATTAAGGAGGGGGATGAAGTTTTTACCTCAGGACTGGATGGTATATTTCCTCCGGGTCTACCTGTGGGCAGGATTGAGAGGGTGAGGAAAGCCTCTGGAATTTTTCTTTCCGTGGAGGTAAGGCCGTATTTTTCCGTGGACACCCTTGAATTTGTAGGGATAATAAGAAAATGGTAAGGCTTTTCCTTGTCGTTGCCCTTTTGTTTTCTTTTCTGTGGGAGGCCTCCCCCATAAGTGGTCCTTTGCCCTTTCAATTTCTGGCAATGCTTGCCTTTTTGATGGCGAGACATCCCGACGGGGCTTACTGGGCTACGCTTGCGGGTTTTCTTGCAGACCTGGCCTCGGGCACGCCCTTAGGGGTTTTCGCCTTTTCCTTCACCCTGAGCGCCCTTTTCCTTCACTGGATAACCGGCAAAATTTTGCCCACTCCGAGAACCATGATTTTTCTCCTTCTGGTTTTCCTCCTGATCAAAGACCTGGTGGCCATGGGGCTCCTTTCCCTTTTTTCCACAGGGTATTCCCTTTCCATAAAATCGTATGTTCTTACCCTTTTGGCCTATTATCCCATATACATAAGAAATGCGAGAAAGTTTAGAGAAACTTAAATCTTCCAGGTTTAAATTTATCCTGGCTCTGGCCGGGATTTTTCTGTTGATAGCCGTAAGATGTTTTCAACTTCAGATTTTGCAGAGGGAGAAATACCTGCGCCTTGCAGAGAGGAATAGAACCCTTGTTTTTCCCGTAAAGGCCCCGCGGGGTCTCATCACGGACCGGGAGGGAAGGGTCCTGGCAGAGACCAGGGCGTCCTTTTCCCTTTCCTTTGTGCGGGGACTCTCCCGGGACCCGGATTCAGCCCTTTCTGAGGTTTCCGGTATACTTTCAATTCCGGTGCAGGAACTTCGCCACAGGCTGGACAATTACAGGGATTTTCCGAGACTGCTCCCGGTGGTAATCGCTGAAAACCTGAACATGGCTCAGATTTCCAGGCTTGAGGCCATAAGGGATAAATTTCCGGAGTTCCTGGTGGAAGCAGAGCCCATGAGGTTTTATCCCTTTGGAGAACTTGCGGCTCATGTGGTTGGATATGTGGGGGAAGCCAACGGGAGGGAGGTGAAGGCACTGGGCCTAAAACCCGGAGCCCTGGTGGGAAAAAAGGGGGTGGAAAGGTCATACGATGCGGTTTTAAGGGGAAAGGACGGGGCCCTTTATCTTCTGAGGGACAGCATGGGGAATCCTATTAAAATCATAAAAAGAACCCCACCCCATCCGGGAAGAAAACTTGTTCTTGCCCTTGACCTGGATATTCAAAAATGGGCCCGGGAGGAACTTCAGGGAAAATCCGGGGCGGTGGTGATTCTTTCCCCAAAAACCGGGGAGGTTCTTGCCATGGTATCATCCCCTTCCTTTGAGCCCAATCTGATGTCCTCAAGGTTTGCTGGAAGGGCTAAACTTAAAATAATGACCGACCCGGGAAAGCCCCTTTTCAACAGGGCCATCCAGGGGACATACCCCATAGGCTCCATATTTAAACTGGCCATGGCGGTGGCGGCCCTGAAGAAGGGGGTGGTCAGCCCGAGGGAGAAGATTTTCTGTCCGGGTTTTTTCCCCTTCGGCGGCAGGAACTTCCGCTGCTGGAGAGCCGGTGGCCACGGATGGGAGGACCTTGCCCATGCTATAAGGGACTCATGCAATGTTTATTTTTACAAGATGGGGGATAGATTGGGGATTGAAAACATAGTTGATGTGGTGAAGGATTTTCCATTTGGGAGGAAAACCGGGATAGACCTTCCCGGGGAAAAGGAGGGAATCCTGCCCAGTCCTCAGTGGAAAAGGAAACACCTGGGTGTGGGCTGGTATCCAGGGGAGACCATTTCCCTTTCCATAGGTCAGGGTTATTTCACCGCTACCCCCCTTCAGGTGGCCACCTTCGTTGCTGCCATAGGAAACAGGGGCTGGTATCCGGTTCCCCATGTTATCAAGGGGGAGAAAACAGAAAAGGTGAGCATGGAAATTTCCCCCTGGATATTTGAGGCGGTTATTAAGGGAATGAGGCTGGTGGTGAAGGAGGGAACCGGGCGAGCAGCCTCTGTGCCAGGGATAAGTGTTTGCGGTAAGACGGGAACCGCCCAGGTGGTTAAACTGGAAAAGAGCAAGAAAATAAAACCCCATTCCCTTTTCGCAGCAATTGCCCCCTGCGATAACCCAGAAATTTCCATATTCGTCTTGGTGGAACACGGGGGAGCCGGGGGAGAGACGGCAGCCCCTGTGGCAGGGAGGCTCCTCAGGAGGATTTTAGGTGAGAAGATTAAGGGAAATTGACAGGTGGATGCTTGCCGTAGCCCTGGGCCTTAACGGTATGGGACTTCTGGGAATATGGGCATCCAGGGCCGGGCCTTTCCTGATAAGGGGACAGGTGCTCAGGATTTTTCTTTCCTTAGGTGCCTTTTTCCTTTTCTCCATGTTCAATTACAGGAAATTGATAAATCTCTCCCCATGGCTTTATGCCGGTCTCCTGGCGGTTCTTCTTCCCCTTGCTTTCCGTGGCGGGGTATCCAGTTGGTTGAAATTGGGCACCTTCTGGTTTCAGCCCTCTGAGGCGGGAAAATTCATAATACCCCTTTTTCTGGTATGGTTCTTACGCCGAAAGTATCAGTTTCCCGTTTCCTTTAAAAATTTCGTAATTTCCGGGGCTATAGTTTTTCTTCCCATGGGCCTGGTGGCCCTTCAGCCGGACCTTGGGACTGCCTTCGTTTATCTGGCCTTCCCCCTGGCCCTTTACATGGTCTTTGGAATTAAAAAGTGGATGAGGAGGCTCATTGCTATCTCTGCCATTGTGGTAGCAGTGGTAGGATGGTTTTATTTTCTGGAGGATTATCAGAAAAAAAGAATTACCTCCTTTCTCCACCCTTCCTCTGACCCCAAGGGCTCTGCATACCAGGTCTATCAGGCAAAAATATCCATAGGTTCCGGGGGACTCAAGGGAAAGGGCCTCAGGGAAATGACCCAGGCAAAACTCAGGTTTCTCCCTGCAGCCCATACCGATTTTATCTTCGCAGTAGTGGGGGAAAGTTTCGGTTTTCTGGGAGTTCTCGTGGTTCTTCTTTTATATGCCATGCTCTTTTTCAGAATTTTCTCTTCTGTTGAATATCTGGCAGAGGAGGAGGCGGTTCTCCTGGTGCTTCTCCTGGGAGGATGGCTCGCCTTTCAGACGGTTTTCAACCTCCTTATCGCTGTGGGCCTTTTCCCGGTGACAGGATTTCCCCTTCCATTTCTCAGTTACGGTGGTTCCAACCTGCTGGCTTCCTATATCTCCTTGGGAATAATAAACAGCACCCTGGCGTGGAGATGGGAATAATAGAAGAAGTCTTGCACAGGGTCCGAAAACCCGCAAGATACGTTGGGGGAGAATTCGGTTCTGTAGCAAAGCCTGAGGCTCAGGTGAGGGTGGCCTTGGTTTATCCTGACCTTTACGAGATTGGAATGAGTTATCTCGGGCTCAGAATCCTTTATTTCCTGATAAATTCCATGGACTTTGCCGCTGCCGAGAGGGTTTTCATGCCCGATGCGGACATGGTGAGCCTTCTTAAAGAAAAGGGAATGCCACTTTTTTCCCTGGAGACCAAAAGTCCCCTCCGGGATTTTGACATGGTTTCCTTTTCCCTGCTTTACGAACTTAACTACACCAATGTTTTGAAAATTCTGGAACTAGGGGGAATTCCCATAAGGAGGGAGGAAAGGAAGGTGCAGGACCCCATAATAGGGGCAGGGGGACCCAATGTCATAAATCCTGAGCCCATGTCTGAATTTTTTGACTTTTTCTTTTTCGGGGACGGGGAACTGTTTTTTCCCGGGGCCCTGGAGATTTTCCGAAAAATCAGAAATCGCAGGGAGAGGATTGAGGCCTTAAAGGAGATAAAGGGGGTTTATGTTCCGGACCCTTCAAGGAGAAAAAGGGCAAAGGTAGGTTATTATTTCGTTGAGGGAGTTAAGGTTGAAAAGGCCATTGTTAGGAATTTAGACGATTTTCCCTTCCCTGAAAAAGCGGTTCTTCCCCATGTGGAATCGGTATTTGACCGACAGGGATGGGAAATTTCCCGGGGCTGCCCTCAGAAATGCCGTTTTTGCCAGGCCACCCAGTTCTATTCCCCCTTCAGGGCCAGGAGCCTGAGCGAAATAGCCAATGGGGTTATAAGGAGTTTGAGGAACACGGGATACGAGGAGGTGAGTTTCTCCTCCCTTTCTACGGCGGATTTTCCCCATTTCCACCTTCTTCTTAAAACCCTTTATCCTGAGTTTAAAAAATGGGCAATTTCCGTGTCTCTGCCCTCCCTCAGGCCCTCCATCCTCCAGGACCTCCAGTTGCTTTCCATAATAGCCGACCTGCGGAAGACTTCCTTTACCATAGTGCCTGAGGCTGGAGCGGAGAGGCTCCGCCGGGTTATAAATAAAGCCACCACCGGGGAGGAAATAATTAAGGCAGCGGAGGTTGCCTTCAGTCTTGGGTGGAGGAGGCTTAAGTTTTACTTCATGATAGGACTTCCCACGGAAAAGGAGGAGGACCTTCGGGGAATCGCTTCCCTTTTAGAGGAAGTTTCCCGCTTAGGAAGGGAAAAACTCGGCGCCAGACCCCTTCTTGTTGCCTCCATTTCCAACTTCGTTCCCATGCCCTGGACCCCTTTCCAGTGGGAAGGATTTGGGGACATGAATTCCCTTGCTCAGAAGCAGCGTTTCATATTGAGCCTTATAAGAAGGCACAGGAACATAAGAATTAACTTCCACGACCTTCACCAGAGCCTTCTTGAAGCCTTCCTGGCCCGGGGAGATTTCAGGGCAGGGGAAGTTCTGGAGGAGGTCCGAAGGAGGGGAGGGATGCTGGAGGCCTGGAGGGAGCACTTTGATTTTTCCCTCTGGCAGGAGGCCTTTTCAAAAACCGGTATTTCCCCAGAAGACTTTACCAGCCCCTTCCCTTTACCGGAACCCCTTCCCTGGGACCACATGGAGGCGGGCCCCCTTAAGGAATATCTCCTTTTAGAGAGGAAAAGGGCCCTGGAAGGGGAGAGGACCCCATCCTGCCTTGAGCTTTACTGCGGAAGGTGTAAGGGATGCATTTACTGGAAGGTGGCCAGGAAAAGGTTCTCGCCGAAAATAGAACTCAGAGAAAGCCTTCCTCAAAGGAAGGAGGAGGGAAGATTTTTATACAGGATTTATTACACCAAAAAGGGGATTGCTCGTTTTCTTTCCCAGACAGAACTTCTTAAAACCATGGAGAGAATTTTCCGTAGAACCGCCACCCCCCTTTCCTTCTCCCGGGGGTTCCACCCAAAGCCCAGGATAAGTTTAGGACCGGCCCTGCCCATCGGCGTAGAGGGGGAAAAAGAAATCATGGAATTGGAAACAGTCCAGAGGCTGGAAGAGGGATTCCTGCAAAGGTGGAATTCCTCCTCCATAGATGGGCTTATATTCCTTTCCCTGGAGGAGATAGAGCAGAAGGGCATTCCCCACTTAAAATATGCGATATACAGGGCGCCGGCAGAGGAAAGGGAGAAGATAGAAAAATTAGGGTTTGAGGTAAAGGAAAAAGATAAGGAGATAGAATTTATCCACCACCTTAAAACTCCCTCTCCCCATCGCAGGGCCAGGGAGAGGGGGATGGAGATAAAAATCAGGAGAACAGGATTAGAGTTTGAATTTCACCCCTAAGTCCGAACAGATTTCCTTTATGTCCTGATAGACCTTGTAATAAAGGGGAACTTCCTCGCTGTTTTCCTCCTCCTTCTCAAATTCCTTTTCCCCGTGGATGTAGATTCTGTCCTTTCCAGGAGCCTTGGGGGCGTTCTTGAGCATCCTTATTATGTTGTCCATGTTGGAGGAAATTTCTTCCATACCCACAAAGGCCTCCGGTGAGATGGCGCCAAGGAAGTGACAGACATTGGCAGGCTGTCCCTTTTTACCGTAAACATCGGTTCCCCAGGCTCCCGACGAGAAGACCCCGGAGAATATATCCACCAGAAGGGCAAGACCGTATCCCTTGTGCCCCCCGGTTAGTTCGTCGGCCCCTCCCAAGGGAAGAAGCCCTCCTCCCCTTCTTTCTAAAAGGTTCTTAAGCACCCGACCCGGGTCGTCGGTGGGAATCCCATTTTCATCCGTTGCCCACATGAGGGGAATCTTCTTTCCCATTCTGTTGTAAACCTCTAACTTTCCCCTGGGAACCGTGGAGGTTGCCATGTCCAGAACATAGGGCCTCTCCTCCCTGGCAGGAACGGCCACGGATATGGGATTGGTTCCCAGCACCGCATCCTTGCCGAAGGTGGGTATTACCAGGGGAGCGGCATTGGTCATGGATATCCCGATGAGCCCTTCCTTCAGGGCCATCATGGAATAATACCCTGCTATGCCGTAATGATTGGAGTTTCGTATAGTGGCTAAGCAGATGAAGTTTTCCCTGGCTTTTTTGATGCATTTTTCCATGGTCCTGTAGGCCACAACCTGGCCCATTCCTCCTCCGCCGTCCACCACCAGAGAAACAGGGGTTTCCTTTACATAGGTTATCTCGGTTTTTGCCATCATTACCCCCTGTTTTATGCCGTTCACATAGCGGCGGAGCCTGGCCACCCCGTGGGAGGATATTCCCCGGCGGTCTGCGGCTATAAGAACATCGGCTATTATTCCTGCATCCTCCTCAGGAACCCCGAGTTCTTTAAAAACATTCACCACCACATCAAAAAGGTCCGCAATTTTTACCTTTACCCATTCTTCTGCCATGTCACACCTCCTTCCCGAATTTTAGCACATTAACCCCGTGGCTTGAATTTAAAAGCCTTTGCTTAAAACCTCTTCTGTGTTATCTTATAGGGATGAATCAGAAGCCACTCAATGTGCTTTTCGGAAGCATAACCAAGTTCATCCGCAGCAGGGCGTACTCCAGGCTCTGGAATCTTACCAAAAAAGTTCACGCTGCGGACCTGGCTGCGGTTATGTCCCGGCTCTTTCCCAACGAGAGAATAATCCTTTTCCAGGTCATATATTCCCACGATGTGGAAAAGGCGGCGGATGTGGTGGCTGAACTGGAACCGGACATTGCTGCTGACCTTCTCCTCAATGCTGAACTTTCCCCCAAGGAAATGGTTGAACTCTTCCGCCACATGGACAGCGACGATGTGGTTTCTATCCTGGACTACATGCCCGAGGAAGTATCCGAAAAAGTTCGCCAACTCATGGCTCCCAAGCGCAGCCAGGAGGTAAGGGAACTCTTAGCCTATGAAGAGGACACCGCCGGCCACATCATGTCCACGGATTTTTACGCCCTTTCCCAGAATACCACTGTGGCTGATGCAATAACTGCTATTCAACTTTCCCAGGAGAAGGAATCGGGATTTTATCTTTATGTGGTGGACGATGACGGTAAATTGGTGGGCGTGGTTTCTCTGAAGCAACTGATTCTTAATCCCCCCAATACCAAACTGAAGGACATAATGAATCCCCATGTGATATCCGTGACCGTGGATACTGACCAGGAAGAAGTGGCAAGAATGGTTTCTGCATACAATCTTGTGGCCATTCCAGTGGTGGACCACGAAGGAAGGCTCAAGGGAGTTATAACCGTTGATGACATAATAGACATAATTGAAGAGGAGGCCACCGAAGATCTTTTAAAAATGGCAGGATTGGAGGAGGTGGACAGGATAACAACCCCGCCTATCAAGTCCATAAAAAGAAGGCTTCCGTGGCTTTATGTAAACCTTATAACCGCTTCCATAGTTGCTTCGGTTATATCCCTGTTTAAGGGGACCATACAGAAATACGCCCTAATAGCTGCCTTTATGCCCATTACAGGCCTCGTGGGAAACGCGGGAATCCAATCCATAGCCGTAATGGTCAGAGAACTGGCCCTGGGAGAACTTACCTGGGAAAATGCCAGGAAAGCCCTCATGAAGGAGATTGCCGTGGCCCTGGGAAATGCCGTGGGCCTCGGCATAGTGGTTAGCATACTGGGTTATTTAACCACCGGGAAACCCGTAATCGGGCTGATACTCTTTCTGGTTCTGGTGGGGGACATGATAATAGCAGCCCTGGCTGGAACCCTTATTCCCTTTATATGGAAAAAGGTGGGGCTTGACCCGGCCTTTGGGCCCGGGACCTTCCTGACCATGCTCACGGATTCGGTGGGATATCTTCTTCTCTTTGGCCTGGCCACATTGCTTATGAATCGCCTTATGTGATGCCAAGGCTTATTTTTGAGTCCATTGTTTTGAAATCCCAATACATTTTTGAGATAGACAGAGAGGTGGTGCTTTTTACCCGCCAGAGGGGAAGAATAAAAACCCTGGGAAGAGGGGGGGCCAAGATACCCAACAGGTTTGGTTCGTCCATAGAACCCTTTACCTACGGAGAGGCCACGGTTTGGGAAAGTTGGAAGGGTGGGCTCACCTTGGAGACCTTTGAAATATTCCATCCGGGATTTCCCCTTATCTCCAGGCCTGAAATTTACCCCTATCTTTCCCTGGTCCAGGAGGTGCTCCTGGCCCTTCTTCCGGAAAACCTCCGCAGGGAAAAACTTTTTGAACTTCTGAAACTGAGCCTTCCTCTGGTGAAAAAGGCCCCCCTTCAGACCACTGCTTATTTTCTTTTCTGGGCGGTTAAAATGGAGGGATTCCCGGTGGAAAAACACCTGGGATACAGGGATTTCTTTAAAAAACCCGTTTCCCGGATAGTCCGGGAAAAACTTCCTGTAAGGGTTTTCATGTCCCTCCTGGAAAGAATCCAGGATTACCTGGAAGTTGAGATCAGGTCCTTTTCAGAATTTAAAATCCTGCTCAAGATTGGAAATTAGCGAATCCAGAACCTCCCTGGCCCTTTCGTTTTGCGAATTTTTCAGGTTTTCCCGGGCAGTCTTCAGGGAGTGGAGCACAGCAATCAGCCTTTCTCTCTGGCCTTGAGTTAGAATGGATAGTTTTTCCCAGAGTTCCCTTAGGTATTCACTTTCCTGAATTTCCGGTTTCAGATTACCCTCTGAGATAGACTCCAGAACCTCTGATATTTTTTCCGCCGATGAGTAAATGCCCATGATTTTTCGTCTCAGAGTCCTTACGGAAATTGCGTATGTAATTATCAGGGATACGAAGCCAGCAATAGCGTAGAGATAAATCCTGTTAAGCGGAGAGAATCGGAGGAGAAGAAGGAGAAGGAGGATAAACAGGATTATTGCCCCGGCAATACCGTAGAAAACGGAGGCGGATAAACTACGCCTTATTTTTTTGTGTTCCCTCTTAATGGTTAGATTTTTTGCCATAATCCTATTTTACCACCAGGGGGGTATTTCAAAATGTTAGAAACTTGACAATAATAAAAAATTTGTGTTAAATTCCAGGTGAAAATACCGTAAGGAGGTCTAATATGTCCGTGATTGAGGAAATAATTGCCAAGGTTAAAGAAAAGGACAAGGATCAGCCTGAATTTATTCAGGCAGTTACCGAGGTTATGACCACCCTTGAGCCCACGGTGGAGAAGCACCCTGAGTTCGTAAAGGCAAAGATTTACGAAAGGATAGTGGAGCCTGACAGGGTAATCATGTTCAGAGTTCCCTGGGAAGACGATAAGGGTGAAATTCATGTAAATCGCGGGTTCCGTGTCCAGTTTAATAACGCCATAGGGCCCTACAAGGGAGGACTTCGTTTCCATCCTTCCGTCAACCTCAGCATCATTAAGTTCCTGGGGTTTGAGCAGATCTTCAAAAACTCCCTCACCGGTCTTCCCATGGGCGGAGGAAAGGGAGGCTCTGACTTCAACCCCAAGGGGAAGAGCGACAGGGAAGTTATGAGGTTCTGCTATGCCTTCATGAGGGAACTTTTCCGCCACATAGGCCCTGACACCGATGTTCCCGCCGGAGATATAGGAGTTGGCGGAAGGGAAATAGGTTATATGTACGGGTATTACAAGAAAATCAAGAACGAACATACCGGAGTGCTTACAGGAAAGGGCCTGGAATATGGCGGAAGCCTTATCCGGCCCGAAGCCACCGGATATGGCCTGGTTTACTTTACTGCTGAAATGCTGGCCACCAAGGGAATGGACTTCAACGGAAAGGTGGTGGCGGTAAGTGGTTCCGGAAATGTGGCCCAGTATGCCATTGAAAAGGTAAACCACATGGGAGGAAAGGTCATCTTCGCTTCAGACTCCAGCGGAACCGTGCTGGACGAGGAAGGAATCAAGGGCGAAAAATGGGATTTCCTTATGTGGCTCAAGAACGAGAAGAGAGGGAGGATAAGGGAATACGCTGAGAAATATAATCTTCCCTATTACGAAGGAAAATCCGTCTGGGATGTGATAAGGGATGAGGGAATTAAAGTTGATATTGCCCTTCCCTGCGCCACCCAGAACGAGATTCACAAGGACCACGCTGAAGCCTTAGCCAAGAACGGATGCGTAGCAGTAGCCGAGGGAGCCAACATGCCCTCTACCTTAGATGCCATAAAGGTTTACAAGGAGAATGGAATACTCTTTGGACCTGCCAAGGCTGCCAATGCCGGAGGAGTTGCCGTTTCAGGTCTGGAGATGGTTCAGAACAGCATGAGACTTTCCTGGACCAGGGAAGAGGTGGACCGCAAACTCCTGGAAATCATGAAGAACATCCACAAAACCGCCCTTGAAGCCGCCAGGGACTATGGGGTGGAAGGAGACCTTCTGGCAGGAGCCAACATCGCTGGTTTCCTCAAAGTCGCCCGGGCCATGCTGGCCTACGGAGTAGTTTGATATAAATAGGGGGGCATTGCCCCCCTATAGCCCTCTTTCTTGAAAATCAACGAGGTAGTGCTAAAATAAGAGTATGGTTTTCTTCAACTACGCCAGCAAACAATTGGCTGCGAAGATTGTTTATTACGGACCAGGGCTCAGCGGAAAAACCACAAATCTTCAGGTAATTTACAGAAAAACTCACCCAAAGGTCAGGGGAGAACTTATAAGTCTGGAGACAGGGGCAGACAGAACCCTGTTTTTTGACCTTCTTCCCATGGAAGTGGGAACCCTCAAGGACTACAGGGTCAGGTTCCAACTATACACGGTTCCGGGACAGGTTCATTACAACGAAACGAGAAAGTTAGTTTTAAAGGGGGTTGATGGAATCGTATTCGTGGCGGATTCCCAGAAGGCAATTCTGGATTCAAATCTTGAAAGCATGGAGAACCTCGCCGAGAACCTGGCCTTTTACAACATAAAACTTGAGGATATACCCATGGTTATTCAGTACAACAAAAGGGATTTGCCGAATATTCTTCCCATTGAGGAACTTCAGAAACGCCTGAATAAATTGGGGGTTCCCTATTACGAGGCCATAGCCATCAGGGGAATAGGAGTTTTTGAAACACTGAAGGGTATATCAAAATTTACCCTTGCCAAGATAGCGAGGACCCTGGAAATTCATGAGGAAAAGGAGGAAGAACTTGCCGCTAAAATCGGCACGAGAGCAGAGGAAGAAAAAACCTCCAGGGCTTCCCTGGATGAGGTGGAGGAGAAATTAGAGGAGGAAGAGGAAAAAGAAATAGAGGAGAACACTGTGGTGATTATGCCATCCAGGATGGAAGAGGAAAAGGCCGAAAAAAAAACAGAGGAAGGCAATGCCAGGGATGAGGATGAGGAAGTAGAGGTGAAATTCGCGGTAGAGGAGGAGAAGACTCCATCGGAAAGGGTTTATTTCAGAAAAATAAAGGTCTCCAGGGAGGAGGCTGGAGAACAACTCGACGAACTGGTCAAATCCATTCTCGGGGAGACCAGGGTTACCCCTAAGAAAATAGGCCGTCTGGAGAGAAGGGAACTCCACGAGGTTTTTAAGGAGGTTATTAAAAGGGAAAAAACCATAAAAAGGGAGGAGGAATTTGACATTCCCATAGAGAAAATTGACAGATCCAGTTATCTGGAGATCGTTTTGAGATTAGATGGTGGAGAAGAGGAAGGGAAATTTAAAATTCCTCTTAAAGATAAGGGATTTGATATACTGAACTTGAAACTTTTACTTAAAATCATCGGCAAGTGAATAAAAAAATATTTCTGTTTGTCATCCTGGGAGTTGTTTTATTATCCTTCTGTGGCAGAAAGGAGGCAAGAACCACCCCTGAGGTTTTGCTGGAAGTGGAGGACCTTCCGGAACCAGCGGTTTTACCCGAAGACTTTTCTCCTACCGTCCCTCAGCAGGTTCCCCGTATAACCCCGGCTCAGGCGACGGCTCTTGAGAAGAAGATCAAGCAGGAGGGCGTAAAATATGAATATCCCATTGAAGTAAACGACCTGGTAAAAAGATATATATTTGCCTATACCACAAAATATAAGAAATTCATGGAAGAATCCCTGACCCGATCAGGAAGATACATTGATTTTATTCGCGGCGTTTTAAAACAATACGGAATCCCCAGGGAAATAGCATATCTTCCCATAATTGAAAGTGGCTACAGGGAGAAGGCAAGAAGCTGGATGTGGGCCAAGGGTATATGGCAATTTATGAGGTCCACTGCAAGACTTTACGGTTTGAGTGTGAATTGGTGGGTGGACGAAAGGCTTGATCCCATAAGGTCTACCTATGCCGCGGCCCGCTATCTTCGTGACCTTTACGACAGGTTCGGAGACTGGAACCTGGCCCTGGCAGCCTATAACGGGGGAGAGAGGAGGGTGGAGAGGGCCATACGCAGGTCCGGCAGCAGGAACTTCTGGAAGATTAAAAGATACCTCAAAAGGCAAACGGCCAATTATGTGCCCGCTTTTATGGCCACGGTAATAATTGCTACCAATCCCTCGGATTACGGGATAAACTTCACCCCTCTTCCTCCCTTCACCTATGATGAGGTGGAAGTGCCTTCTCCTACGGACCTGCGGGTGATTGCCCGTTGCGCGGGAGTGAGTTATTCCACCATAAGGCAATATAACCCCCACATCTTGAGGTTTACGACTCCGGGAAATCTGAAGAAATACAGGGTGAGGCTTCCTGAGGGAACAAAGGAGAGATTTCTATCCGAGTTCTCAAAGATTTCCTCAAGGGAGAGGCTTAAATGGACATGGTACAGGGTAAGGAGGGGGGATTCCCTTTACAGGATTTCCAGGAAATTCGGCGTATCCATAAGCGCCATTATGCAGGCCAACAACATGAGAAGCACCAGACTCCGTCCAGGCCGCAGGCTCCTCATTCCTTTAAGTTATGCTTACCCCAGGAAAAAACATAGAAGGGGTTCAAGTTACAGAGGGAGACTTGCCAGGGCAAAGAAAAAGGGAGCAATTATTTACACGGTCAGGCGGGGGGATACCCTTTATGGTATCTCCCGGCGTTTCGGCGTGAGCGTTCGCAGGCTTAAGAGGTGGAACAGGCTGAGAAGGAATTTGATAAGGCCCGGACAGAAACTCATAATTTACCGATGAAGGTTTATGCAGCCTCCCTTATGGGAATTGACGGGTTTCTGGTGGAGGTGGAGGCTGACCTTTCAGGGGGACTTCCGGATTTCAAAATAATAGGCCTTGCTGATACCTCCATTAAGGAAAGCAGTGAGAGAATCAGGGCAGCCCTGAAGAACATAGGCCATCCTCTTCCGGCCCGGAGGATAACCGTTAGTCTATCTCCGGCGGACCTGCGAAAGGAAGGCGCCTGGTTTGACCTGCCCATAATATCCGTCCTTCTCTCCCGTTTCCTGGGAAAGCCCTTCAGAGAAAAACTCCTCTTTGCCGGGGAAGTGGGCCTTTTCGGCGAAATAAAACCCATAAGGGGAGCCCTTCCCATGGCGGATATAGCCCGAAGGGCCGGTCTGGATGGAATTGTTCTTCCAGAAGCAAATGCTGAGGAGGCGGCCCTGATCAGGGGAATTTCCGTATATAAGGTCAACAGGGTTCAGGACATCATCCTTTATCTTCAGGGTGGGGATTTTGAAAGGGCTCAGGAGGAAGAAAGGGAGATGGTGCAGGATTACCAGGTGGACTTCGGGGAAGTGGTGGGACAGCGACTGGCCAAGAGGGCCATGGAAATAGCCGTGGCCGGAGGGCATAACATGGCCATGGTGGGTCCTCCAGGGGCAGGAAAGACCATGCTCTCCCGGAGGCTTCCCACCATTTTCCCTCCCATGAATAGGAGGGAAATAGAGGAAGTTACCAAGATTTACAGCGTAGCGGGGCTTGTAAAGAAAAATTACATAACCACAAGACCTTTCCGGGCTCCCCACCATAACATATCTCCAGTGGGGCTCATAGGAGGTGGGCGGTATCCCAGGCCAGGGGAAATTTCCCTGGCCCACAGGGGGGTTCTTTTTATGGA
The DNA here is from genome assembly GCA_027025175.1 of Candidatus Aminicenantota bacterium. Lineage (GTDB taxonomy): Bacteria > Acidobacteriota > Aminicenantia > S016-38 > S016-38 > JALSNJ01. The sequence goes on along the minus strand of JALVRF010000023.1, from coordinate 17,932 downwards.
CGAGTTTACCGAATTCCAGAAACAGGCCCTGGAAGGACTCCGTCAACCCCTGGAGGAAGGCAGGGTAACAATAACCAGGGCAGGATATACTGTGGAGTTTCCCGCGGATTTTATGCTGGTGGCGGCCATGAACCGGTGCGAGGACAGGTATGGTGGAATTGAAAATTACGAGTGCAGCCCTGCGGAAAGGAAGAAGTATTATTCCAAAATATCAAAGCCCTTAGTGGACAGGATTGACATGTGGATTGAAGTTCCCAGGGTGGAGATAAAGGATCTTCTGAGGAAGGGAAATTTTCCCGGAGAATCAGCGCCCATGAGGGAGAGGGTGATCCGGGCCAGGGAAATTCAGCGAGAAAGGTTTGGCAGGGAGGGTATGCTTAACTCCAGGATGGGGCCAAAGGAAATAAAGAAGTACTGCAGGATTTCCCCTGAAGGCGAAGAATTTTTGAAAAGTGCCGGAGAAATGCTGGGTTTTTCCGCCCGCTCCCTTACCAGGACCCTCAAATTGGCAAGGACCATCGCTGACCTGGAAGGGAAGGAGGAAATCTCCACCTCCCATCTTATGGAAGCGGTAAACTATAGAAGAATAGAGAGGGTAATATGGGCCTAAAATTTCTATCCCTTCTTCTCAGTTTTTATGTGGGAGCCGGAACCCTTGACTTTGTTTTTCGCTATCCCTTTGCGGAAACCAGTCCTTTGCTTTTTTACCCTGAGACCGCTCAGGGGGGATTTTACATTAACGGCCGATGGGTTCCCTATCCTCTTTTTCACATAAATCCGCTGTTTTTCCCGTCTCCCTATAGAAGGGATGTTCAGGGAAATTACTGGAACCTCACCAGGGAAAGGAAGGAAGTTTTAATAGGAAGCCGCGGGGACCTCGCCATAAGATGGATGGGGGACAGGAATGGGATTTTGTTCAGAACCCTTTCCCTTGAAGGGGGAAGGAAGATCAGGATTATGGGTTTCAGGGAGAATAAGAGACTGATTTTCTGGGATGTGGGGAGAAGAAAGGGGGATTTTACCGGAAGATGGGAGGACTGGTTCACCCTTTCGGTTTCAGGGGAAAAGTGGGGGGGATTTTTACAGTGGTTCAGGGCAGAGGGAACCGGCGGGTTTTTCGGAGTGAAATGGGTCCTCTGGGGCGAGAAGGAGGGAAGTTTAATAGGCCAGTGGGAATGGGAGGCAGGAGGCAGGGGCGAGGTTTTCTATGGAAGGGAAGACGGCAGAGTAAGGGAATTTTACCTGGGAGACGAACCATTTTTGAAAATAGAAACTGGGAATTCCCATTATTTCCCCTGGTCCCTTCAGGTGAGGCTCGGGGTAAGAAGAAGGGGTGATTTTGATGTTTTTCTGGGAACCCGGGGTGGAATTCTTGAAGGGAAACCCTGGGTTTTCCCTGAGGTGAATTTTTCTTTAAGAAAGAGTATTTCCGCCTTTTTCTCCTTCAGTGGCGTCGTCCCTCCAGTGGAATACCTGAGGGGTCTGGCAAGGGGCGGTGGGGAAACTTTTCTTTATACATGGGATGGGGAGGATTGGAGCAGGGACGGGAACATTGAACCTCCGGTCTGGAACGGTATTCCTCGCCCTTTTCCCAGGTTGAAAATAGGACTATTGGCAGGAAACCCCCGGGGCCTTTTCGCCGGTGCCTATTTCGTGATGGACTGGAGACTTGCGGAGGATAAGGGAATCTGTGATAAACAGACTTCCTTAACTGCAACATTCAACGGGCAAGAATACACGGTGTGGAACTGTCAGGGTCTTAATTCCCTGGAATACAGCAATTTTTCCTCCCTGTGGAGGCAGATGGCCACAGCCTATGCTGGTGCCCTTTTAAAGTGGGGTAATTTTAAATTTCTTCTCAGAGCATCCTATTTTTACACCAAGGGAACCTATCCTTTCCTTCCCCTTTCGTTAAAGCCTGGAGAATTCTTCCTGTATTCCTCCTCATTCCTGAAGGACGGCAACTGGTCGCCAGAGAAAAATTCTGCCCTTGAGGGAGAACTCCCTTCCATCAACGGTTTGAGCGGATTTTTGGGAGTCAGGGGAAGGGTGGGCAATGTGGAGGTTTCGGTTTTCTCCCTGATTTTCAGGAATTTCAGCACGAGTAGATTTCTTCTTATTTCGGGCCTTTCCCAGGGGAAGGAGTATGTTTCCGTGGGAGCATTGGCCGGGGAATGGAATGTGGTGGGAGGATTCAGACTTACCAAGGAGTTTTCCTGGGGAGGGGTGATATTCCAGGGGGAGGGTTTTTCCCTGAGGGAGCACCTCTGGAAGGCGGAGATAAACGGTGAGGATACCTGGCTTATTCGTCTTCCCCGCTGGAGGCTGTTTCTGGGATTTTTCCTGCGCTGAGTTTAATAGCCGTAGGCTATGCCGAAAATGAGGGATTTTCGGCTTCCGTAACCACCGAAGAAAAGAAGACCCTTTTTCTCCAGACCGAAGAGCAGGCGGTAGTTCCAGGTATTGGGCCTGAACGCCTCTGCCCCCAGGAAAACTCCCTTCCCGGAACGGAGGATTCCCCGCAGGCCGAAGCCTCCCTCAATCATTCCTGCTGAAAGTGAAAGGGGGCCAAGGGTTCGTCCGAAAAGAAGGTCATAGGAAGTTTCCTCCCCGTTATTAACCACCCCGGCTGAGAGCCAGGAATTTCCGTGGATAATCTTTATCCCGGCCTTTCCCGTTCCCTCAGAGGAGTAAAAAAGGTAGGGTGATAGGGATAGGGAGATTTTATTGTTTATTTTGTCTACTACCTCTGAAGTTCCATCCAGGATTTCCCTGGTTTTTTCGTAAATTTTCCTGTCCCTTAAGGTCTGGCCCAATGAGCCCCTGTCAATTACCTCCAGTTCTCCTTCAATCTTTCTGGCAAGGTCTGAAATTCTCCGGGCTGCCTTGGTCATCTGATCCAGGGCCAGGTCAAATTTTTCCGTCCTGGAATTGAGGGAGGAAGAAAGTGAGGCCACCTGTCTGGATGCTGAGGAAAATTCTATGACGGCCTGTTTCATTTCCTTCAGGGCATCTATCAGTTCCCTGGAGGCTGCGGTTATGTTTCCCTGGTTGAGCCTGAGCATTCTATCCAGTTCCGTGGTTATTCTGTCCAGGTTCTGGAGAATGGTGTTGAGACTGGCTCTTCCCTTCTCCCCACCTATAACCTCGCTGAAGGTTCTGCTCATTTTCTTCACATCCTGGGCTATGGAATAGAACATGGCTCCCAGTTGGTCTATGGAAAGGGGTGGTATTCCCTCTATTCTCTCACCGGGCTTCAAAAAATCCGATCCTTCACCTGGAAAAATCTCTATGTACTTCTCCCCCATTATTCCCATGGAAGTGACCGCAGCCCTGGAACCCTTCCTTATTTTATAGGACTGGTAAATTTTCATGACCACCAGAGCCTTTCCCCGGTCAAGTTTTATTTTCTCCACATAACCTATTTTTACCCCGGCAAGGCGAACCGGCGCCCTCTCTTCCAGTCCGGCTATGCTCTGGAAGTAGGCGGTGATTTCGTATCCCCTGGGTTCAAAAAGGGAGGATAAATTCCCCATTTTTACCAGGAAATATAAAAGCACCCCTAAGGCTGCCAGGAGCAAAAGGCCTATCTTGGTTTCCGTTTTCAATCGGGTATTCCCTCCACGAATTTTCTGACCACGGGATGGGTGGACTCTCTGAATTCTTCCACCCCGGCCTCTAAAATAATTTTACCATCATGCAGCATGGAGAGGGTATTGCCCACGCTGAAGGCCAGTTTGAGGTCGTGGGTTATTATGAAGGTGGTTGAGCCCAGTTTCCTGTTCATCCTTAGAATTAACTGTTCAATGTTTGCAGACATTATGGGATCAAGCCCTGTGGTGGGTTCATCGTAGAATATTACCCTGGGCCTGACTGCAATGGCCCTGGCTATGGCCACCCTCTTCCTCATGCCCCCGCTCAACTGGGAAACCCTGAGGTTTTCGATACCACTGAGTCCTACCAGGGCCAGGGATTCTCTGACTGCCTTTCTTATTTCTTCCTCCCCTAATTTGGTCATCCTCCTCAGGCCAAAGGCCACATTTTCCCCCACGTTCAGGGAATCAAAAAGGGCAGAGTGCTGGAAAACCACGGCGAAATCCCTCCTTACCCTTTTCCACTCGTCGTCTCCTGCCTTTGCCAGGTCTCTGCCCCTGTAGAGTATTCGGCCTGCATCGGGCCTCATTAGCCCCACAATGTTTTTAAGAAGGACGCTCTTTCCTGCCCCGCTCCTTCCCAGGACAATGTAAATTTCCCCCTCCCTTATCTTCAGATTCACTCCGTTAAGAACCCTGTTTTCTCCGAAGAATTTCTTCAGGTCCTCTACTTCTATTAGAATCTCAGAGTCCATGGAAGTATTTTTCCCCATATGAAATCCACTATCAGTATGGCTATGGAGGAATGGACCACCGCTGAAGTGGTGGCCTTTCCAACCCCCTCAGCCCCTCCCTCGGCCTGAAGGCCCTTATGACAGCCCACCAGGGCTATTATCGTTCCGAAACTGGTGGCCTTTATGAGTCCTGTGGCTATGTCCCAGGGCTCCATGTATAAAAACAGGTAATAATCATAAAGTCTGGGGTTTACCCCCATGAGGCCCACAGCCACAATATATGCCCCGAGATGGGCTACTCCTATTCCCAGAAGAACCAGCACGGGGAGCATGATGGTTGAGGCAACCAGCCTGGGAAGCACCAGGTATGAAATGGGCTCTGCATTAAGGGTGTAAAGGGCGTCTATCTGCTCGGTTACCTTCATGGTTCCCAGTTCCGCAGCCATGGCAGCCCCAACCCTTCCCGCAATAACTATCCCGGCAAGAACAGGAACTAATTCCTTGGCCAGGGCCACCCCCACCACCGAACCTGTATACTGGCCTGCTCCAAACCTGGAAAAGCCTATGAAAGTATTGAGGGCCAGAACCATTCCTGCGAAAACCGAGGTCAGGGCAAGAACCGGCACGCTTTCTATTCCGATGACCTCCATCTGTTTGAGAATTTCCTTACCGTCTGCTTCTCCCCTTAAAAGGCTTGCCATTGCCCTTGCGCCGGTGAGAACCACTGTTCCCACTTCGTCTATGAAGGATTTAATCATGATAGATTCTGAGAACCCTTTCCCCGATTCTGCATAGAACCTCGTAGGGAATTGTCCCTGCCGTCTTTGCCACTTCCCAGATTTGCTCCTGGGTAGAGAAGAAAATTACCTCGTCTCCGGGTTTTACCCTCTTTATGTCTGTGACATCAAGCAGGGTAAGGTCCATGCTTACTTTGCCAACTATGGGGGCCCTTTTACCGTTTACCCACATCCATCCGCGGTTGGAAAGGGAGCGAAGAACCCCATCGTAATATCCCATGGGAACAGTGGCTATAAGGCTCTTTCTTTTGGTGATAAAACTTCCTCCGTATCCCAGAGGGGTGCCCTCCCCAACCTCCTTCAGGTTTATTATGGTGGTCCTCAGGCTCATTACAGGTTTAAATTCCTTTAAGGATTGGGGATAAGGGGGAACCCCGTAAAGGAGAATCCCCGGCCTTACCATGTCCTCGTGAAGTTCCGGATGAAGGACCACCCCTGCGGAATTGGCAATGGAAATGAGTATTCCCTTTTCTCTGAGTCCAAGGACTGCTGAAGCATGGAGCATCCTCCGGTGCTGTTCCTGAGAGGTGGGTATTCCCTGGTTATCCGCCGCTGCAAGGGTGGTGAAGGCGGAAACCAGTTCAATCCCGTCCAGCCAGGGGAAATCCGGCTCCTTCCAGGAAAATCCCAGTCTTCCCAGACCGGTGTCTATTTTGAGGTGGGCTTTGATGGGCCTTCCCAGCCTTCTTCCCAGCATGGAAAGTCTCCTTACCTGCTCCGGGGAATACAGGGCAGGCTCCAGTCGGTAATGAACTATTGCCTCTTCCTCCCCTGGAAAGAATCCTCCCAGAATGGCTATGGGCTTTTCTATCCCCCCTTTTCTGATTTCTATACCTTCCCTGACCGTGGCCACCCCGAAGTAATCCACCAGATCCTCGCTGGCTTCGGCAACCCTCAGCGCTCCATGACCGTAGGCCTGAGCCTTTATAACTGCCATGAGATTGGGAGCCCTGGAGTGTTCCCTCAGTTTTCTTATGTTTTCCCTCAGGTTCTTCAGGGAAATGTGGGCAATGGTGGGTCTCATTCCTGGGTTTTCCTTTTCCTTCTGAATTTGCTTTCCCTCACATTTTCCATGTATTCCCAGTACCTGTGCTTGGCCTCATCGACCAGATTCACAAAAAGGGTATATTCGGATTTAAATAGCAGAAGAACCGTCTTTCCCTGGGGTCCGCTCCTCTGCTTGGCCACGATGACCTCGGTTATATTCCTGTTGGCCTCGGTGGGGTCATTGTCGTAAAATTCGTCCCGGTAAAGGAGAAGAACCGTATCGGCGTCCTGTTCTATGGTGCCACTTTCGCGAAGGTCTGAAAGCCTGGGCCTGGGAAGGGAATGGCGTTTTTCTGGTTCCCTGTTCAACTGGCTCAGGGCCACCACTGGCACCTCCAGTCTCTTGGCCAGTTCCTTTAAACTGCTGGATATGAGGCTCACCTCCATAACCCTGTTGTCCCTTGCCCCAGGTGCCTTCATCAATTGGAGGTAATCCACTATCACCAGGCCAATATTTTTTTCCTTTTTTATTCTCCTTGCCCTGGCCAGAAGTTCAGCCGTGGTAAGGGCCGGGGTGGTGTCCACATATATGGGCAACTGTGATATTTCCGCCTGGATTCTAACCAGTTTTTCCATGTCTTTCTGGTCTATGCTTCCGCTCCTTATCCTTTCCATGGGAATCTGAGATTTTATGGACAGCATTCTGAGGCCCAGTTGAAGTTTTGACATTTCTAAGGAGAAAAAGGCCACCGGGACGGGGTCGGGGTTGTTTCCGGTCCTGGTGGCTGCGTTTAGGGCTATGGTCAGTGCAAGGGCGGTTTTTCCGGTTCCCGGTCTTCCCGCTATGACGATGAGTTCACCCTTGTGGAATCCGGTGGTTAGATGGTCTAAATCGCTGAGCCCGGTCCTTACCCCTGTTATGGAACTTGTGCTGTTTTTGGCGGCCTCGGCGAATTCTAAGGCCTCATCGGTGGCTTCCTCTATGTGGATAAAACCCCGGGGTTTTTCCCCGGAGATGGAAAAAAGTTTTTCCTGAAGTTCGTTGATTATCAGGTCCGCGCTCTCTAAGTCTGTGCCTATCCTTTCCTTTATCCTTTCTATTTCCTCTATGACCTTTCTCTTTTTGTAGTCCTCAAGAACAATATCTATGTAGGGATTCAGGTCCTGGCCCTCCAGGACCCCGTCCACTAAAGAGGCCACATATTGAGCCCCTCCCACCTTGGAAAGGAGTTTTTTCCTTTTCAGGGATTCAGTCAGAACCAGAAG